>JABMPE010000686.1 GCA_013203845.1 Rhodopirellula sp. | reverse complement strand
GCGATCGAGCGGAAGCTGAAGGATCCCAACCAGCTCGAAAACATGGGCTTCACCCGGTACGAAAAGCAGGGCAGCACCTACGTCAAGACCGCTGGCAAAGGGCCTGATCAGATCAATCGGGAGTAGCCGCAAGTTCGATCAGCAGGTCGTTGGGACCTTCGTCGGTGATCTCTCGCGTGATTCCGCTGGTCTGAATGGATCGGCAATGAAAAGGGATTGCCGACGGCGGGACCTGCGAGTTCGCATCGGGCTTCATCGGCATGACGGCGATATTGCAGGTGCCGGGTTTCATGCCACCCTTCAGCGTGACGACTTCAAACTCCCCGTTCGGACCAACGACGGCGCTGGCACCAAATCCGCTCTGAAGGTCCGTGAACGAGATCGTTGCATCCGTGCGCGGCTGACCGTTCAGTGTGACCATGCCTGAGACTTCGGTTCCGTCGTAAGAAGGACGCATCAGCAGAGCGGCGACCACCAGCCCGGCAAGCACCAACCCGGTAACCACTGTCGCGATGCCCGGCCACGTTTTCAGGAGAGGTACTCGGTCGCCTTCATCACTCTTGCGTCCGTTGATGCGAATACCATTACGGCCGCGATTTCGGACCTGCAGACAGTTGTCGCCGATTGAAATCTCACAATGCACCGCCGAGATCGAACGATCATCAATGCAAATATCCGACCGGCGTCGCGAACGTCCCACGACAATGGCAGGACGGTCGATGACGATGTTCCTGCGATCGTCTTCGGCGATGAGAATTGGAACGGTGGACATCGCGAAAGCCCGCGGGTGACTGAACGTGACGGAAAAAAGCGGATCGTCCATCATCAGGAAATAAAGGGTGGATCACAACCTGCAAGGCGAGTCCGATTTCTTTTTAAAGATCAGCTTCTGGCTCTGGCAGAAGCTGACGCAAAGTCGCAGAGACGCAAAGATCGGAGGAATCGGACGAAGGCCGACTCAGAAAGCTCGAACCTGTCATTGCGGAAGTTCGCGCCAGCGGTTTGAGTTTTGGCGGTGGCTCCGTTTTACTACCGCCCGCTTCGTTGCGACCGCCCGTTTCACCGCCTGACGCTCGGCGGATTTAACGTTCAACTCCGGACTTCGTCCCAATCATACTCTCATGCTCTGCAAGGATTTCTGACCATGGTTCAGGTCAACGACAACTTTCTGAAGCTCAAAGCCGGCTATCTGTTTCCTGAGATTGCTCGCCGAGTCAACGCGTTCTGCGAGGCTAATCCGGACGCTGCCAGCCGGGTCATCAAGCTGGGCATTGGCGACGTCACCGAACCGCTGCCGCCGGCCATTATCGAGGCCATCCACAAAGCAACCGATGAACTCGCCGATCGAGGATCGTTTCGAGGTTACGGGCCGGAGCAGGGCTACGATTTTCTCCGCAACGCCATTTGCGAGAACGATTTTAAAGCTCGCGGCTGCGACATCTCGGCGGACGAAATCTTCGTTTCAGACGGATCAAAGTGCGACACCGGCAACATTCTGGACATCTTTGGGGCCAACAACATCGTCGCGATTACCGACCCGGTCTATCCGGTCTATGTCGACACGAATGTGATGACCGGTCGCACGGGTGAAGCCGACGCTGATGGTCGCTACACCGGTCTGGTTTATATTCCCGTCACGGCGGAAAACGGCTTTACGCCGGCGCTGCCCGAAGGCAAAGTCGATTTGATCTACCTTTGCTTTCCGAACAACCCGACGGGCACCGTTGCCTCGAAGGAAACGCTCAAGCAGTGGGTCGACTACGCCAGGGCGAACGATTCGATCATTCTGTTCGATGCCGCGTACGAAGCATTTATCACCGATTCTGAAATACCACACTCGATTTATGAGATCGACGGCGCTCGTGATGTTGCGATCGAGTTCCGCAGTTTCAGCAAGAACGCTGGCTTCACGGGAACCCGCTGTGCCTTCACGGTGGTGCCAAAGAGTCTCAAAGGCATGACTTCCAGCGGCGAGACCGTCGCCATTCACCCGCTGTGGAACCGTCGTCACTGCACCAAGTTCAACGGCGTTTCTTACCCGATCCAGCGCGGCGCCGAAGCGGCGTACAGCGAAGCAGGCAAGCAACAGATCAGCGAACTGGTGAGCTTCTATCTGGAAAACGCTCGACTGTTGCGTGAAGGTCTGACGAAAGTTGGCATCGAAGTTTACGGCGGCGTCAATGCACCGTATGTCTGGCTGAAGACTCCGGGAGGAGCCACCAGTTGGGAATTTTTCGACACGCTGCTCGAAAAAGGCAACCTGGTCGGTACGCCTGGCAGCGGATTCGGAGCCGCTGGCGAAGGCTACTTCCGGCTCAGCGCGTTCAACAGCCGCGCGAACGTCGAAGAAGCCGTTGAGCGGTTCACGCAGTCGCTCGGCTAGTCGACGCTGATTTTTTTGAACGCTCGTTGACGCGGCGAGAAAAGCACAGGGAAACAGGCTCGGCAACGAATTGTTGACGAGCCTGTTTTGATTGTTGGCTTCAATTTGAATCGTGACGGAGCCCAGCCGGGCGATTATTTTGCTTTGCGATGACGGATCGCTGTCCAGGATGGCATGGGGACGATAAAAGCATGGCCGAATCGCAATCCTTAGCGAGTTCGTACGGTCTGAACTGCTGAGTCGGAAAGTTGACGATGCCTGATTCGAAACTGTATCTGCCGGTGATTGGGGCGCGGGAGTGGCTTTGTCTTCCCGATCTGGGCGTACGGAGAATCAAAGCAAAAATTGATACGGGGGCTCAAAACGCCTGTCTGCATGCTTCCAAAGTCGAAGAATTCGAACGAAATCGTCGGACATACGTGCGGTTCAATATTCACTTCAAGCAACACTTTCGAAAAACGTTCGTGAGAGCAGAGGCCGAACTGCTGGAATATCGTGTCGTTCGAAGTTCCAACGGGCATACCACTCGCCGACCGGTGATCGTGACTCACGTTGAAGTTCTGGGGAAGTCGTGGCCGGTTGAGGTGACGCTGGCTGATCGCAGCACCATGAGCTGCCGAATGCTGCTGGGGCGTGAGTCTATTCGTGGTCGTTTTCTGGTCGATGTCGATCGAGCCTTGATTGGCGGAACACTGACGCCGACGAACTCCTCTCGATCATCGAGATCAACTGAAGCGTCCGGCACAGCCAGTGATACTAAAAAAAAGAGGTTGTCCGGTACGGATGATTCTCAGCGACCGACGAAAACCGGAACTGGCAAACGCAAAGCCAGTAGACGCAAGAGTGACGGCGACTCAACGGCAGCAACCGAGTAAGAACCCGCCTGAAGCTTGACCTCGTTGAAACCAGGTCAACTGCTTCTTTCAGCGGATCAGGTGTCTTTCAGGACCAGCATTTTATGAAACTCGGGATTCTTTCGTGCAGCCGCGGTTGTTACAGCACGAATCGGCTGCGAGAAGCTGCCGAACATCGCGGGCACAAAGCCACAGTTCTCAACACGCTGAAATTTGCGATCGATCTTGAACGCGGTGAACCGGACCTCTATTTCCGTTCGAAACAGCTGAGCGTTTACGACGCGGTGCTGCCGCGAATCGGCGCGTCCATTACTTATTTCGGGACAGCCGTCGTTCGACAGTTTGAGCAGATGGATGTTTTTACGGCGAATACGTCATCCGGAATTGCCAACTCACGGGACAAACTGAGATGCCTGCAGATTCTCAGCAAACATCACATCGGCATGCCGCCGACGACTTTCGTACGCGACCATAAAGATATTCTGCCGGCCATTGAGCGAATCGGCGGCTCGCCGGTTGTCATCAAACTTCTGGAAGGCACTCAGGGCGTCGGCGTTATCCTGGCCGACTCGGTCAAGATTGCTGAAGCGATCATCGAAACCATGCACAGTACAAACCAGAACGTGCTGGTTCAGAAGTTTGTGAAGGAAAGCAAAGGACGGGATATTCGAGCACTCGTCGTGGGGGATCAAGTGGTTGCTTCGATGCGACGCGTGGCTCAAGGTCAGGAGTTCCGCAGCAACATTCATCGAGGTGGTCATGCGGAACCGGTCGAACTGGATGACGAATATCGCGAAACCGCGGTCCGAGCCGCTCAGATCATGGGGCTGCGGGTTGCTGGTGTCGACATGCTGGAAGGACGTGACGGTCCGCAGATCATGGAAGTCAATTCGTCTCCGGGCCTGGAGGCCATTGAGACATCGACACAGCTTGACGTGGCGGGGGCCATTGTCGATTTCATCGCGGCTCAGGTCGATTTTCCGGAAATCGACGTGCGACAACGCCTGACGGTCAGTCGCGGTTATGGTGTCGCCGAGTTGTACATTCCGGAAGGATCAGAATTCATTGGTCGGACAGTTGCCGAATCGGCGCTGCGCGATAAAGACATCAATGCATTGACTCTGCATCGTGGAACATCCGTGATTCCGAACCCGAAAGCGGACCGGGTTCTTGAAGCCGGTGACCGGCTGCTGTGTTTTGGGAAACTCGACAGTATGCGTGGTATGATTCCGGAGCGAGTTCGTCGGAAGCGGCGTTTGAAGGTGCAGGAACTTCCCGATTTCGCGTCCGGGAATTCCGAGTCTGAGCCGCTCGAACTGATAGACGTGCCTGAAATCCCGGAAGAAGAACGTTGAAGTGAAAGGCGTCGACGATGTCATCTGATACTCCTGTTCGGCGGTCGATCGACGACTGGAGCGGAGTGCGCATCGCTCCGGGCGAGAGCCAGGATATCAGTCTCGCAATCAGCGAAAGCTACAGCGGGATGACGATTCATATTCCCATCCACGTCCGTCGTGCTGTGGATCCAGGACCGGTAGTTTTTGTGACGGCCGCTCTGCACGGTGACGAAATCAACGGGACCGGAGCTGTCCGGCACCTCGTTCAGGATGACGACCTCTTACTGACTCGCGGAGCCATGATCTTCGTTCCGGTATTGAACCTGCCTGGTTTCGACAGGCATTCGCGATACCTGCCTGATCGTCGCGACCTGAATCGCAGCTTTCCTGGTTCAGACACTGGAACGTTGGCTGGTCGAATGGCTCGGAGGATCTTCGACGAGATCGTGGCGAGAAGCGATTATGGCATCGATATTCACACGGCCGCTGTCAGGAGAACGAATTACCCGACGGTTCGCGGTGACCTTTCGTCGCCCGAGGTTTTTTCCATTGCCGAAGCATTTGGTGCCGAGATTCTCATCGATGGCAAGGGGCCTCAGGGAGCGTTTCGACGCGAGGCCAGCCGGAGTGGATGCCATACGATCGTTTTTGAAGGCGGCGAGGTCTGGAAAGTCGAGCCGGCGATTGTCGAAACCACAGTCCGGGGTGTGAAGAATGTACTCCGATCACTGGACATGCTTGCTGGTAAACCCGATCGACCGTCCTACCAGGTCTCCGCCAGGAAGAGTCAGTGGATCAGGGCTGAGCGTGGTGGCTTCCTCGATTTTCATGTCGGTCCGGGAGACGTTGTTGAAAAAGGCCAGGCCCTGGCAACCAACACGAATCTTCTTGGCCAGGAGCAGAACATGCTCTATTCACCATTCGACGGCGTCGTGATCGGTATGACGACGCTGCCAGCCATCAGTCCGGGCGAGCCCGTTTGCCACATTGCAAAGCTGCCAAAGGGGACGAATCCGGAAACACTCAGACGTCTTCGAATGAAGGGCGCTGGACTGGAAGAGCGAACGGTGGGTGACCTCGCTTCCAACGTGATGGTCGTTGAGCCGCCTGGCGAATAAGGCGGTTGCATCTTCAGATGCCCTCCGATGGTTCATCTGCGAGCGTCTGTGGCGAAGCTGATGCTGATGGCTAGAATTCCGCCCGCTGGCATACGCTGGTTTGCGATCGTTCGAGGCCGGGCCGGTCTCACCCGGAACCCTCAGTCAAAACGGATGCTTCCATGAGCGAAATTTCTCGCGATATTATCGAGACCTTTGAGAACCCTTATCCGCAACGGGACTACCAGATCGAAACAATCTGTCCCGAATTCACGTCGATGTGCCCCAAAACCGGTCAGCCGGACTTTGGAACGATCACGATTACTTACGTTGCCGATCAGAAGTGCTTTGAGCTGAAGTCGCTAAAGCTTTACCTGCAGCAGTTTCGAAATCACGGCGCCTTTTACGAGAGCGTCACGAATCTGATTCTTGACGACCTGGTCGCGATCACGGAGCCGCGACAGATGAAGATTGTCGCCGAGTTCACTCCGCGAGGCGGTATTCGCACCAACGTGATCGTTGAATACCGCCCTTGAGTCTGGTTGGCCGCGCGAGAGAAGTCCGACGGGACAGATCCCAGTTTGTGTGACTGGCGTTGCGACAAAGTCTGCTGATACTTTCCTTTCAAAAGTCGTCTGTTACGATGGGCCGCGCCGCT
This sequence comes from Rhodopirellula sp., assembly GCA_013203845.1. Classification (GTDB taxonomy): domain Bacteria; phylum Planctomycetota; class Planctomycetia; order Planctomycetales; family Planctomycetaceae; genus JABMPE01. Next base: position 10,951 of record JABMPE010000686.1, on the reverse strand, counting down.
TGTACCGGATTGCGGTGTCATTCATCCCCGCTGCAGGGTAGCGGGCCGAGTCAGGCTGAAATCACTTCGCCCTCAGATTTCGTCGTTCGTTTCGCGGGCTGCCATCGGAGTGGGGTCGCAGGAGTCTCCGAAGTGTTTGAGGGTTACGCAGATCGCTGGGCTTTGGTGACCGGAGCGTCCTCCGGAATCGGGGCTGAGTTTGCGCGACAGCTCGCTGCACGCGGCATGCACCTGATCCTTGTCGCTCGCCGCGAAGACCGACTCAAAGAACTGGCCGCAGAACTCGACACCCGCCACGGCACTCGCTGCGAAGTTATCGTCGCTGACCTGTCCGTTCCCGAAGAGTCACGACGCCTGTTTGACGAAGTCACGAGTCAGGAAATCGAAGTCGAACTGCTCATCAATAATGCTGGATTCGGTTTTGTCGGCACGGTCGACGATACACAACCGCTGCGAATGATGGAGATGATTCGACTGAACATTGCCGCTTTAACTGAACTGACCTATCTCTTCCTGCCGTCCATGCTCAATCGCGAACGCGGCGGCATTGTTAATGTGGCTTCGGTCGCTGCGTTTCAGCCGGTGGCTTACATGCCGGTTTATTCGGCCAGCAAAGCGTTTGTGCTGCATTTCAGCGAGGCGTTGTGGGCAGAGTGTCGCGATCGCAATGTGATCATTCAGGGGCTTTGCCCAGGTACGACCGCCACGGAATTCTTCGACGTCGCGGGGGTTTCCGGCTGGCTGAAAAAGCAGCGATCACACTCAGCCGCCTACGTCGTCAGAAAGTCTATTCGAGGACTCGACAAAGGTCGGCAGTACGTGGTCCCCGGCTTCCTGAATCTGGTTCTTTCGCTGAGCGTTCGTCTGGCAAGACGAAAAATGGTTGTCCTGCAGTCGATGCGGTTCTTCCGTCCGCGTCCGAAAGACAAGCCTGACGATCAGGCCTCAGCCAGCTGACCGCACCTCGCCAGCACCGCCTCGCGGCGCGGCACAGGCGAACCTCGGGCGAGCTTAAACAGTCACCGGTGCTCGATCCACGTTGGCATTCTCTCCGGACGAATTCGTACGATTAATCGCTGCCGCTGGTGGCGCTGACGTCGGCCCGGAGAAGTATTCCCCGTACGTTTCTTTGTAGCTGTAACCTTCTGCGGCGGCGCTGGTCGCATTGCAGACAACGCCAATCACTCGAATGCAGTTGGTGTCGATCAGTTCGGTGGCTCGCTTTGCCGAGTGGCGACGGTTCTTGCCCATTCGCAGAACAAGAACCAGCCCATCGGTGTTCGGTGCGACGATGCACGGATCGCTCACCGCCAGCAGTGGCGGCGTATCGACCAGCACGATGTCGAATTCCTGCTCGGCGTTTTTCAGCATTCTTGCATAGCCACTCGAAGCGAGTAGTTCGGCAGGGTTTGTCGGCAGGCTTCCGCACGTCAGGATCGACAGACCTTCGACGACCGTGGCTTGCGCCGCAGTCAATAGATCGATTTCTCCGGAAAGAACTTCCGTGACGCCGATGTCTCGCCTCATTCCAAAGAGCGTGTGAATGGTGGGGCGACGCAGGTCGCTGTCGATCAACAGGACTCGTTTTCCCGACTGAGCCATCGCGATAGCGAGATTTGACGCAAGCGTGCTCTTGCCATCGCCCGGTTCCGGACTGGTCACCTGAACGATCCGTTGCCCTTTACCGAGAGTGACAAGGAAGGATGTTCGCAGCGAGCGGTAAGCTTCTGCCTCAGGCGAACCTGGTCGATGGAAATAGCACAGTGCGGTCTGCAGCGGGCTGCCGGAGATGCCGCGGGCATTCGTGTCAAACGACGGCACAGAGCCAAGGATTGGAAGGGGGATGCTCGCTCGGATTTCGTCAACAGACTTGAGCGTTGTGTCCAGACATTCGCGAAGGAAGATCAATCCACAGACCAGACTCATCACCGCCACGATACCGGCGCCGTAGAGCTTGATGACCCGTTTGAGCGAAAGCTGGTCTTTCGCGGGAGCAATGATCTTCAGTGAGTAACCGAGGTTCTCTTTTTCAATGTTGACTTTTGACGCCTGAACTTTGATTGACGCCCAAAGTCCGTGCAGACGATCGAGGTCGTCGTTGAACTGCCGGTTCTGTTCCAGAAAGCCAGACAGCTCACGAGCGCGTGTGAATTCATTTTTGTAGATCCGCTCGATTTCTGTTTCACGAAGAGCCAACGCTTCGTAGTCCTGATGGAGCGACGCCAGATAGACATCAACAAGATCCAGGCCGTTGGATGTCTTCGCCAGCGACTGCGGTGAGATGGGTTGCCCAGGCTGACCAGAGTTGATCGGTGTGCCGGTCCTGGGGTCGAAGGCCTGAGTTCCAGCCGCACCGGAAACGCCTCTCTGCACGTAGTACTGACGGAGTGTCGCAATCTGCGCTCGGACCGTTTGCACTTCCGGCCAGTCCTCGCCGAATTCCAGCAGGAGTTGCTTTTCTTTCAGGATCAGTGGTAGCAGCTGGCCATCCAGCGAATTGGCTCCACCACCGAATGTGAGCAGCGAAGAGCTCTGCCCTGTTTTACTTTGAGGAGCCGAGAACAGTTGAATCATGGTGGCGAGTTCTTCGCGTGAATGTCCTTCTGCCAGCGAGTTCTCAAGAGACTGAATTTTCGACTGCACCTCCGCCTTCTGGACGAGCAACCGTTGTTGTTCGAGTTCCAGTGCGGCCAGGTTTTCCTGATGCACGTTCGTGGCCGAAGCCGTTCTTTCGCCGCCGGCGCCGCGAGTTACCGTCTTCATATGAATCGGAGCGGTCTGTCGGAATTTGTCGTATGCCGCCTCGGTGTCGTCGATCTGTTGCTTCAGGTCACCGGTTGCCCGGTTGACGAGGTTCAGCAGTTCGCCCGTGTTTTCTTCGTGATTCTCTCGAAGGTAGACGTGGTAAGCATCAATGACGGCGTGACAGATTTTCTTCGCGTCTTCTCGATTGGCGTTCGTGCAGGTTACGTCGAGAACGTTCAGGAACGAGCGGTCTTCACCAGCGCTGCGTTTGACTTTGATTGAATCCAGCACGTCTTCGACAGGGTCTTTCGACAGGGCCAATGATGGCAGTTTGTTGAGTTCGTGCAGCTTGACCGCTTTTTCGACAATCAACGGGCTCATGATCAGCGCGATGTGCTCGGCGCGGTCGCCCCATGTTTCAGCTTCACTGCTTTCGCTGATCGGTCCAGACATTCGCTTTGACACGAGCACCTTGGCTGTCGCCGTGTATTCGGGACCGTACGTCTGAAAGATGAGGTGCCCGATCAGAATTCCCGAGATCATGCCGCAAACGAGCCAGAGGGCATAACGTCTGGTGAGGCCGACGTAGTCGATCGTTCCGCCTGACCAGACGACCTGATTCAGATCACGTGAATCTCGCAGCGACAGTTGAGCCGCCGCAGTCGTGGTTGAATCAGCAGATCCCGCATCACGATGCGGTAAATGGTCGGCTGTCAGTTTTGTGATGTCGAACGGTTGTTCGTCCAGGTTGTCACGAGTGCTCATGGCTGCCCTCTGAAGGCGAGGGGCTCCATCCGACGTTCAGCGGCTCTCCTGGCCACTCGGTGTTTTCGAAGTGAGTTTACTGATTCTTCGGCAATCAGACTTTTTAAGTCAGGTTGCGTCAGCACGCAGTACAGTTAGCGGTTTCGCGAGCCAGTTCGGCGTAGTAGTCGATCGTTGGCTGAAGACCTTCCCGCCACCCGACTTTGACTTCGTATCCAAGTTGCTGCTGAGTGGCAGAGATGTCTGCCCACGAATGTTTCACGTCGCCCTGTCGAGCTTCTGCGAAGTTCGGTGCGTACTCCACGTTGAGTCGTTTGCAGATCTCCTGCAGAAGATCGATCAGACTGAGCGATTCGCCGCAGCCCACGTTGAAAACTTTGCCGGAGACACCTTCCGCCAGCGACGCTCGAATGTTGGCTTCAACAACGTTCTCGACGAAGGTGAAGTCTCTTGACTGCGTTCCGTCGCCGAAAATGGTTGGCTGCTTGCCGTTGACGAGTGCCGAAACGAAAAGCGGAATCACTGCTGAGTACGGACTCGCCGGATCCTGTCTGGGGCCGAAGATGTTGAAGTAGCGGAGCCGGACGGTTTCGATGTCGTAAGACGACGCAAAGGCTTCGCAGTAAAGTTCGGACGCCAGCTTGGCGGCGGCGTATGGGGACAGCACCTGAGGTAACTGGCTTTCACGTTTCGGCATTTCCGGATCGTTACCGTAAGCGCTGCTGGAGCCGGCATAAACGACGCGACGCACCTTTGCTTTCACGCAGGCATCGAGCAGATTGACGGTCGCCGTGACGCATGCTCGATGACAGTCCAGCGGACGTTCAATGCTCAGTGGTACCGATGCAAGGGCAGCCTGATGAAAAGCGACTTCCACTCCGTCAACAGCTCGCTTGCAGGCAATCGGATCAGCAGCGTCTCCGTGAATGAATTCAAAGTGACCTGAAATGTGGGCGAGGTTTTCCAGTGACCCGGTACATAGATTGTCGAGCACGCGGACGTCGTGACCTTCGTTGACCAGACGCGTCACGATATGAGATCCGATAAACCCTGCGCCACCGGTCACGAGATAATTTGTCACTATTCTGCCCTCTGGCCGTAAAGACTGTTTCGTTGTTCGATAAGCGGTTGGGCGACTGCCCATGTCAGGAAAATCTCGCATTGCAGCCAGTGACGACCGCTTTCGACGACCGAACTCTAGCATCCACAAGTACCGCGTGGGGACAGCAGTCGGGTATTCCGCGAAATCGTGGGTAAGGAAGCTTTTCTGTCTCGGCTGGTCCCGCGTCATGCCTTTTCAGTGTCGGAGGTCTTAAAGCTCCAGCGTCTATGGATCACGAATTCAGATCGTGTTCTGCCGTGCTGTAACGCTCTATTCCAAAATATGTTGCGAGTATTCTGTGTGACTGGGTTGGTATTGGTTTCCGCGGGTACTGGTTCCGCAATGTCCTGAATTTCCTGTTTGGACCTTTACGCAAATAAAGCTGATTGCAGCGGTTACGAGGCGAGATTAGACTGAGCCGCGTGCGTAGGGCTGGGGGGATTTGCGAACGCCGCTGGCGGTACGCGTGAAACCGTGAGGGTTGGTTTCGCTGATTTTGCGAAATATTCCAGCTTACCCATAGTTTCGACCCTGATCCCAGGGATGCGTTGACGACCAATTCAAAACAGGCTGCCGCGCTATTCTGGAAGGTAAACGTCACTTCCGGGTCCGGCAAACAGAGGCTCGCGGTTGAGAAATTCCGGCCTATCGCATGATGGCCAACCGAAGCCTCGCATTTCGAAAATGGAGTTGCCAAATGAGTTCAGTGACCTGGCTTCGATCGAAGCATGGGATGCTGCTTTCCCTGCTCGCTGCTGCGATTACTCTTGTATGTGCCTCCCACGGGCATCTTTCCCTGGCGGAAGATGCAGAGAAACCGGCCCAGGGACTACGGGGAATTCTTCCCGACTTCGTTCCTGTTGGTCTTCTGGAAGACGACTTCCTGACGCTAGGTGAATCATGGACGAGCTGGAGCAAAGACGCCGCTGCCGATGTGGCGTCTCTGTACGAGCAGGAAGAGCTCGACGTTGCGGGACAACGGGCTGCCCTGGAAAAGCTTAACAATCGCATTCGCACGATGGAGAAGGCGCTCGCCGACAAATCCTACACCGCGATCTTTGATCCTCTGGCGACGATCAACGGTCGTTTGTCCCGTCGCGTGTCTGTTGCGACGGCAGTGCTGGACACTCTTGAGATGAACCCGGTGACCGCTCGCAAAGCAAAAGTCGATGCTGCCGGTGCAGAAGTCACTGAGTCCGTCGAATCGTTGGGCAAGTATCTGTCCAGCATCAAAAATGGCGATGCCTGGTTGAAATTCATCCGCGCAGATGAACTTCGCTCGGCAGTTAAGTCGGCCGAGTCGTCGGACGTTGTCAGCGCAGTGTTCACTCGGCTGGCAAACGCAGACAAAATGGAGAACGACGCACAGCGGGAGTTCGTGCAACGACCACAGTTCCTTACGGTCAAGCAGACTCTGGGAGAGTTCATTGAGCTGGCGTCTGCGGAAGCTCCGGCGACCAACGATCAATCTGAACTGCGTGCGGCAATTGCAAAACTCGTGGCTTCACTTGAGTCGTACGAAGAAACCCGCAGCCTTTCTTCAGCGACAGCCGCTCGTGATGCGTACAGCAATGTTCGCGGTCTTGCTGCTGACGGTGGTGACCTCATCGCCGACGTCCTGGCAAGTAACTACTTCAACTACAACCTGCGAGTTGTCGCGACCGAGGCGTTCCTCAACAAAGTTGCGGGTTACAGCCACACCGATTCGGGCGCGGTCGACGATTTTGTTCTGGGTGCCAAAGTCGATGGTCAGCAGACAACAAATGGAACCGTCGCAATCGATCTGAAGCCGAACGACCAGGTGATTCAGTTTGACATGACTTTCAACGGCGTGACGCAGACGAATACTCAGGGGGTGACGGACCAGGCGACAATCTTTACGTCGGGTTATCACACTTTCGGCGTCACAAAATCCATCAGCTTTGATGGCGACCAGTTTACAACGTCGCCGGCCACGATGTGGGTCAACGCAAACAACACCACGACAGGTGCCAGGACAGGAGTCAGTGGCCTGCCGTTGTTTGGCGGGATCGCAGATTCATATGCCGTTAGTGCTGCCCGTGACCGGAAATATCAGTCTGAAGCCATCGCCGCTGATAAGTTGCGAGCACGCATGCTTCCGGAATTCAATCAGGAAGTTGACGCTGAATTCAGCAAATCAAATGGGCAGATGGCAGACCGGGTTATTCCTAAGCTGAAAGAAACCGGTCTTTTTCCATCAGCTCGGACTTATCGGTCAACTGGTGACGCACTGTGGATCGGCACTCGCCTTATGGGAGACGCTGATCTGGGTGGCGACTCCCCCTCATTTTCGACACGGGTCGCTGGCAGTGCTGCCATTCACCTTCACGAAACCTTGCTGAACAACACTTTGGACAAACTGCCGCTGGCTGGTGAGTCGTTCACAGAAAAGGAACTTGCTGAGCAGATCGAAAAGTCGCTGCGGTTATTGCTGGGCGACGATTTCAAGCTGCCTGGTGACAAGAACAAGGGAGATGAAACTGCCGCGGTTGAAGAGGACAAGACCCGCTTCATCTTTCCTGAGCAGGATGCAATTCGAATCAAAGCCCAGAACGGTCAGTTGACCTTGGTGCTTCGAATGAGCCTGCAGCCGGAAGGTGATGAATTGATCCCTACTCAGGAAATCACCGTACCGCTGAAGTTCTCGATCGAGGGGACGGATATCGTGATTGAAGCGGGGGCGGTCGGCGTGGCGGCAGTCGATGCGGTCAGCCCACTTCAACAGATTCCCAGAGCCGGCATCGTGAAAGCGAAGATTCAGAAAGCGCTTCCGACTCGGAAAGTGGATCGAATGATTACGCTGAAACGCAAGTCGGGTGGTCCGGTAGACCTGGCCATCACTGGGATTCGCCCAAACGCTGGCTGGCTGACCATCACGATCCAGTAGTCGCCGCGAGTTTCAGTCACTCGGCTTTCGGATGAGCTGATGACAACGCAGACGTTTTACGGCCCGGTTGAACTCTCTGTTCGACCGGGCCTTTTTTTGTCAGGGCCGTAACTTAACATCTACTCCGCAAATAACGGGAAAAACGGAAAGGCCGATTAATTCGACGATTACAGAAGTGAGTGCCATCGACCAGGAGATCTGAGTTGCGACTGTCCCAAACCTATGGGTTACCGCGACTGGTGCAGTGTCAGTCTGGTAGAGGGTTTCATGACGCACCTTGACTTCCGGGTTTTGTGCTGGACAATCACGTGTTGGCTTTTCCTGCTGTCTGAATGAGAGTTACGTCGAGTCGCGGTGCATACCTTTTTCGATGCTGACCGTCTCTTGATTCTGACAGCTTCCGCCGGTTGAGGCATTGCGATGCTCGCAAAGCTCATCTCGATTGATGGCGATCGACCGATCGTCCTCACGAAAGATGTCACAGTCGTGGGACGCAAACGTGGCGTCTGCGATGTGTACATCGACCGGTCCAGCGTGTCTAAACTTCACTGCGTGATCGTGAAGACGGATGGTTTGCTGTTTATTCGCGATCTCGGCAGCACGAACGGCACCAAAGTGAATGGCCAGCGAGTCACTCGCGGAGCCTTGCTTCCCGGAGACGAACTCGCGTTTGCGAACGCCAGCTTTCGCGTCTACCTCGGACCGGACGAGCCCGAACCCGAAAACAGGCGGCCTGATCGGACGGAGATGATGACTTCATTCCCGGAAGCTGGCCTGGCCAACGATGACAGCTTCGACGACGAAGCGGTTGCAGGTTTTGGAAGTGAAAGTGACGTTCGCCTGATCGGCGACGATTAACGGAGCGGTGGCGTTCAATGCCGGATTCAGATCGCGTCTCGGATGACCAGCTTGCGGTGAGTACTGACGCGCTTCCGTTTCTGACAGTCGGTGCCGGAATCGGTGGCCTTCTCAAACAGTCGCCTGAAGACTTCTTCGTCGATGAGATTCCCGCTTACGAAGCGTCTGGCGAAGGCGATTTCCTGTTCCTTCACATCGAGAAACGCGGGCTGGCGACGCCAGACCTGTTGCGGCATATCGAGCGAGTGCTCGCTCTCAATCAATCGGACATTGGTTTCGCTGGGCGCAAGGATGCCAACGCGGTCACCAGGCAGTACATCTCGGTTCCTGCATCGGTCAGTGATCGAGTCGCAGAGATTGAGTCTGACCAGATCAAGGTCCTCAGCGCGAAACGTCACAGCAACAAGTTGAAGACTGGTCATCATCACGGAAACAGGTTCCGGATCGTTATTCGCGAGGCCGTGCCAGATGCGAACGAACTTGCGGTCGGTCTGGTTAGCGAAATCCAGGAAGCTGGATTTCCGAATTACTTTGGTGATCAACGATTTGGCAACGATGGAACCACTGACGATCTCGGATTCCGAATGTTGCGCGGTGAACGAGTTCGCCGCATGAGTCGCGACGGGCTTCGCTTCACACTGTCGGCAGTTCAGTCCCGGCTGTTCAATGCCTGGGCCGTGGACCGGATTTCGGATGGTATGAGTGGCCAGTTGCTGGAAGGCGACGTCATGCAGGTGGTGGCTTCGAAGGGGCCGTTCGTCGTGACTGACGTTGCTGCCGAACAGGCACGCTACGACAGCCACGAAACCGTGCTATCTGGACCAATCTTCGGACCAAAGATGAAACAACCTGTGGGAATTCCCGCCGAACGCGAACAGGCGATTCTCGACCGATTCGATCTGCCGCGGGAAGCGTTTCAGAAGTTCAAAAAGCTCACGCTGGGAACGCGACGGCCATTGGTCGTCTGGCCGCAGGACCTGACGACCAACAGCGTCGAAAACGGAATTGAGTTTTCGTTCACGCTGCCGCCGGGCGTCTACGCAACGTGTCTGATGCGTGAACTTCAGAAGTCGTGATGAGCCTCAAACACGGTTGTGATGACCAGTTTGTTGGCCCAATGATTTCAGAGCGGTTACTGATTTTGTACTGCGTGAATTGCTCCGGCATGGCTGCAGACTCGCTCAGCAGCGACGCGAATCTGCCGGATTGAATTCGAGTTCTCCAGCAGCACCGGGTGGTGCAACACCAGCACGTGCGCATCGCACACGTTTGCGTTGGCGAGGTCCCCGACCTCTCGGAAACGCCGCTTGCTATGAATGCGGTGCAGGCTGCGGAACCCTGGATCAAGTGCGATGCCCTCGGCACGCATCGCGGTAGCGAATAATTCTCGATCTGAACCAGTCGATTTTGCAAGGTCGTACTGCAGGCCAACTTTGAAAAAGGCCGGACGATTCTCGTGATCGATCTGACACGCATCGACGAGCATTCGCAAGACTGGCTCGCCTTGCGGTGAAGTGAGCTGTTGCAACTCTGCGGACAGTTCCCTGACAGCTTTCCAGCGGGCGATGTTCCGTTCGTCGAGTCGATTCAGTTGTGGTCGCAGAACGGCCGCCTGCATCTCGGAAAGTGGATACGCTTCATTGCCCCGCTGCGTGAACAGTCGGATGCGCTGTGCAATCTCCGGTTGGTTCGTCATGACGGCGCCGCCGCGTCCGGCAGTCAGAAGTTTACTGCCGCCGAAACTCAGCACTCCGACATGTCCCGCCGTCCCTGCACGCTGTCCGTTTAAGATTGCGCCGGTTGCCTGGCAGGCATCCTCAATCACGGAAATGCCGTGCCGATCAGCCAACTCCATGACCGGTTGCATTGGTACCCAGCCGCCGTGCAGATGCGAAACAATAATCGCTTTGGTTCTGTCTGAAATTGCGGCTTCAACCTGCGACACATCCAGTTGCCAGCTTGCCGGATCGATATCAACCAGAACCGGCGTTGCTCCAATGGCGAGGGCGTTCTGGAAATTTGCTTTGAAATCGTAGGCGGCGAGAATCACCTCGTCCCCTGGCTCTACACGAACGCCTCGCAGTGCGAGTTCAACCGCTACGGTCCCGCTGGAACACAGAATGGTTTCTGTGACGTTGTGAAACGCGTTGAGCTGCTCAGTCAACGCGTCACAATTCGGGCCGTGATACTTTCCCCACGAACGGTCGCTCAGGCATGCATTCAACGCGTCCGTGATTTCCGGCCAGTCTCCGGGCCAGGCAGGCGGACCCTCCGGTCGCAGCGGAGTGCCGCCCAGGATCGCAGGGAGTTCAGACACTGACATCGAGTGTGCTCGTCAGAGGTCGCAACAGGAGAAACGCAACAGGAGAAACTGGGGAAGATGACCTGGTGAATGATTGCCCTGGGCAGAGCTTTGCCCGGCAAGGCGTGAGCTAGCCCGAAAAGCGCACGTTGTGAGACGAACAGAGAGCCTCTTGCACCGGTAAGTGATTATTGGAACAACACTTACTTTGGCACAGGAGGCTCTCATGTCGAACACGGACTGTACGGCGCAACTCGAACTGTTCAAGGTC
>JABMPE010000073.1 GCA_013203845.1 Rhodopirellula sp. | reverse complement strand
TCCAGCCATAACAATCGGAACCAGAGCACAGATCGACATGGGGATTTCATAGCTGACCATCTGAGCGGCTTCACGCATCCCGCCGAAAAGCGCCCACTTCGAGCCACTTGAGTAACCAGCCAGAATAACGCCGATCACTTCCAGCGAGAGCATCGCGAAGAGCAGGAACATTCCGACATCGAGCGACACCGCCGTCCAGCCATCCGTAAATGGCAGGAACATATAGGCCGCGAAAGATGCAATCACGACGACGTACGGTGCAACACGAAACAGAAACCTGTCCGCCGCTTTGGGAGCGAGGTCTTCTTTCTGGACAAGCTTGGCTCCGTCCGCCAGCGACTGTAACCAGCCGAAGCGGCCACCGACTCGCGTAGGCCCAAGGCGGTCCTGAATTCGAGCGGAGACTTTCCGTTCGGCCCAGATGAAGATGCCAGCAGGCAAACCAAAAAATGCGCCGACAAGAGCCACATGGATAACGGCAGCAATCGTGACGCTGCACGATTCACACTCGGTGATGCTGCTGATTATCTCGGCGAGGCTTTCTGCCGCCAGGATGAGACTCATCGCCCGTCCTTTTGTGGTCTCGACATTCCGAACGTTCGAAGTTTCGAACGTCCCATTGAACTGCTGGAAATCACAACACTCTCAGCTGCTCGGGCTTCGACCAACGGTCAAACGGCGAAACATTTCCTATGTCGCCCCGAACGGTTTCCAGTGAAGGGCGGGAACTATGACGAATGACTTTCAGCCGTTCAAGCAATCACGTTTTGAATTCGTACAGGACACGTACAACTCGACGGTATTTCTCACGATTGAGAATGCAAACGGCCCTGCATCGCCGCCGAGACACCCATGAAAGCTGTTGAATTTCAGTCTTCAAGAAGCCAGAACAAGGCGTCTTTACTGGCCTGCTCAAGTGCGGGAAGATTTCCTTCCCGCCCGTAAACGACGCAGACCGACGAATGACTGATGGCACGTAGCCGTGACAGGGCTCGCGTTTCTTCTGGAACTTCTCCGTAACGATGAAACAGCCGTCGACGCCCGGCAACATCAAACAAGGACCAGGCACATGCGAGATCAACGGACGGATCACCAGCATGGAGATCGCCCCAGTCGATGATCCCCGCCAGTCGAGCGACGTCGCCACCAGTTCCATCAGACGCAGCCTCTGGAGATTTCACGATCAAGTGCCGTGAATAGAGGTCTCCGTGGACGAGGCAATCTGTACCAGGCGGCTTGCACAGTGGACCGAGATGATCCAGCAGCTTCTCCCAGCAAGCTGCGCTGTCGATGATTCTTAATGCTGCCGCTTTGGCCAGATACTCACGAGCCTGGTAGGAACGCCGCTCGATGTCGAGTCGACCCAGCATGTCGCGAGGCGCTCCAAGCTGCAGAGCCTCTTCGGCTGACACTGAATGCAACGATCGCAGAAAGTCTCCGAGTTCTTCTGCCAGCGCGAGACGCTGATTTGCTGCCGGTGCAGCCTGACAAAGTTCCGCGCCGGAAATCAACGGATAACCGCCAAACGGCCACGGAAAATCAACGGTTGGCTGACCGATTCGCCGAGGACAGGCCACTGCCGCGGTCAATCGATCTGCAATCGCGGGCACGACGGCGAACTCTGACGCGATCAGGTCGGCTCCCATTTGCCGACGCGGAAATCGAAACACCCAGTCGTCGCCAATTTGCCAGGCCGCGTTGTCCCAGCCCTCGCCCAGCAGATGCAGCGGCTTCCCTGCGAACTCAGGAAACTGCTCATCAAGAAGTTGTCGCACCAATTGCTCGGTGATGTCGAATTCAGCGAGCCATGGCGAACTCATCAATGCCGCTCCTGACTTCCGAATTCGAACTCACAACAGGACAGAAACCACAGACGAACCAGACAGCGACGCGAGAACATTTGGTGCGTCTGTCTACAAGAACGCGAGGCATGAAGTGTGACACGCGTCGTCTCGCGCCGGAAGCTTTCCAGCTCGGACCAGTTGACCGGCACGGCAAAATTATTTTCATTGACGACCTGTCAAAGAGAGTCGTCCGCTTCCGTGAAGCTCGCCCCGGCGAGCTGCTTTCCGGCGAGGCGACCGCTCGTCATCGCCCAGGCGATGTGCAGACCGTGGCCCCACAGAATCTGACCACCCAGACCGGTCTGCCCAACGGCATAAAGCCCTTTGATTGGCGTGCCGTTTTCGTCGAGCGTCTGAAATTGCGTGTTGATGGCAGCGCCGCCCTCAGTGGTTGTGAAGCAGGCTCTGGCCGGGCCGAGCAACGTCCAGCGTCCGTCGAGCCGTGCGCGACCAACTGCAAGTCGCTCTTCGTTCGTTTCTTTCAGCGTGCGACGAAGTGATTCTGTCGGGATGCTTCGCGCCTGCGCCAGACTTTCGATATCGGCTGACTGAATCGCGATGTCCGGCCTCAGACGCAGGTAGTCGGCCACGTAGGCATAGGCAATCTTCGGTGCGGTCGAGATAAAATTCGGCCAGCGGCTGTAACGTTCGGCCAGCGACTGATCGAGCAGGATGAAGCATTCTTTTCCTGGCTGAGCCGCGACGGCAATCTCGCGCTCTGGCCAGAGTGTCTCGTCGCAGAATCGTTGACCTGCCCGGTTGATCAGAATCGCGCCGTCGTCGAACAGCGAATTCTCGGGGTGCTGCCAGGTGACCAGCAGTCGGCGAATCATCGCATTCATCAGAAACCCAGGGACGCACGGCAGCAGAGTTCCCAGCAGTCGAGCGGCGAGACCACTGGTCGGAAGGAATTCTTGAAACGTTCTGCCAGGCGGTGGTACGAAGCGCAGTTCCGGACCATACGTCACGTCCATATTGAGCAGCTTCGCTCCAGCCGCTTCGGCAAGACGATGACCGTCACCATCGGAGTTGGGATTGATACCCTCGATTGAGGCGTACCGTTCGCCTTTGAATCTCGCGATTGTTTCCGGACAGTTTGCGTAATCTCCCGCCGCCAGCACGACGCCTCGTATGGCGTGAAATTCGACTTCATTTCTGCCGTCAGCAACAGCTTTTTTATCGCCCTTCACGGCGACTCCAGTGACCGCTCCGTCGTCAGCTTGAACCAGCCGCAGCACTGGCGAGTTGACTCGAACCGTGCCACCCAGTTTGATCAGCCGAGCGTGCAGAGTCGCAACGTAGGCCCTGGCTCCGGGAACCACGTTGTGCATTCTCGGAACCCGATTGGGCGGTTCCGGACTTGGACCGTGAAACGACAGTCCCATGTCCATCAACCAGTGCAGCGTGTCTGCCGCGTGACTGAGAAAGTACCGCCGCAGCGGATCATTGTTACGGGCTTCGATGTCCGGTGCGGAGAACAGGCCGGCATCCTGGTGGTGAGCCTGGGCGGAATCCTGGATGCCGCTCTGTGTTTGCAGACGAGTCCCGCTGGCGGTGAAGGATCCGACGGCGATGCCCGTCGTGCCGCCGAGTGCCGGTTGCTTTTCCAGAAGCAGCACGTCGGCTCCGTGTTCAGCCGCGCTGACTGCAGCGGCGAGTCCACTGCCGCCGCCACCGACCACGATGATGTCAAACTGCGTTTTCATGGCCAGCATCGTCGCTCACGAAAGCACGCAGCGCTCCGCCATCAGAGCCCGGCATTTCGCGACCTGTAAGAGACATGTAACGACAACAGAAAAATCGTCTGACGCGGTTCGACTGTTCAACATCAGGTTCAATCCTGCAATCGATAGAGCTGCTCGCCTGCTTTACGAACCAGCAGGATACCTTCGTCTTCGCGATTGGCGAACGACTCAACATCGATCGTGGCCGGATCCCGGTATCCGAGGTTGATCTGCTTACAGACATCCGGCGGAATCTTCGAGGCCAGCGTTACCTGGATTCGCGGCTTTTCGATGCCGTCTTCAAACGTGCCGGTGCCGCGAACGTGAGTCGAGTGCGCGAGCACTCCCCAGGGATAGTGCTTGAACTGGTCCCACTGCTTCTGAAAGTAGTCTCGAATGTGATAGCCGATTTCCTTGATGTACTTTCCGTGCTCGGTTGAGATCTCGTCGAGGTGCGGCGCATAGATAATCAGTTCGCCACCGTCCGCAACGACGGATTCGAGCTTGTACATGCATTTTCCCGCGACCCACAGCTCGTCGTACATCAACGGTGCGCAGGAGAGAACCTGCTGGAACGGTTTGTCGACTCGCTCAATGTGAACCTGCGCGGAAACGTCCGCGGCTGAGTTCCAGGCTTCTTCCGGCGTACCGTAAAACAGATCGTAGATGTCGGCCTTGCCGTTCACGACAAACGTCAAGGCTCGACGATCAACCGGAATCAGCGTCGCCGCCCGGTCAACAACCCGGCGAACGGGAGTGTCTTTGACGCCGATGATTCCGACGTTTGTAATGAGCGCTCCCAGCCAGTGGAAGAAGTTCAGCAGGTCCGGGCCGGAGATGCCGGGAAAGAAGTACTTGTTGCCGCCAGAGAATCCGACGACTTCGTGCGGGAACACCGGTCCGAGCACCAGCAGCGTGTCGTAGTTGCGAATTTTCGCGTTGATCTGCACATTCACGTCGAGCGACAGCAGCCCGTCCGAAATCTCTTCGACGTCCGCTTTTGTCAGCTCGCCGATGGAAGTCAGTGCGGCGGGATTGTCCCACTCGTGATTGAACAGCCCGACGTCGGCAAACTTTCCAGCTCGATCTACTTCGCTGATTCCGAGCAGTTTCAGAATCGCGGCTTCCGGCATCGCCGGATGCGTGCCCAGAGCGATCATGACATCGACGTTCGCACCGACGCCGGTGAGTTCTGCATGCACCGCGTCAAAGAGCAACGGCAACGGAGCGGTACGAGTCGCGTCGGGAACAATCAGCAGAACTTTCTTGTCGGCGAACTCGGAAGTGTCGAGCCGTTCGGAGATTCGTTGTCGAACTTCAACTTCTGAAAGTGTCTGCATGAGGAGATCGCTTATGGATGAATGAGTTGGTTTCAGGTAGCCGATCGTAGTTCAAGCAGGCAGCCATTCTGACCTTTTAAACGCAGAGGTCGCTGAGTTGAATAACGCAGAGGAACGAGAGGGCTCTCCTTATTCTCTGTGAGTCCTCTGCGGACTCTGCGATTTTTTCTTGAGGAAAAGTGATCGATCGGGGACTGCAAGTCAGTGACCGGGATTCACGCCGACGGCGATACTGACTCCGAGATAGGCAAAGTACGCTGCCAGTAACACGAAGCCAAACCGTCGCGTGAGCTGTGTTCGGCAAACGTAGATTCCGATTCGGAAGACGACCAGCACGAACAGCATTGCCGGGAAGGCTGGCCAGAAGAACGATTGGGCGACGGTCAGTCCTGCCGGTGTCACTGCCGCGGCCGCTCCGGCTACGAATAACGCATTGAGGATGTCTGCTCCGATGATGTTTCCGACGGCCAGGTCACCGTGGCCTTTGCGGGCGGCCTGAATCGCAGTCACCAGTTCCGGCAGTGACGTTCCAAAAGCGACCAGCGTGGCGGCGATGATTGATTCAGGAACGTTCATGCGAACGGCGACGATTGTCACTGCCGGTATGAGAATGCTTGCGGAAAGAATCACGCCAGCCAAAGACAGGATGATCTTTACGATGAGGACCGCCGCTGGAACCGATGCTTCACTGTTTTCGTCGTCTGTGCTTTCAGAGGTCGCCCCTCCGGAGCCCATCGACCACTTAACCGACACCCACAGGTAAACGGCCAGCAATCCCAGACACAGAAATCCGGCCCACTGCGGGAAGTTGCCCTCAGCTCCGTCGGTGTAAGGCGACAGCGGCGCGGCCCAGGGAATCGACAGCAGCACGATCAGAAATCCACAGGCCAGTTGAACCCAGCCCTGGCGATTGGCAATGTCCCAGGGAATCGTCAGTGGTCGAATCAGACAGGCCACGCCCAGAATCAACCCGGTGTCGCAGATGATCGACCCGACGGCGTTACCCATCGCAAGTCCGGGGTTGCCCTTCAAGGCTGCCAGAACCGAGACCGCGACTTCCGGCGCGGTGGTCCCGAGACTGACAATCGTTGCGCCGATCACGACTTTGGGAATCCCTGACCGTTCCGAAAGAACGACGGCAAAGTCGACGACCATGTCGGCAAACTTGCCCAGCGCGACGAGGCTGACGGCAATCACTCCTAGCAGGATGAGCGTCGAACGAGGTTCCAGAAATTCCGTGAGGAGTTCATCCATCAGAAAATGATTTCAGCGTGAGGTTTCGGAGTATTGGAGCGGGCGTGAACGGCGATCATCCCGCCAGGACCACGCAGATCTCGCAGGGGGGGATTTGCGAAATGTGGAAGGAAACGGCTAACGGCGGGAAACGTAGTTGCTAATGCCGGTCCAGGCCAGTGAGGCGTTGTTCAACCCGGTCGGCGTTTTGAGCGATATCAAAGACCGTTCGCCGGATCTCTTCCGGATCGACGGTCGAGCGGGGATAGGTGTCCACAACGACAAAATATGGTGCTCCGTCGATTTCCCGTATCGCCAGGCTGCCGTGCAGCATTTCGGAATTCAACCGCAGTGCCTGTTCGAAGTAACCATGCTGAGCCGGTCCGCAGATGCTGTAAAACAGGAGCAGCCTGTCACCAAAGGCGTGGCCACTGGGCTCCAGGAAAACTGTCTGGCTCCGATTGTCCGGCAGAGTTCGAACCAGCGTGTAGGAATCTCCGGAACGGGTCCATGTGATTCCAGGATGATGGCGGAACGCTTCAATCAGCAGCGATTCGAGATCCCGTTCCTGACCCAGCACGGCGTGCAGAAGCTGAGAGGCTTCAATGGCATCTTTCGGACGGTTACCCGGCGCTGGCGAAGTCATCATCGCGACACACTCGGCGACTTCCAGCGGGACATCGGAGCGGACTCGACGAACGTTGGGGATAGGTTCGTTGCGGCCTTTCCAGCGGAGCTGCTGCAGAGACTCCGCCTGATAGGGCAACCTTCCGGTCAGAGCCAGAAACAGCGTGACCCCCAGAGCGTAGACGTCGCTGGCCGCCGAAGCGGATTCACCCTGAAAAAGTTCGGGGGCCATGTAGTTCGGTGTGCCGCAGATGCCATCGGCGATGGGTTTGCCTTTGCTGTTCAGCACGCGTTTCGCGAGGCCGAAGTCGCTGATCTTCGGTTCGCCCCGCTTCGTCAGCATAATGTTGTCCGGTTTGACATCCCGATGAATGATGTCGTTACGATGCGCGGCAGCAAGTCCGTCCGCCGTTCTGGCGATGAGCGAGAGGGCTCGCGGGACCGTCAGTTGTCCCTCGTCGTTGATTAACTGCTGCAGCGACCGACCGGAGATGAACTCCATTTCGAGGAAGTGTTTTCCATCCACCTGCCCGACGGCATGCACGGTCACTATGTTTGGATGCACGAGCGCCGCGGCCGCGCGACCTTCTTCGACAAACCGGGCCACATATTCTTCGTCGCACGTGGCACGCCTGGGAAACAGCAGTTTCAGAGCGCAGCGGCGTTCGAGATCGTTGTGATGGGCCAGGTAGACTCGCCCCATGCCGCCGCTGCCGATCAGCGAGACACACTGATAAACGTGCAGCGTCTTACCGATCAGCGGATCATCTTCCGCCACGACCTGGGCAATCGCTCGAAAACCTTCTTCGTCGGCATCACGCGAAATGATGGTTTCGTCGCTGGAAGTGTCATTGAACGTACACTGGTGGCCGCAGTTGGGACACACGTCGTCGTTGGATCCACACGGAAAGCGTTGATTGCACCCGACGCAGAACAGAGTCCAGGTCGCTGAAAGGTCGCCCTCGGGCAGCTTGTCGGCAGAATTGGAATTCACTCGGACTTTTCCTCAGCACGTGACAGTAAGACCGAATCCAGACTTCATCTTGAGTCTGATCAACAACTCGACCACGCCGAGCGATTTTGTTCCGGCCCGACGGCGTAATGCGGGAAGAATGAGAGAACATTCTACTGAATAAAAATGACCGTCGCGATTCTGTCGGTTCCCTGTTTGCCGCAAACAACAGATTTAGCCAGCCTGGCAGATTCAGCCTGCCTGACAGAACTCGCAGCCTGACTGACTGCTCTGACCCTAAACTGCTCACCAGGTTGTCCGCGGGTTTTCAACAGTTGACGGATTGTCTGCTTGAATCTCTCCAGCGGCCAGGCCACCGTGGCAGCGATAATTCCACATTCGTGATGACACCCCGGCCTTTTGACGGTCGGCGCGGAGCAGATATGCCTGACTCGACGACTCCCGACAATCACCCGAAAGACCGTGCTGCGGAATCTGCCGTCAAATCCGTGCCGACCGACGATACGAAACGGCTTGCTGCTTCCTCGTCGCCATCTGATACCGAAACCGCCGACCCGTCTCTGGACGCAGACAGTCAGGCCGAAGTGGCTGCATTTCGCCAGAATCTTGACGCGACGGGTTCCGGCGAGATTTCAGAATTGACTGTCGACGATGCTGACGAAACTGCCGCCAACACTGCGACGCGGCTTCGAGCACAGCTGCTGGCGCAACGCCGGCAACTGAAACGACTTCCGCCGGGGCCGGGCATTCCAGAAGCCATTGGCTGGATGCTGGCCGTCATCGGCATTCATCTGCTGGCCGGATTATTTGCGTTAGTCGTCATCGTGACGGGCCAGGCCATGCGTTCGGCACCGTCAGGGGCAGGACCGTCACCGGAAATTCTGGCGAAGGTCGTGGCGTCGCTTCCGAGGCTGGTGGAGACTTATTTACTGGAGCTGATGGCGATCGAAATGCTCGTCTTTCTGGTCGCCGCAGTAGTGGCCACTCGACTTCGCCTGGGGCCGAAGACTTCGCATCTCCTGGGAATCCGGCCACTTACCGTGTATCAATTTCTGTTGATCGTGGCCGTTTGGATTCCGATTTCACAGATGAGCGGGGGACTTCATCTCCTGACTTCCGCAGCGTGGGATCAATGGTTCGCTCATCTTCCTGGGATGGGATTCTTCGAAAACACGAACGTCAACAACAGCCTTAAACCTCTGGGGGAATCCGCTCCGATCGGTTTTTTATTCCTCGTGATGGCCGTCGCTCCAGCTATCGGGGAAGAGATTATTTTCCGGGGAATCATCGGTCGCGGTCTGGTCGCTCGGTACGGCATCGTTGCCGGAGTCATCATGACGTCATTGCTGTTCGCCGCCGTGCATATTCACCCGGCTCACGCCGTGGCCCTGCTGCCACTCGCGGTCTTCATGCACGTGATCTATCTCGCGACGCGAAGTCTGCTGGCGCCGATATTGCTCCACCTGCTGAACAACTCGCTGGCCGTCGTCCTGTTAAAACTGACGGCGACAGCGCCGACTTTCGAGGGAGTCACCGAGCCGGAAGTACCGGCGTACGTCATGCTGATTTCGGCTGGCATCGTCTTGCTGGCTGGATGGACACTCTGGCGCAGCCGTGTCGAATACCGTACCGAGGACGGTTCGCCATGGAGCCCCGGTTATCCCACTGTCGAGATTCCTCCGGAGTCTGCCGGCGCGACGCTCACAATGGCGCACTGCCCGCTCTGGCTTCGTCGAAATGCTTTGGGACTGGCTGGTGCGTATTCGCTGGTCTTCGTCGTGACGCTGGTTTTAATGCTGACAGGCCATATTTCGACCTGATTCAGGCCAATTCCCGATCCCACCAGCCTGGTTGAACGAGCCTGCACTCGCCGGTAGAATCCCGCGTCTCAAACGCTTCTGGCGACGGGATTTCTGGCCGAACAACGGCCTCTGGATCTGACAGGAACAAGACCGCAGTCTGGTCGTATCCGGACAGCCGCAGAGAGCAGGTTGGAGACTCTTTGCGAAAAGGAACTAAGGAACACAGTTTCATGGTGGAGATGGTTCGGCCTGACGGCCCCGAACAGCAGCAAGACCTCATCCATCGCGCTGCGCAGGTGCTTTCTGAGGGCGGCCTGATTGGCCTGCCAACAGAGAGCAGCTACGTCCTCGCCGGCTTATCAATTTCCAATCGGTCGACTTCCAATCTGCAAAAATACGGTCAGGGAACAGTAACTTTGCTGTCGCGGTCTGTTGACGAGGCCTTCGACTTTCTTCCGGAGTTGTCGCGAATCGGCAAAAAACTCGCGCGACGCTGCTGGCCCGGCCCGGTGATCCTGGCGTCAGACTCGGCGAAAACCGCGGGCGGCCTGGTCAATTCGCTGAGCCCCGAAACGCGAGCATTGCTCGGGGACGGGCAGGTCCATGTGACCGTTTCTTCAGAGCCGATGATCACTGAAATCGGGCGACTGTTGCCCGCCCCGCTGATTGCCGTAATTCCGGACTTTTCCGCCAGCAAAGCCGGAGATCTGAATGGTCTGTCCGAAGAAGCAGACTTCATCGTCGATCTTGGGGAAGTGAGATTTCCAGATGGCCCCACCTCTGTCAGTCTGACGGGTGAACAGTATGCAGTTTCCCGCGAGGGAATCGTCAGCAGCCAGAGTGTTCGTCGCATGACTGCCGAGGTCATTCTGTTTGTCTGCACAGGCAATACCTGCCGCAGTCCAATGGCGGAAGCCCTGTTCCGACAAATGCTTGCGACCAGGATCGGCTGCAAGCAGGACGAACTTCCAGACCACGGGTACTTTGTGTCGTCGGCCGGAATCGCCGCGTCTTACGGCTCTCCCGCAAGTCCCGAATCAGCAACGTTAGCGGCGGAGCGAGGCGCCAATCTGGACGGGCACGAAAGCCAGCCTTTGACCGAACGCTTGCTGAATCACGCTGATTTTGTCTACACCATGACTCGCAGTCACCGCTCGGCGATTGTGACTCGACGGCCTGAGGTAGCGGATCGGGTAAGAGTTCTGGCGAGCGATGGCGGCGACATCCCCGATCCGATCGGCGGCGGGATGAATGAATACGAGCATTGCCGAGACGCGATCGAGACGCATCTCAACCAGATACTGGCGGACTTTCCGCTGCCTGATCCATCCTGACAGGGCAATCATTCTGAATGCCTGGCCGCTGTGAAATTTTCTGGCGGTGACAAGTCAGATTTCAACGGACAGCTTTGATTAACTGAAGTCGCGGTCGTTGTACCGCAGGTGACAATGATGAAAATTGCGGTAGCCAGCGACCATCGCGGAGTCAGTATCAAGACTCGCGTTCTGGACATCATTCGCGGCATGGGCCACGACGGGATCGATTTCGGCGCGAACGGAGAAGAGAGCGTCGACTACCCGGACTACGCATCGAAAGTCGCGGGCGCTGTTTCGTCCGCGGAAGCCGATCGGGGCATCTTGATCTGCGGGACCGGCATTGGCATGTGCATCGTGGCCAATAAATTTGATGGCGTGCGAGCGGCTCCGGTTCACGACGACATCACTGCGGCACTCAGTCGACAACACAATAATCTCAACGTACTTTGCCTTTCCGCTGACCTGATCAGCGAGCAGGCTTTGGATCGGATCATCGAAACGTGGCTGAAAACGGAATTCGAGGGAGGTCGGCACGCTCGACGACTCGAAAAAGTCGCGAAAATTGAGAGTGCGAACCATGATCAACCGATTGTTCAGGAAGATTCCGTTTCCTGAAGAATGGTAAATAACCGCCGAGCGTTGATGGGTGTCGCGAGGTCGATTTTCCCAGGGCTCGGCAATTCACCGCGAACGTGCACGGAGCTGCAACTGATGGATCTGGCCTCTCTGAAGTATGCGAAAAGCCACGAATGGGTCGCCGTTGAAGGCGACATGGCCACAGTCGGCATCACGGATTTTGCCGTGAAGGCGTTGACTGACCTGGTCTATGTCGACTTGCCGGCCGTGGGAAAACAACTCGGCGTTGGTGACAACTGCGGAGAAGTCGAAAGCGTCAAAGCTGTCTCCGACCTGTACGCCCCGGTCAGTGGCGAGATTGTCGAAGTCAATGATCAGATTTCAGACAACCTCGATCTGTTGTCCGATGACGCTTTCGGCGCCGGGTGGATCCTGAAGATCAGGATGGCCAATCCGGCTGATCTCGATAATCTTCTCGACCGGGCCGCCTACGAACAGAATTGCCAGAACGAGGATCACTGATCCCGCCTGCGTTCTGTGTGCCACTGGCTGTGCCAGTACCGAATCACGATTGACATTCCGGTTTTGAAACACTGGCGGAGCCAGTGGCACTTACTACAAACCTCCCGCCACGGATGGCTGCGGAAACAGATTCCGCAAGCAGTTCTGCAAATACATCCCACATGGCGATTGCACAGAAATCAGCGAAAAGCTGAGGCTCGTGCCATTTTCGGAGGTTCGGTTGAGCTACCTCTTCAACACGCCTGACGAGCAGCGGGAAATGCTCGAAACGATCGGCGTCGATTCGATCGAGTCACTCTTCGACCAGATTCCTGAGTCACTGCAGCTCAAGCGGCCACTCGACATGCCCTCCGCTTTGTCGGAGATGGAACTTGAGCAACTGGTTCGCGAAATGGCGTCCCGGAACGTAGGTCCCAGCGACCGGCCGTGTTTCCTCGGAGGCGGCGTTTACGACCACTTCATTCCGTCGGCAGTCGATGCCATCGTCGGGCGAAGCGAATACTACACCGCTTACACGCCCTACCAGGCAGAAGCCAGTCAGGGCAGCCTGCAGACGTTTTTCGAATACCAGACGTTAATCTGCCAGCTGACCGGCATGGATGTTTCCAATGCCAGTCTTTACGAAGGCGGCACGGCCGTCAGCGAAGCCGTCTTCATGTCCATGCGCTGCACAAAGCGGCACGGACGAATCGTTCTGCTGGGTTCGCTGCACCCGGAATATCGGCAGGTCGTCGAGACCTATCTTGGCCGCATGGATTGCGAACTGGTTGTCGTGCCAACCCCCGGCGGCACCGCCGCTCCGGATGCGGTCGAAGAAGCGATCGACGATCAAACCGCGTGCGTTGTCATTCAGCAGCCAAACTTTTATGGATGTCTGGAAGAGGTTGAGCAGATCTCGGCGATGGCTCACAAGCATGGTGCGCTTTCCATTGTCTCGTTCGATCCGATCAGTCTGGGCATCCTGAAACGGCCTGGTGATCTGGGAGCTGACATCGCGGTCGCTGAAGGTCAGTCGCTGGGAACTCCGATGCAGTACGGCGGACCGTTTCTCGGCATCCTCGCCTGCAAGCAGCAGTTCGTGCGACAGATGCCCGGTCGACTGATCGGGCAGACGACCGACCGAAATGGAAAGCGAAGTTTCGTTCTGAACCTGCAGGCTCGCGAGCAACACATCCGTCGCGAAAAAGCGACCAGCAACATCTGCACAAATCAGGGGCTGATCGCGATTCGTGCGACAGTCTTTCTTTCGCTGCTCGGTCCAGCCGGCATGCGACAGGTTGCCGAACTGTCGTGCAGCAAAGCTCACTATGCCGCTCAACGACTGACAGAGCAGGACGGGATTGAACTCGCCTTCGATCAGCCATTCTTCAAAGAGTTCACGTTACAGTGCCGCGACGGTGCCGAAGCTGTGATTCAGCGAGCGCGTTCAGCGGGCTTTGATATTGGTCCCGCCTTGCGGCGAGTCTTCCACAGCGAATCGGAAGATCGACTTCTGGTAGCCGTGACCGAGTGTCGCTCGCGACAGGAAATCGACGCTCTGGCAGACGCCATTGCCGGACCTGGCCAGGAGCCGGTCGACGATGGCGAACTGGCAACCAGCAACGCCGCTGTCTGAGCGTCACACACTCTTCTACTCGATCAGCATTCCCTCCTGCGTTCAGCACGAAGCTCAGCACGGAAGACAACATGAGAAACGAACAGGCCACACAGCTACTTTTCGACCTGTCAGTACCCGGGCGCTGCGGTGCGGAATATCCGGAATCTGATTGTCCGGAGTTTTCATCGACGGCGTGTATTCCCGCAGAGTTTCTCAGTGATGAGCCGCTGCCACTGCCGGAAGTGAACGAGCCGGATGTCATTCGCCACTTCACCAACCTGTCGACGCTGAACATGTCCGTCGACACGCATTACTACCCACTGGGTAGCTGCACGATGAAGTACAACCCGAAGCGTCACGAGAGACTGGCTTCCATCGCCGGCCTTGTCGACCTGCACCCCTGGCAGGCAGAGGAAGACCTGCAGGGCATGCTGCAGATTCAGTTCGAGATGCAGCAGATGCTCGGCGAAATTGCCGGACTGCCAGCGGTCTCGCTGCAACCTGCTGCCGGAGCCCAGGGCGAACTGACGGCCCTTCTGGTGGCCTCAGCATATTTCAAAGACCGCGGCGAGAATCGGACGAAAGTGATCTTCCCGAACAGCGCTCACGGCACCAACCCGGCCAGCGCCGCTCTCGCTGGTTTCGACTGCATTCAGCTCGGGGCGGGAAAGAATGGATTCGTCGATCTTGACGAACTGAAAGAGCACCTCGACGAACACACCGCCGTGTTCATGATCACCAACCCCAACACACTGGGACTGTTCGAGCCGGAGATCGGTAAAATCAGCAAAATGCTGCATGAAGTTGGCGGACTCGTTTACATCGACGGTGCGAACATGAACGCGATCCTGGGGATTACTCGACCGGGCGATTTTGGCGGCGACATGATGCACTATAACGTGCATAAAACATTCACCGGTCCTCACGGCGCCGGTGGGCCGGGATCGGGTCCGATCGCAGTCAGAGACTTTCTTGCAGATTATCTACCGGGTCCGGTGGTGGCTCGCGACGAAGAATCCGGGCAGTACAAACTGGAAACGCCGGCGAAGTCGATCGGTCGAGTCCGGTCGTTCTTCGGGAACGTCGGAATTCTGCTGCGAGGCTATTTCTATCTGCGGACCCTCGGCGGCGATGGCCTCAAGGAACTTTCAGAGCATGCAGTGCTCAACGCGAATTACCTCAAAGAAAAGTTGAAGCACATTCTGCCGGTTCCGAATGGCGAGCGATGCATGCACGAGTTCGTCGCTTCTGCGCAGCACTTGCAGAAGGAACTCGGCATCTCGGCGATGGACATTGCCAAGCGTCTGCTCGATTACGGTTTCCACGCACCCACGGTCTATTTCCCGCTGGTGGTGCCGGAAGCGATCATGGTTGAACCGACCGAAACCGAGTCGAAAGCAACGCTCGACGCCTTCGCTGCGACGATCGAGAAGATCATCGCCGAAGATCCGGAGTTGCTGCACACCGCTCCGCATTCGACTCCGGTGTCACGTCCGAACGACGTGCAGGCGGCCCGTAATCCGGTCCTCTGCTGGTCGCCCGCCTGCGATGCGTGACGAATCTGACGACCGGGTGCAGTTGATCCATCATTTGCTACTGCACGAGTCCTCTGGATTGTAAGTCCTGATCCGTTGTGCCTGCAGCAAAGCTTTCTCAACTTCACGAGCGGTCTTTATCTGGAATTTTCTGGCAACGCCAATGCTCGCGTGGGTGTGAACGTTCCGCTTCAGGACGAGCAGCGGTTTCACGACGCGACATTGATGGTTCATGGCAACATCGGGCTGCAGGCGCGACATCCGCGCTCCTGCTCACAATCCTGTAAGCGGTCTGGCATAGTAAGCCCACAGTGCAAGCGTCTCGCGAGCAACCAGACACGCGGCGATCACTGCCAGTTTCTGAAGCCGGTTTGTTGCTCTGGAACCGGCTGGTCTGCAAGCAAACTCGAACAGCAATACGGAAAAGCTCAACATCAGTGCCGTGCTGATCCAGCTGGGAATTCCGCGAAGACCGAGCGACCAGACGGACGCATCGAAGCCCCGATGAACGGTTTCTCCACAAAGATTCAACATGGTGAACACGGCAAAGAACAGGGCGACGCCCCGCCCGAAGCCCGGAATAAGCGGTACGAGCCTGCGTTGTGGCAGTAATCGAATTTGAGAGTTCAATTGTGAGCCCGACATTCCGCGGAACTCCGGTGTCTTCAGACATCCTGGCCTATATTCGATTCTTAGCGGAATACGGTGTGCGGGCCTCTGTGAGTTCGAGGGTTCTCTGTGTAGGAAAACCGGTATCCAGTGACACATCCGGACGCCGTGTCAATGCCGGCTGACCTGCAGGAACCAGTTTGTTCGTCCAACGTTGATTTCGTGTCGTGTCGGCATGTCCGGGGAGGTGCAGGATTGCTCCTATCGAGACTGCAGATGTGGGCGTACCATGAGGGCGTTAGCCATGTCAGACTCTGACGGACTCAGGCATGCGTCCGCATAACTTCTCGCATGTGTTGAGAACGGCGATGTTCGTCATTCCCGCGAAGAGTCCTGGTCTCGCGAAGGCGAGGCCGGAAAACCAGTAGACCCGTAAGAACTGGTTTCTCGCCGACGCTGTAATAACGTGATTGGAATTCGGGAAGCTATTCTGAACATGCCCCTTACGTTCCTGCCGTTGACAATCGCGACTGCACCAATTCATTTTCAGGGAGTGCGTCCCCTGAGAATCCGAGCCTCGTCGATGAACTTCAGCGATCGCCTGTCAGAAAATAACAGTTCAAACCCATCATGACGACGACTGAAAACAACCGTCTTAGTTGCCAGGCACCTGCAAGGAAGATCCATCATCGTTCGGCAGTCAGTCGGTCAATGGGTTGGCGGGTCTCCGTTCGTGATTTCAGTGCGTCGTTGATCGTCGGTCTGCTGCTGGTTCTGGCAGGCGCGAGTCAGACGCTCGCTCAAAAGTCGCTGCCGGCTTCCGCAGCCGTGGAACCAGAATCAATAACTGCCAGCAAAGCCCGACCAGCCACTGCCGAAAAGCTGACTGATCCGCCAAAGGCGAATGAGCACGTCATCTTCGTTGATAAAAACGGCGAGGTTGTGCGACTGACTGCTGGAGGGCAGATCGGTGAATACCTCAAGTGGCGTGAACAGCTTCTACGCGGCACAGACGACAACCGGCCTGGATATTACGTGGCGGCCATTACACTGACCGGTGAGGTCAACGCTGGTCGAACAATGGCGACACTTGACGCGTCCATCGAAGTCTTCGTGCGGGACGGCATTGATCAAGTCGACGTGCCTCTTCGTTTGAACGAAGCGACTTTGCTGCGGCGGCGTCAATCCGCATCGGGGCCAGTCGAGTTTCTGCCGCCTGATCGCAGCTCCGGCATGAAATGTCGCATTGCCGAATCCGGCCAGCACCGCATCGATCTGCAGCTTTCTGTTCCTGTCAGAAAATCCGGTAACTCGTATCGGATGCAGTTGTCGCTGCCAGGGACCGCGCAAAGTTCGTTGCGACTGGTTGTGCCTGGTGAAGTGATCGCGATTCGTCCGGATCAACTGGCGGATATTGAAGTTGAGACCCTGCCGAATGCTCGCTCCGCGCTGATCGTACATGGGTTGGGGGCAGCACTTGACCTTCCCTGGCAGGTCGTCAACACACAGCCGGAAGAAAAGACGGCGATTCAGGTAGAAACCCTGATGGCTGTTGACGCCGGTGTGGACGGAGTGGCCATCGAGGCCGTCCAGACAATCACGGCCACCAGTGGCAGTTTCAGTTCCGTCAAAGTGGAAGTTCCTCAAGGATTCAACGCATTTTCCATCTCCAGCCCAACGCACGATTCCATTCAGACGACCGACCTGCAGACCAGTCCCGTTGTCATTTCGCTTCAGGAAAGTACCGCCGGTCCGCTACGTCTGAAGTGGCTGCTGGCGTCGGATGCAAAAGCGAGTGTGAACCGTTTCTCGATCAGTAACTTTGCCGTTGAGAACGCGACGAGAGAGGAAATGTTCTTTGGAATCCGATTGTCGGAAGGATTCCG
>JABMPE010000685.1 GCA_013203845.1 Rhodopirellula sp. | reverse complement strand
GCGACCATCATAGACCCGCCGACCTATTTCGCAGATTCAACAAACTCAATTTCGCCATCGCCCAACTCAGACCATAGCTTGCTCTACCTATTGGGATTGCTCAACTCAAAGATGTTTCAATGGCGGTTTAAGCTTACAAGCACGAATAACAACGTGGGCACTAACGAATTAGAGTCGATGCCGTTCCGACGACTTGATTTTTCTGATCAAACGAATATTCGAGCACATGACAGCATGGTTCGTTTCGTCGATGAAATGCTGACGATTCAGAAGAAAGCCGCAACCGCGAAAACCACCCACGATCGCACCGCGCTCGCGCGTCAAATCGAGGCGACGGACCAGGAGATTGACCGTTTGGTGTACGAGTTGTACGGCCTCACCGACGAGGAAATCCGCATCGTCGAAGAGGCCACCGCCCGATGAAGCCACGCAAGCTCCTGGAGAGAATCCTCGGCGGTTCGCGGAACGTCCGCTTCGCCGACATGTGCGCGCTGGTCGAAGCATTCGGGTTTGCCTTGGAGCGTGTGGGAGGAAGCCATCACATCTTCGCTCACCCGGATATCCCGGAACTGGTCAACCTGCAAGAAGTCGGTGGGCAGGCCAAACCGTACCAGATTCGCCAGTTCCTGAAGCTGGTTGAAGAGTATAATCTGACACTGGAGGAGAACGAGTCGTGAAAGACTACCACATCAACATCTTCTACAGCGACGAAGACGGCGGTTACATCGCCGACATCCCCGATCTGAAAGCCTGCTCGGCCTTCGGAGAATCGCCGGAAGAAGCGCTTCGGGAAGTCGAAATTGCTAAAGCCGCATGGTTGGAAGCCGCCAAACAATCCGACAAACCAATCCCACCGCCAAAGTATCGACCAGTAATCTATGAAGTCGGCTAAGCCCTGTGCAGTCGACCGAACGCAGATCGTGGCAACGAACCGGGAGATCAACCGGCTTGTGTACAAAATAACGTACAAGAAAATCTCGCATCGTCGAAAAGGCCACCACGCGATAACGCTGCCAAATCGACAATCTTTGGTTCCCCTTTCCAGAAACGCATGAAAACACAGAGCTGGCTGCGCGTCGAAAGGAATAAGCAACGAACAGAATCGCTTCGACGAAACACGACTCAAACTGCCACTCTGTTGAGCGGCGTCGGACATTGCTTGCGAGTTGATAGAACTGTCAACTGACGACTGCCGAAACTCCGCGGAGCTTTTTCCGGCCCACTGACTGGGGGCTCGCCAGGGCTCGACCACCAGCCACCCTGCATTTGCCATGAATAATCAGGGCTACGCGGCTTTCGGCGACACCTGCGAAGTTGGCGAAGAAGTAACCTCCGGCAGTTTCTCCAGAATCAGGCCGGCGCATTTGCGGATGGCTCCGGGCTCGACGAAACCTTCGCTGGCTTCCAGCAGGTCGTTCACGGCCGCCTGACGTTCCTCGGGCAGGCGAATCCAGCGATCCAGAACGTCGGTGATTCCGGTGATCACTTTGGCTGGATTGCCGACGGACAGGAACTCGGGCATGACCTCGCGGCCCGCGATCAGATTCGGCAGGCTGATAAACGGGCACTGCAGGAAGAGGTCTCCGAGGAGCCCCGTCACTCGACTCACCCGGTAAAGCACCACAGCTGGCGTTTTGCGAGCCATCAGCTCCAGACTGACCGAACCGGACACCATCAGCGCACAGTCAGCCGCTTCGATGATTTCAGGAGTCTTGCCCACGAACAGCTGAACCGGCAACGACGGTGCCTCGATCAACAACTGCTGCAGGCAGCGTCGGCGGTGCGAATCCCGATAGCACGCCACCAGAAACGTTACCCGAGGATGTCGCGCGTGGATGCGTTTCATGACCTGAATCATGACCGGCCAGCAGCGACCGACCTCCTGACTTCGAGACCCCGGCAACACGGCCATCGTCTGCGAACGCCGATTCTTCCAGAGGGCGATGAAGCGGTCATCGAGTACGTGATTGCCCACCTCGTCGAAGAAGGGATGTCCGACATAGTCAACTTTAATGCCGCGTTCTTCGTACCAGTCCCGCTCAAACGGCAGTGCTGTGATGACGTGGTCGACAAATTTCCGAACTCGCTCCACCCGATGCGGCCCCCACGCCCACAGCTGAGGCGGGAGGAAATAGAAGACGGGAATTCCGCGAGCCTTCGCTTTGCGGGCGATCCACCAGTTGAAGCCGGGAAAATCGACCAGCACCACGGCGTCGGGCTGGTGGTCGTCGAAATATCGCTCCGCCTGTTTGACGATTCGGTAGAACTGAAACAGCAGCGGAATGACTTTGAAAAAGCCCATCACGGCGAGATTCGTCAGACGGAAGAGCGAATCCAGCCCGGCCTGCTCCATTTGAGGGCCGCCGAAACCGCTGAATCGAAGATCAGGCCGACGAGCCTGCATTTCCTGCATCAGATGAGCCGCGTGCTGATCACCGCTGGGTTCGCCAACAGAAAAGAAGATGTTCATAGCGATTCCATTCGCCGGGTACTTAAGCGGCCTCGTCCGTTGCGGCAACGACCTTCCCAGCAGACGCGAGGCAGCAAATCCGCCGGAAGGTACGACTGGCAGTGCAATTACGTCAACATGGATCGCTAACCAGGCCGGTTTCGTCAGACGACCAACAACGCCGTACGCACGTTTTGACTCGATTTGCGGCCGAAGTCCGATTTCGAAAAAAATGAACGGCGGATGGACACGGATTCACGCGGATGTCTTCGTTAATAATCCATCCGTGGCGTTCAACCTGTTGAAGTCGTGTGCCACTGGCTCTACCAAAGCATTGTTGATTCGACGCTTGCACGTAAATCAGCACTGGCGGAGCCAGTGGCACACACACCTTGAAGAAGGGTGCTGATTTTCGACCGGCCGCTATCCGTAGCTCTTTCACAAATGCTTTCTTTGCGATCCTTGGCGTCTCAGCGACTTTGCGTCAGATTTCGCAGACTGAAAGAACATTCGCATCACGTTCACGGAAGCACGACCAGCCAACTCAGGAACATCATTCATGAAGATTGACCGAATCGAACTGTTTCACGTCGCGATGCCACTGATTTATCCCTGGCGAACGGCCTATGGAGAGGACGCGGCCATTCACTCGGTTCTGTGCCGGTTGTCGAGCGGGAGTGTCGACGCCTGGGGCGAAAGCGCTCCATTTGCCGCTCCGTGTTACAGCCCCGAATGTGCCGACGGAATTTTCGGAGTCAATCGGGACTGGCTGGCGCCGACGCTGCTCGGCAAGGAAATAGCCAGCGGGCAGCAACTTCAGTCAGAGCTTTCGCTGTTCAAAGGAAACCCGTTCGCCAAAGCGGTTCTGGACACGGCCTGGTGGAATCTCGAAGCACGCCTTCAGAGCAAACCGCTGCACGAACTACTGGGAGCGACTCGCAACGAAGTCGTCGTCGGAGCTGACTTTGGCGTGATGGACCGTATCGACGACCTGCTCACCGCCATCGGTCCAGCTGTCGACGCTGGTTTTCCGAGGATCAAACTGAAGTTTCGCCCCGGCTGGGACGTCCCCATGCTCGACGCCGTCAGAAGCCAGCATCCGGACCACACGTTTCACATTGACTGCAACAGTGGTTACCGGATTTCCGATGCCGACCTGTTTCGACAGATTGATCAGTACCACCTGGCAATGATTGAGCAGCCGTTGCAGCACGACGACCTGATCGACCATGCAGAATTGCAACGGCAAATCAAAACTCCGGTCTGCCTCGACGAGAGCATTGTCACCGCCAGGCAAACCGAACAGGCAATCGCTCTGAAAAGCTGCCAGTACGTCAATGTGAAACCCGGTCGAGTCGGCGGCCTAACTGTCGCGAAGGCAATTCACGACGTCTGCCAGCGAGCCGGGATTCCGTGCTGGGTCGGCGGCATGCTGGAAAGCTCTACCGGAGCGGGCATCTGCACGGCGCTGGCAATGCTCGACAACTTCACTTACCCCGCCGATATTTTTCCGAGTTCACGTTTCTACACGAAAGACCTCGCCGAAGAACCGCTGGAGCTGGTTTCCAGCACCAACGGAATCCCATCTGTGCGGGCGTTCGACGTGATCCCTGATCCGAATCCCGAGCGACTTCAGCAACTGACCATCCAGCATGAGGTCATCGCCTGACCCATCGCCCCAATGAAAAAATCACAGAGTACGCTGAGGTCTCGCAGAGTTTCAGGAGACCTCTCCTGTTCTCTGCGTCTCACACCTCAGCGACCTCTGTGATTTAGAATTCAGATCGACCGCACTCAGAACAACTCAGGCAGCATCTTTCGGGGCAGCAGGCACCGCTTTCGGAGCCGGTGGTGCTTCAGCGGGTGGAGCTGGCGGGGCCGGCGCAGCATCCGACTTGCCAGACGGCATCGGCAAGACGTTGACGGCACCAGGAGCGGCACAGCTCGCCGCTTTTGGCGAGCAGCACGTCACCTTCGGCTCCGGACAGGTTCGTACAACCGGGCGACAGGTGTTGCAGATCGTCACCGGATTACATCGTTGCGGGCAACACGTCACGGGAACATCGATCCGACAGATCGGCTTGATGATCGGAGCACGCAAGGCATTACACGGAGCACGTCGGCAGCAGATCGCTGGCCGGGCCGTCATTTGCGGTCGACACGTGTTGCACACCGGAGCCGGTGCCGCACAATCGCCCGCTGTCGCCTGTAAGGTTCCCAACGCTGCGATGGCAGCGGTTAACGACAAAATTCCACTCGTAAGTCGACGCATCGAAAGTCCCTCTTGTATTTCAGAATGTGATTCAGTTCCTGCAGACAGTGGCGCGAGTATGCGTCCGCCACTTCACATTCTCAACAAGAGTTTGCCTGGTTTGACGCGGTTTCACCGAGCAGGGATCTACGATCGATCCAGTCCGCAAACTTTCAACGTCGAAGGTGCGCACAGATGCTGATCAGACTTCCGAGGTCACGTAAAACACCGTTGTGGTCGGTCTGGTTGAACTGAATGCTGCGACGGTCAGAATCACTCCTCTCAATTCGACCCGCACGTGCCCCGTGAAGTCTCATAGAAAGTGAACAGTCCATGCAGCCTCGACGTCGCCTTGGAAAAACAAACATCGAAGTCACTCCGGTCGCGATGGGTTGCTGGCCGGTGACGGGGATTACCAGTGTTGATGTCACTCGTGAACGCAGCGAAGCCACGATCAAGGCGGCGTTTGACGCTGGCATCAACTTTTTCGACACGGCGTACATGTACGGCTACGACGGTGAGAGCGAGCGGATGATTGGCGAAGTGCTCGGCGACGTGCGCAACGAAATTGTCATCGCCACGAAATGTGGTCTGCACTGGGAAAACAAAGTCAGTATCAGTGATGCCAGCCCGGCAAGAATCATCGCGGAATGTGATGAGAGTCTGCGGCGGCTCGGTACCGACCGGGTCGAGCTGTACTACCTGCACGCTCCCGACCCGAACGTTCCCGTGGCAGAGTCGGCTGGTGCGATTCTCGAACTAATGCAGGCCGGCAAGGTACTTTCAGCCGGACTTTCCAATGGAACGGTTGATGAACTGGCCGAATTTCACGCGGTTTGCCCGCTGTCCGCCAGCCAGCCTCACTACAACATGCTGCAACGCGAGATTGAAGAGGCGCAGCTTCCGTGGTGCATGGAGAACTCCGTCTCGACGATAGTTTACTGGCCGCTGATGAAAGGCCTGCTCGCTGGCAAGCTGGCTCGCGATCACAAATTCGATCCACAGGACGGTCGGCAGAAGTACCCGATGTTTCACGGCGAGGAGTGGCGGAAGAACCACGATCTGATCGACAAGCTCCGCAAGATCGCCCAGGATTCACACCACACGGTCGCCGAACTGGTGATCAACTGGACGATCCATCAGCCGGGCATCACCGCGGCGTTGTGTGGGGCTAAACGCCGGGGGCAGATCGCCGAAACCGCCGGCGGCGCCGGCTGGCGACTTTCCCAGGAGCAGTTCGCCCGAGTCGATCAGGCCTTGGCCCAGCGCGGCACGCCGCCCGCGACAACACCCGTGTGAACTTACAGGCACTAGCAAAACCGGCGAGCGGCGGGCGTGAACCGCGAAGTTCAGCGGATGCACCCCATGGAACAATCGTTGCAGTAGTCAACTCTTGTTTCAATCGCCTCAATTCCCTCTTTCCGCGCCGCGCCCGATCGCGTACTCGCCCGACAGTTGGGCTCTGGCGGCATCGCGAAACGTCGATCACCGCCGCCGCCGGGCACGCACTGCCCGCTAAAGTTTGCCCAACCAAATTGCTCGTTCAGTATTTCTGAAGATTGGCCCCTCAGCGGTGGGTGGTTGCTTGCCCGGCGCTGCTGGTGGTGTATCATTGCTTGGGTTCTTCATCACCCTGGATGGAAAGAGGAGAAGGAAACCGTGCCCAGGGTTGCTACTGCGATCGGCGTCGTCGCCGCGATGACGTTCTGCATTTGGTTGAACATCTCCCGATACCCTGTGGTTTGGGAGATGGTCACCGCGGCTCCCCGTGTATCCCCGTCGGGCGATTCGGAGGAACCGGCCGAGTCTTCGGATTCGCTAACCG
>JABMPE010000684.1 GCA_013203845.1 Rhodopirellula sp. | reverse complement strand
GATCTGATCCCGACGGTCCAGCGGATTCTTACTGCTGCTGATCAAGACCGACACCACTCGCGCCTGATGCACAATCTGACGACGGGCAGTCTGACCTTGGACATTCGGAATGACCTCGATCTGATCGCCCCGCTTGTGCGACTGATTCAGGAGATGTTTCGAAGCCTTCCACTTGGCGATGAAGCGGAACGGCTGCGAGTCAGTGTGGCTGTCGAAGAGGCCATCAGGAATGCGATCCATCACGGCAACCTGGAAGTCGGCTCAGCCGAAGCGGGTCAACGGCTTGATGGTGTCGTCGCGGAACGTCTCTGGGTGCCTCCGTATTGCAATCGCAACGTCCGAGTGATCGCGACTGTCTCGCACGACGAAGCAGTTTTCACGGTACAGGACGAAGGCCCCGGTTTCGATTACTCGGCAATCGAGTGCAAAGACTTCGATGTTGATGCCCACGGCGGTCGTGGAATCCGTCTGATGCGAACCTTCATGGACGAGGTGCAGTTTTCAGACCGCGGCAGAAATGTGGTCCTGCGAAAACGGAGATTTGAAGAAGCCGACCTGCAGGATGATCTCGCCTGACCGGACTTCAGGCAGGCCCTGGCGACTCATCCTGGCCGTCAGCATCCGTGTGACTGCTCAGAAACGTTTGTCGGAGCGAAGGACTCACATACATTTCAATGTTGTGATCGCCCGATGGTTGCCGGGCTCCTTCACTGGCTGAAGTCGTCGGCCTCGTCGCGACCTTGCGGCGTCAGTCGCATCTGATGAAGCGTGTCGAGCTTTGTTCCAGTGTTGGTTGTCAGCCGAATGTGAGCCGTAATGTTGCGACTTTTCAGGCCCAGAGGAATCGGGATGATGACGCGAAAGCCTCTACCAACAATGCCGTTATGCCAGTGGTCATCCGACTCCGTTTGGCTGAAGTTGACGGACGCGACCTCTTCGCTTTCGGCCGCGAATGAATTTTCCGTCAGGCGAACGGACAACTCCCCCTGCACTCGATGAATCTCGCCCCGCGAATCTTTAGGCGCAATGAGCAGCGAGATCTGTTCGTCGCCGGGAACGTCGTCACGATCCAGACCGCCGCTCAAAAGCGAGACAACTTCGATGCGATCAATGCGTGCGGTCGAATGAGCGGCCTGCACGATCTCCGGCGACGGCTGCAGCTTGCCGAGTTCATCGCGCAGAATCGACGCTTCCCGCTGAGCGATGTCGCGGTCAGATTTGACCTGCTCCAGCGACGCGGAAAGGCGATTGACGAGATTCTGCTCATTTCGAAGACGTGCTTCCAACCCTTCAGCACGACGCGTCGCTGAGCTTTGGCAACCAGTCGCGCAAAACAGGCTCACACAAAGTGCGAACTGCGCAACTCGAACGCAACGGAAATTGAGTTTTTGAGGCGTCATCCTTGACGGCCTTCACTGCAGGTTAACAACGACAAGTCACTACTTTTCGCCGGTTGGAACTTTCAGTCGCTCCAGGACGTTGTCGATCAGGCCGTACTGCTGCGCTTCCTCAGACGACATGAAATTATCCCGATCCGTATCAGCTTCCAGCTGCTCCAGCGTCTGTCCCGAATGCTTAAGAAGGATCTCATTCAGCTTCCGCTTGATTCGGATAACTTCTTTGGCATGAATTTCCAGTTCCGTCGCCGTCCCCTGCATTCCGGCCAAGGGCTGATGAATCATGATGCGTGCGTTAGGAAGCGCATTCCGCTTGCCGGCAGCTCCGGCAGCCAGCAGGACGGCTCCCATGCTTGCCGCCTGACCCATGCAGTACGTGGCCACGTCACAGCTGATGTACTGCATCGTGTCGTAAATCGCGAGGCCTGCCGTGACAGAGCCCCCCGGCGAGTTGATATAGAAGTGGATATCAGCATCCGCGTCTTCGAACTGCAGATACAACAACTGAGCGACAATCAGATTCGCCGAGTTCTCGTTGACGTTCGTGCCAAGGATCACAATACGATCCTTCAGCAGTCGGCTGTAAATATCCATGGCGCGTTCGCCGCGCCCAGAGTCTTCAATTACGATCGGTACAAGGTTGCTCATCACGTGCTCGCTTTCATCCTGACGGCGAACGATTGACTATTTAGATTCAGTCGACTTACTGGCTTCTGGTTTTACGAGAATTTCGTCAACCAGGCCGTATTCTTTTGCCTGAACCGCCGTCAGGTATCGGTCTCGTTCTGTGTCTCTGGCGATTGTTTCCACCGGTTGTCCCGTGTGAGACGCCAGAAGTTGATTCAGTATCTCGCGAGTTTCAAGAATGTCTCGAGCCTGAATTTCGATATCAGATACCTGTCCACCAACTTCACCGTGTGGTTGATGGATCATCATCTTGGAGTGTGGAAGCGCGAAGCGTTTTTCCTTCGCGCCGCCTGCGACGAGAATCGCGCCTCCGCTGGCTGCCAGACCAACACAATAGGTGGATACGTCGCACTCGATGAACTGCATCGTGTCGTAGATTGCCATCGTCGATGTCACCGAGCCGCCTGGCGAATTCACGTACATGTGAATGTCCTGGCTGCGGCTTTCTGACTGCAGATACAGCAGTTTCATGACGATTACGTTGGCAACGGCGTCGTTGATCACACCATCCATGAAAATGATGCGGTTCTCAAGCAGCAGGTCGCCGATTCCCATATTCCGCTGGCGAGCAACGTCGCCGCGAGAATTCTGAATCGGAAGGCGGTCAAACATAGAGAATCCCTTCTTCTCGTCAGCAGCTTCCTGTTTTGATCTGAGGCGGTGGATATCGTAGACGGCACCCACAGGTCAAGACGATCATTACGTCACGGTTTGCTTTCGCGATAGACGGACTCGCCACGCCCCGTACACCGGGCGACTAGGCGGAAGTCCCCTTCGCTGATTTTGCAGCTGCCGCAGAAGCCCGAGCAAACATGACGTTGCAGATTGCTTCATCGACAGCTTCGACGTCCTGATTTCCGACAAGATCGTCTTCCATCGGTACTTCTTCGTACTTTGCTTTATCAAGGGCGACATCGACTGCTTTTCGCTCGCGAATCTGTGCTTCCAGATTCTCGATAACACCAGTCTTGACGAGACGAGCACGCAGGCGACGAGGAGTCTCACCGCTCTGAAATGCCATCATCATGATTTCCATTTCAATATCCTGCGGCGTCACTTCAATTTCTTCCACCGTGGCGATCGAATCCAGAATGAAGTGCTCTTTCATGGCCTGCCGCGTGACAGAAACCGAACGTTGTCGAAGATCGTTCTCGCGCGCACGAATTTCTTTCGAGGTGTAGCCTGCCTGCTGCATTTCGAGAATTTCACGATGCAGAGCGTTCTCAACCTGTTTCAGAACAAGCTCTTCCGGCAATTCCCAGTCAGCGGACTCGCCAATCACTTCAAGGAGTTGCTCACGAGCGGACTGCCGTTGCCGGTAAGTAACCTGTCGCTCAAGAATGCCTTTGACTTCTTCGCGGAGCTTGTCAGCAGATTCGACGCCAATTCGATCGAGCAAATCACCGTCGAGCGACGGAACTTCCAGTTTCTGCACCGACTCAACCGAAATCACCGCTTTCAATTTCTCGCCACGCATCGGAACGTAGGCTGCCTCGCTGGAAATCGTGAATTCAGTCTCTCGCGACTCTCCCGCTTTGACGCCTGTCAGTACACTGCCAAAATCGCTGATTTCCGCATCCCGAAACCTGAGAACCGGCTGCACACGTACGGAAAGCCCAGACATTTCGCGGACAGAAGCTCCTTCGTATTCGAAGTCGATCGACAACGAAACAAAATCACCAACTTCTGCTCCACCGCTGTGCTCGACCTTTTCGCCGTACTCCAGCAACATCTGGTCGATATATTTCTGAACGTCGTCGTCGGAAACTTCTCGAGCCGGGTGTTTCAGGGTCAATTCCGAGAAATCCGGGAGCTTCACTTCCGGGCGAACTTCCACGTCGAACGTGTATTCGAAGTCGCCAGAGTCTGGAATTTCTAACGTCTCAACGTCCATATCCGGTTCGTTGATTGGGTCAATCTCGAACTCTTCCGTCAGTTGCTCAAGACTCTGCACGAGAACACGCTGCTTGAGTTCGTCGGCCAGTTCCTGGCGAAATCTGGCTTTGACCAGTTCGCGAGGCACACGCCCAACTCGAAACCCCGGAACACTCGCCTTGGATGCAAATTCGTCGAGGGTGTTGTTTCGAACAATGGCGATTTCCGCTTCCGGAACCACAACGGAAATACGCTTCCGGCACGGGCCAGCATCGGCAATGTCGACCTTCAGCTCCATCTTTACAGGCAGGTCCAGAGTCTCAACAACCTGTTCAGTTTCGGCAACAGTTCCAGCGTTTTCAGTGTCACTCACAGAGAGGTTCCTCAGCGTAGGCGGTCAGCCAGAATGCAGACTGGCTCTCAGCGACAGAAGCTGACGCTCCCCATATGCACTGGCAGAAATATGCACTGGCAGAAAGCGAAATGCCGTGCTGGTCCATGCTGACCCGAAGCAAATCAAATGCGTACTAACAGAAAGCGGGAGACGGGGCTCGAACCCGCGACATCCACGTTGGCAACGTGGTGCTCTACCACTGAGCTACTCCCGCGTCGAAGTTTTGTACCACCACCGCTGGCAGAACGGCGAGATGTTACGTCTCAGCCAATTTGCGGTCAAGTTTGGCGGATCGCTCTTCTCGCTCTTCAAAAAAAGAGTCCGCCCACACGACGACGAGTCGAACTACCGCAGTTAGTCCTGCACAGTCAATCGGCAAAATCCGAACGCGGCTTTTGCAGAACTGAGCCATCAAGAGAAGATTCATGCCGCACAACGCCATCGGTATCGGCACGCGGTATCCGCGCAACTGCCCGGCAAGGTATAAATCTGCAGATTCGAATCATCACGAAAACTGAAAACCCGCCCCGGGTGCAGAGACAGTCAACAATGCCAGGTTTCGCAGGTCAGGCAGAGAAGACGTTGAAAACAGTACCCCGGGGCGGGCCTCTATTGGGTATATCGAAATCGGCGCTGTTTTGCGGACGCGAATTCGTAACTTTTTTCTGATTCATTTTGGAATTGCGGTATCCAGCACCATGCGGAGACCAGGACACTTGACCCTGAATCGATGCATCTGACTGAGTGCTTGCAGGGAATCATGCGATCCGAAAACCTGCCAACATTCACCGTCGATGGGGCTGCTTGACGTTGGGAAAGCCCCGTCACATAATCTGTCTCTCAAACGAGGTTAGCTCCAGGAATCAGCGGGAGTTCGAACCTGCCTCCGAGTGTGGTGGTGGCTATGTGAACCGGGTCAGGCGAGAAATCGAGCAGCCCTAAGCAAAAGCGTCAGGTACATGAGGGGGCAGGTTCGTGCTCCCGTTTTCTTTTGTGCCAGTGGCAGCGTCGCCACTATCTGTGGCCAGACACATGTTTCTCCTGAGCGAATCGCCGCTCACCATTTGCCGCTGCGAGTGGAATCGCCGCCCGGCATCGATCAGGAGCAGCTCAGGATTTCGACATGGCACGCAACGAATCTGACCGTGAAGATCTGATTCGCGAAGCGACGGCTTTGCGGAATCGTGTCGAATGGCAGATTCCCGGTGAGGCCGAACCGGTTTTCGCAGGAATCCGGTCCAACGGCAGCCTGTCAGTCTACTTTGGTCCTGATCCGGTCTATCAGTTCTCAACAGCGGGCAGTCTGCGGCGAGCATACGCAGGCGGATTTCTGTACCGGACTCAAGGTTCAACGCTTGCCAGGCTGAAACGTAACCGGTCAACGGAAACGACCACTCTGCTGAGAAACGACCTCAACGCCGACGAGCTTGAAGCGTTCCTCGCCACGATGGACGACAGGCTGATGCGACTCCAGCAGAGCATTGCCGATGGTTCCGCGTTAATTCTCCGCTCGGTATCGCAAGGCGAGCCTCCTGACTATGAATCGCTGATCAGCGCGGTCGTTAATTCGTCGCCCAGGCTCGCAGTGGCGATTCCGACCCGGCAACGATAGCCAGCCGTAGCGAGCTGAAATCACAGTATCAGTTGCAGGAGCGGTAATTTGGACCTCGGAATCGCAGGAAACGTAGCGGTCGTCACCGGCGGCGCGAGTGGAATCGGAAGAGCCATCGCGGAGCAATTTGCCGCCGAAGGAGTCAGCGTCGCGATCTGGGATGTCTCGGATGCGGTGGAATCCGCAGCTTCTGAAGTGGCGGCCGCGAGTGGGCAACGGGTCATGGGAATTAGAGCCGACATTACGTCCAGCAAAAGCCTCGCAGCCGCCTTGTCTAAAACGACGGCGGAACTGGGGACGGTCAACCATCTGGCCCATGCGGCCGCGATTGGATCAGGAAAATTCGGGTTCCCGTTTACCAACCTGTCACCCGATGACTGGGTCCGGGTGCTGGATGTAAACATCATGGGGATGACCCGCGTCGCTCACACAATCGCTCCTGGCCTGGCCGAACGTCAGTCCGGCACGATGACATTCATTGCATCCATCGCCGGGCAGATCGGATCGCCCACTGACCCGCCATACAGTGCCAGCAAAGCGGCGAACATCAATTTCGCGCAGTGCATGGCGAAGGATCTCGCAC
The DNA here is from genome assembly GCA_013203845.1 of Rhodopirellula sp. Taxonomy (GTDB): domain Bacteria; phylum Planctomycetota; class Planctomycetia; order Planctomycetales; family Planctomycetaceae; genus JABMPE01. The sequence goes on along the minus strand of JABMPE010000684.1, from coordinate 330 downwards.
CGAAAGGCGTCCGCGTCAACGTCGTTTGCCCCGGCATGGTCCAGACACCTCTCAATCAAGGAGTCTGGCAATCATGGTGTGACCGCCAGCCCGATGATCAGAAACTCGATTACGAAACCTGGGCCGGTGAAAAGATCCGCAAGATGGTTCCGCTGGGAACCTGGCAGGAACCATCGGACATCGCCGACATGGTGATTTTTCTCGCTTCGAAGCGAACCCGGCAGGTCACCGGCCAGACGATCAATGTCGACGGCGGCCTGAGCACCGGGAACTGAGCGTCGCGCCGCGCGCCGACGGATGGCTTCGGTTGTGCGCCGCCAATGGATGACG
>JABMPE010000683.1 GCA_013203845.1 Rhodopirellula sp. | reverse complement strand
CCGGACAAGAAACCGTTGGGGGATCCCAACATCCGGCAACTCACACCTGCCGAAGAGAAAAAACTCAATGATCCAAAGCACCTCGGAACTGCTGCCTGAAATCCGTCACGGCGTTGCCGTATCCGGCGGTCGAAATTCCTGCTGAAAAACCACATTGCCTTCTGTGGAAACAACGGTGACTTTTAACCGCTGCCTGGTAGAAGGGGTGTCTGACATTCGGGCAGTCCAGCATTTGAGAGTAATGATCGGGGTGCTGTCGATTGATTCGGAATGGTGGCTTATTTTCCGTGGGAAATTCAGATTGTCACGGAAGACCAGCTTCAACAGAAACTTTCCAACGGAGCCAGTTGAAACGCGAAGAATGCCCAGTCATCGCGAAACGCCGCCATTCTTTTCTTTACACCAAAGTCGAACGCAGTGGAACTGTCAATCGCCCGCTTCTGGCAACTGTTCGGTATGATCTCAGCCTGTTTCCCTCTGATGATTGCTGGCTGAAACCGCACATTGAGGGTTCAGCCAGCTTGAACGGTCCGGCAACGCCGGTCGGGATATGGATGTTGCCTGCACAGAGAATCGGAGTTACGGAGCATGAGGATATTGCAAAGGACGCCACAGTTTCGGGCTATTGGATTCTCGGGCATCTTTCTGCTTGCCATCTCACTGGTGGTCACCACACCCGGTATCGGCATCCCGTCGAGCGATCCGGTTGTCCAGGCAGCGTCACCAACAGTTGAACAACCGGTCTGGAAGCACGCGGCGGTTGCCGCTGATCACCCACAAGCCAGCGAGGCTGGCGTCGAAATGCTGCGGCAGGGCGGAAATGTGGTCGATGCAGCAGTGGCTGTGGGCTTCGCTCTGTCGGTCCTTCGTCCGGCAAGTTCCGGTATGGGTGGCGGCGGGTTCATGGTCATCTGGGACTCGAAAAAGCAGCAGTCGATTGCGCTCGATTATCGAGAACGTGCTCCTCTGGCGGCCACTCGCGACATGTATCTCGAAGGCGACAGCGAAGCCAGTCGCCGGGGAGCACTCGCGGTCGCCGTGCCGGGACACGTGCTCGGTTTGTGCCACGCCTTGAAGAAATACGGCTCACTGCCGTTGAGTACGGTACTGAAGCCAGCGATTCGTTTTGCGAAAGACGGCGTCACGCTCGATGAGCATGAACTTACTGGTCGCAAGGCAGCAATTCGGTCAGTACGCAAAAGCAGCGACAGGTTCGCTGGACTCTGGAATGGCTACCTTGCAAGCGGCAATCCTGTCAGCAACGAAGCAGACGGTGCCGCGTCGCGCTGGCGATCACCGCAACTACCCGCTCTGGAGTTGCTTGCCCGCGATGGTGTCGACGCTTTCTACCGAGGACCGATTGCTGTCAGCATCGTCGATCACCTGAAGAGTCGAGGCGGCATCCTGACACTCGAAGATTTCCAGCAGATGGATGTTGTCGAGCGACGACCACTGACCGCCGGATTCGATGACATGCAGATCATCGCGATGCCGCCGCCATCGAGTGGCGGTGTCGCCATTGTGGAAAGCCTCAACATTCTGACGTGGCTGGAGCAGCACAAGCTGGGTGGCCGACTGGAAACGCTCGGTCATAACTCGCCGAAGTACCTGCATGTCCTGGCTGAAGCCCTCAAACATTCGTTCGCGGATCGCGCCACGTGGCTCGGAGATCCCGACTTCGTTGATATTCCGGTATCGCGTCTGACGAGCCCCGGGTACGCCGCGAAACTCGGTCAAAGGATCGAGCTGAATAAAACACGCCCCTTGAAAGATTACGGTCGATACCTTCCTATCAACGACAGCGGCACTTCGCATTTCTCGATCATCGACGCCGCAGGCAATGCTGTCGCCTGCACCGAAACCATCAACACCGGTTTTGGCAGCTGGGAAGTCGAACCAGCATTCGGCATCGTCCTCAACAACGAAATGGACGACTTCGCCGCACGGCCTGGTCAGCCCAACGCGTTCGGTTTGATTCAGTCAGAAGCCAGCGCTGTCGGCCCTCGCCGAAAGCCACTTTCCAGCATGTCGCCGACGATCCTGGTTCGAGACGGTAAGGCGGTCTTCGTCGCTGGAGCATCCGGCGGCCCACGGATCATCAGTTCCACCCTGCAGGTTCTGCTCAACATGATTCGTTTTGGAATGTCACCCGGTGAAGCGATCAGCAAGCCTCGGATTCATCATCAGTGGTTGCCGGAAACGCTGCTGCTGGAATCGCCGCTGGACATGACCGTTGCCGACGAGTTGCAAAGCTTCGGACATAAAACCGCAAAACGAAACCAGCAGGCGGTCTCACAGGCCGCTCGACAAACTCCGACCGGACTCGAAGCAGCCAGTGACACCCGCAAACACGGACGCGCGACGGGTTTCTGAGTCACTGCCGTTTCCCGCCACAGGATTTGGCGAAATGGCTAAGGTCTCAGAGTGACTTCATTCGGCGGCGTTCCTGCCAGATCAGCTGTCAGCGGCCACAGCGCGATCCGTCACCGGATGCAGCAAGCGAAGAACTGGCAGAACGACACGATGCCCCTGCACTGGACGGTAGCCGCATTCGAAGCCAGCTCAAAAGGATATCGACGCATCATGGGCTACGAACATCACTGGATTCTGAAATTCATGACCACACCGGACCACTTCCATTTCGTGCAGAGTTTGCGATGGCCGCGTAAACTCATTTTGAAAAGCTGGAAATATACTGGCAACGGCTGCATTTCACGTGATCAATTCCGGATGGTTATACCACCGCTTTGCCTTGTACCCCGGCGTTGTCGAGATGTACTACAGCGACAGCCGATGAAGCACCTGCTATTCGTTGACCCGTTCATGTGGGATGATGTTTTTCAGAGTTCCAGTTTGACCAGGCACCGCTGAGATGGCTCCTCGCAATTCCAATCTCCGAATCAGAACGCCGTTAAGCGATTAACTTTTGCATACAAACGCTACTGGATGAACTGGATGAGTGTGGTATTGATGTCACTGACGTGGAACGTTCCCCTGTAGCTTGAAGCGGCCTTACCGTAAGGAGACGGGATGGTTTTTCTGAATCAGATTTATACGAAGAGCGGCGATGCCGGGCAGACGGGGCTGGGGGACGGATCCCGCGTGGCGAAGACTCATATCCGGGTCGTAGCTTATGGAACGGTCGACGAGCTGAACTCGGTGCTTGGCCTGGTTCGGACGGCAGAGTTGTCGGAACAGGTCGACGGGTGGCTCTTTCGAATTCAGAATGACCTGTTCGATCTTGGGGCGGATCTTTGCGTGCCAGAGCCCACCGCAGGGCAGGAGCCCGAGTATCCGCCGTTGCGGATTACGGCCAGACAGGTCTCGTGGCTCGAAAGCTGCATTGACGAAGTCAACGAGCCTCTCGAACCGTTGACCAGTTTTGTACTGCCGGGTGGAACGCCAGCGGCGGCGTGGATGCACGTCGCCCGGACAGTGTGTCGCCGGGCCGAGATTTCAGTCTGGACGCTGAAAGAAACCGAGCCGGTCAACGATCAGGTCGTCTGCTACCTGAACCGCCTGTCGGATCTGCTGTTCGTGCTTGCTCAGCACTGCAATGATCTCGGTCGATCCAGCGTGCTGTGGGTGCCTGGTGCCAACCGGGAATCCTGACTACCGAAAGTAGCCTGAAACGCTGTCACTCGACTTCCCCAGGCGATTGCACAGTCGTTCCGGCGTCCTTCTCGGTAAATCCTGCCAGATGGTGTTGGTCGTTTGGCTCGGAATCGTTCTGATTCGCATTTCCGATGGCGAAACCGCCGATCAAGGTTTCGCGGCCGCTGAAGTCGGGATCGTCAGCATCCAGCGAATTCCAGTATTTCAATGCGTTATTATTCTGCCTCGTTGACGCCCTGATCCCTCGTCATCGGAAACTGAACGAACGAAATCCGCGATCCAGCGCGGCCAGGAATAATCCAAATGAGTGTCTCAGAAATCGCATCCGAAACGAACGACCTTCGCGGCGGACTCGGTTCGAGAAGCTATCTCGGTATCTTGTTCACGCAGTTGCTTGGCGCGATGAACGACAACATGTTTCGCTGGTTCGCGGTGTGTGTCGCTCAGCCAGTGCTGGGAGACGACGAGGCACTCGCGATCGGGCTGGCGT
>JABMPE010000682.1 GCA_013203845.1 Rhodopirellula sp. | reverse complement strand
GGCTTTCGATCGGGAAGCAGTCGTCGTTGGCGACAGGCAGCGGCTGACCGGCGTTGTTGTACTCCATCATTTGTTCCGGCACGTCCAGCGCTTTGAACCAGGTATGGAACAGGTGCCCGATGTCGTACTCCTCGTCCGCGACGAACGTGCCGTTCTCGTTCGTTTTTCCGACGGTCAGCCCGCGCTTAAGACCGGCTCCAGCCATGCCGACTGACCACGCTTCGGGCCAGTGATCCCGTCCGACGTGTGAGTTGATTTTCGGCGTCCGGCCGAATTCGCTCATCGCAATGACCAGCACGTTGTCGAGCATGCCCCGGTCGTCGAGATCTTCGATCAGTGCCGCAAACGGCTGATCGAACTTGCGAACCAGGCTGTAGCTGGCATTGAAGTTGTCGCCGTGGCTGTCCCAGTGGTACGAGTTTACTTTGACGAAGCGAGCTCCTTCTTCGAGCATTCGCCGGCCCAGCAGCATGTGCCGCCCCAGATCGTGATTCCCGTACCGCTCAACATCGCGTGGATCGAGCTTTGACTCGTCGAACAGGTGCGTGCGGTCCATCAACTTCTGCGCGACATCAAAGACGTACGAACTGGCGTCGGCAGTTTCGGGACGTCGCACTGACCGATACTTCTGATTCAGCTTTTCTCGCAGTTCATTCCGAACCCGGTCTCTCTCGGCAGTAACGTCAGCATGTCGAAGCATATTCTCGGGAGGCTGGCCGTCTCCGAATGCGAGTGCCCCATACTTTGGCCCCAGAAAGCCTGCATCCGCCGTCTTGAACCCGCCGGAGTAAGGTTTGATCCAGACGTAAGGCGGCAGTCCGGAAGACGTTGGCCCCAGCAGTTTCGCGACGGCTGACCCGAAGTACGGATACTCCACCCCGCGATTCTTCGGGTCGCCTCGATTGATGCGGGCAACGCCTGCCGAATGGCTGTTGTCCTGCGTGTGGACGCTGCGCAGAACCGCCAGATGATGCGCCACTTTCGCAGACTTCGGCATTAACTCGGAAAGGTCAATCCCTGGCACGGAGGTCTGAATGGATCGGAACGGACCGCCGAACTGGGTGTTCGGTTTCGGATCCCAGCTCTCCAACTGGGACATTCCGCCATCCAACCAGACGAACAGAACCTGCTTGTTGTTCTTCGCCACTTCTTCAGCGACGGAAGGACTCAGTAAGCCTCCCAGGGCAGCCGAACCGGCGGCTCCCGCCGCAGCACTGCCAAGCAGTCTCCGTCGCGAAATGCGATGTTCATCAGGCGTGCAGAGTGAAGATTCAATCATGAGCCGGCTCGCAAACAATGACGTTGAAAAACCTCATCCTATCATAACCTCGGTTACTGCCTGGCCTCACCCCTCCGATGCCAGCCGAGCCGCCAGCGCTGCTCTCCGTTTTGCTGCCAGCCGCTTGACGACTTCGTCAACGATCACGCCCGCCAGAATCACCACGCCGATAATGGCAAACTCCAGCGTCGTCGGCATACCCAGCAGGTTGATCGAGTTTCTCAGCAACGGCAGGATCGCCGCACCGATCACGACTCCGAAGATCGACCCCTGTCCGCCTCGCAAACTGCAGCCACCAAGAACCGCGGCCGCGATCGCGTACAGCTCGTAGAAGCTGCCGAAGTTGTCAGGCTGGATCGAGTTCGAATCGAGCGCAAAGAGAATTCCCCCGAACCCGGCCACCAGAGAACACAACACGTAAGCCAGCACGACCATGCGATCGGTGTTGATTCCGCTGTAACGAGCGGCCTGCTCATTGCGGCCCAGAGCCAGCAGGTAGCGACCGTAGATGGTCTTATTCAGAAAGATCGCGGCGACGACGGCAAGTCCGATCATCAGGAGAAACGGGACTGGCAGATTGAACTCACCGATCCCTGGCAGTTTTCCCAGAGGAATCTTGCCAATCGCCAGGTAGCGAAGACTGTCGTAGTTACCTTTGAAGCCCTGCACGCTGTCGCTGGTCATCCATCGCGCGCAGCCTCGATAGATCAACAGGCCACAAAGCGTCACGACAAACGGTTGCAGTTTGAGTTTCGTAATCAGCAGGCCGTGAATCAGACCAATCGTCACCGACAACGCAACGACGGCCAGCAGTCCGGTAAACAACGACGCTCCCTGCGTGACGAGCAGGTACGGCAGCATCGTACCGACCAGACCGATCATCGAGCCGATGGAAAGATCGATGCCACTGGTGATGATCACCAGCGAAACGCCGATTCCGATGATGCCGTACAGCGACGCTCGACGGATCAGATTCTCAAGGTTGTACGCGTTGACGAAATCCGGATTGGCAAACGCCGTCGCGATGAACACGACCAGGAACAGACACAGGATGCCGAGATTCTTTTTCATCGATTTATTATCTACTCAGGAGAGCAGGGCTAATGTTTTTAACCACGAAAAACACGAAATGACACAAAAACAAGAAGCATCGACTGGTAGGACTTTTGTGCTATTTCGTACCTTCCGTGGTTCTATTCTGCGAACACTACTTCACGCTGCTGATCCTTCCGCAACATTGCCCGTCGCCAGTTGCATGACGGCTTCTTCGCTGAGTTCTTCGCGCGTCAGTTTGCCGGAAATTCTTCCCTCGTGCATGACCAGCGTCTGGTCAGACATGCCGAGGATTTCTTCCATTTCGCTGCTGACAAACAGAATGGCCATGCCCTGTTCGGCCAGCTCTTCCATCAGCCGATAAATTTCCTGCTTCGCTCCGACGTCGATGCCACGCGTTGGTTCATCCAGCAGCAGCACCTTCGGGTGCAGCGACAGCCACTTTCCAAGGACGACCTTCTGCTGGTTGCCTCCGGAAAGGTACTGCACCACCTGCTGTTCGTTGGGCGTTTTGATCCGCAATTTGCTGATCATCTCCGTCGTGTCGGCACCTTCCTGAGGCGAATTCAGAAAGCCGAACTTCTTCTGATGTCGCTTCAAGCCGGCGAGCCCAACGTTCGTGCGGACCGCCATTTCGAGCACCAGTCCCTGCAGCTTTCGATCTTCCGGAACAAGAGCGAGCCCCGCGTCGATAGCGTCGATCGGGCTGTTGATGCGAACAACTTTGCCGCCAACTTCGATACTTCCCGACACGGCGGGTTCGACGCCGAACAGTACCTGCAGCATTTCCGTTCGGCCAGCTCCGACCAACCCGGCAACACCGACGATTTCACCAGATCGAATCGAGAAGTTCAGTTGGTGACCTGGGTTGGCGGGAGTCACCAGGTCTTTCACTTCAAGAGCGACCTGGCCAGGTGTGTGCGGCTTTCGGACGTAGAACTGCGATACGTCGCGGCCAACCATCAATTGAACCATGCGGTCGTGACTGATTTCGTCACGGTTCAGGTCGCCTGCGTTTTCACCATCTCGAAAAACAGTGACGCGGTCAGCCAGCTCTTTCACTTCGCCCAGGCGGTGAGAAATGTAGATAACGCTGACGCCTTTGCTGCGCAGATCTTTGACGACTTTGAAAAGAGTCTCCGCTTCGTGAGCGGACAGGCTGGACGTCGGCTCGTCCATGATCAGAACGCGAGCGTTTACCGAAAGTGCGCGAGCAATTTCGACCAACTGCTGCTGACCGATTGGCAACCGCTCGACGATCGTGTCGGGCGATACGTTCAAGCCGACGCGTGCCAGCAGGTCGCGTGAATCCTCACGGATACGAGCTTTGTCGATGAGGCCGTGCTTCCGAGGTTCTCGCCCGAGGAAAATGTTCGCTCCGACATCCAGGTTATCGGACAGGTTGAGTTCCTGATGGATCAACGCCACGCCGTGCTGGAAGGCCGACTGTACGGAGTCGATTCGAACCGGCTGGCCATCAATCAGCAGATGCCCCGAGTCTGGTTCCTGCACGCCAGCGAGGATCTTCATCAGCGTGCTTTTGCCAGCTCCGTTTTCGCCGATCAACGCCAGCACTTCACTGTGCCTCAGCGTCAGGTTCACATGACTGAGCGCGACGACGCCGGGGAAGCCTTTCGTGACGTCACGAACCTCAAGTAGCGGATGTTGTGGAGACTCAGTCATGGATTGTCGCACTCAATATCGAATCTGATGCAGAACACAAAAACCGTGTTCTGCGGTCGGTCCGGCATCCATGTCGCTCTGCGTCAGCGGGTTTCAGATCAGACGTCCGAATCCCGGCGAGCGGCTCCGTCGTCAGCGAAAGTCAGTTCACGATACGGCGACGGCAGCACTTTGTGAAGTAAGTTTACAAACTGCTCAGCCGTGATCCATTGCCGTCGCTGTAGTAGCCGTAGGGTGAGCTTTGCCCGCCAGTAGCCGTACCCCGCCAGCTTCAAACACGCTGGTGGGCAGAGCCCACCCTACTTGTCGTCTGCTTGTCAGCTACTCTTTCGCTGTTGCTTTGCTCTCAGTGGTCTCAGTGGTCTCAGCTTCTTCACTCGTTGCGGCTGCTTCTTCCGAAGCAGCTTCTTCCTGAACAGCAGCCGGAGCTACTTTCGCGGTCAAACGCTTCAGCTCGGCCCAGAATTCTTCGACATTATCGTTGCGAATGTTTCGAGCGGGAATGTTGATCACGCCGCCTTCAGGGATGACCGATTTATTGCCTCGGGCAAGTGCGGCAAGAATTTCGACGGACTTGTGACCGTACTCGTAGGGATTCTGCACCGTCGTGCCGTAGATGGAGCCGTCCTTGATTCCCTGTAGTGAACGCTCATCTTCATCAAACGAAACGATCTTGATCTTCCCGACTTTGCCGGCTTCGCGAACGGCTTCCAGAATCAGTGGCGGGTTATAGGCGAACAGGCCAACCATGCAGCCGAGGTCTTCGTATTTCGCGATAGCATCCTGTGCGTTGTCTTTGCATTTCCCGAAGTCGAAGCCGTCAGTACGAGTGTCGAGAATCGTGTACTTGTCGCCTTTAATTTCTCCGCCGTTCGGGTCGTCATAACGGGTTCGATCTTCGCTGCGGTCAAGCAGTTCATCAATCACGCCCTGTCGTCGGAGCTTGGCGTTTTCTTGTCCCAACCGCCCGACCAGGATGATGACCGTGCCACCTTCGGGCATTGCTTCTTTAACAAGCTGGCCGCACATGCGCCCGGCCGAGTAGTTGTCCATGCCGATATAACAGAGTCGCTTACTGGCTGGCGCGTCAGAATCATGCGTGATCAGGTTCGTGTGGCTCGCAATTTCATCCATCAGGTCTCCCTGATTATCCGGGTCGATCGGGCTGATGGCGATGCCCTTGATGCCCTGAGCCAGCAGGTCCTGGCACATGCGTTTCTGATCTTCCACGCCGTTGGCTGGCATTTTAACGGTGACGTTGGCGTCGAATTCTTTGCCGGCGTCCATCGCTCCCTTCTCAGCAATATCCCAGAACGAGGCGATGCCGTTCGTGACGTAGGCGACTTTCGGAGCGTCGGCACTGATTGTTGCTTCGCCCGCACCGCCGTCAGTTGCACCGGTCGAGCCCGGATCACTCGAATTCGAACAGCCGGAAACTGCAAGACCAAACGCCGCCAGAAGTGCAAACGATGAGAGACTCTTCATCACACAGGAACTCCAGTTGAGGCAGCGTCAGTTGCGGCCGGGTTGAATCGTCGAGCGAGGCTATCGAAGCCTCGGTAACTGATAGAGCGAGATACTGATAGAGACTGTCTGAAACGGGCCGATCACCTTAGTTCTCGCTGATTCAGAAATCAACGAGCGGAAGGGACTCAGTTGTCAACCTTTGACCAGAGCAGTGCCAGACAGCCCAGACCGTAAAATGAGTATTCGACGTCGGCCTGATCATCCCAGGCAGCTCCACGAAAGCCGCCTGTCGGAAACTCCAGTTCGTCTGAAATGAATCGCTCGATCATGACCTCGCTGGCCAGGTTTCTGATGTTCAAATCCTGAACCGTCAGCAGGCCTGTGAATGTCGACAGACCATCGGCAAACGCAATACGTTTGTTGGCCTGAAAGCCGCCTTCAGAACTCCACGTTTCTTTCAGGAAATCGCGAATGTCTTCGCAGAGTTCCTTGTCGAGACCGCCAACGATCGACATCAGGCCGACAGCGGCCGCCGTGGGATTTGTTCCGCTGTTTTTCATCGGAGCGATTTCGACAAAGCCGCCATCGTCACGCTGTCGGTCGTAAATGAACTGGATCAGCTTGTTGGGCCGCGGCGGCGCCATGCCGAGCAGCTCGTAAGTCAGTGTCACCAGAAACGAGTGGTAGGTGCTGCCGGCGGCTCCTTCTTCCGACTTGGCGTAGCCGCCGTCGTTCGTGCGGACTCTTTCGAGCTTTTCAGCGATCCGCTCCGGCCAGTCCGGTTCTTCCTCTTCCAGCAGATCGCCGCCGCCGAAGACCTGCACCGCCAGTGCTGTGTAGAGCCAGTTCATCAGGTCGATGACGCCGAGTTCCTGCCAGTCGAATCTGGCCAGGAACGCACCAACAGATTTCGCCTCGTCGACGCTCATGCCGCCGAGCATGCCGAACGACCGGATGGCAAAGCTGGTGTAATACAGGTCTGAATCACCGTCGCGACCGCCGAAGCCTCCGTCACTCTGCTGGCACGACAGAATAAACGACCGATGCCGCTCCCGCCGCGGTTCGTCCATGCGCGACAGACCGTTGGCCAGCCGCTCGGCCAGCCGGACAAGATACGGTTCCGAAGGAGCGCTCATGGAGCTGGCTTCTTCTCGCTCGGCGAATCCTTCGCTGATGCGTTGCCCGTCGGAGTCTTTTGACCGGACTTCTCCTGCTGAAACAGGTAAGCGGGTAATTCTGCCGGACGATAGCGATGCCGACTCGGCCCCTGACAGCATTCGCAGTCTTTAATTTCGTACATCGGAATCGCGCAGATATCGCACCAGTAATCAAACTCCTGACGCTCACCCTTGTCGTTAAAGAAGTAAACGATCAAAGCCTGCAGATACGGGACGCCCGACTGTCGATAGCCCACAATCTCGACCGGGCGATCACGCAGTTTCTTATCCTGAAAAAATGCCCTGCCTCGCCAGTCAGCGGCGATTGGAATCAGCTCACCGGACTTCGTTTCGAGCACCGCCTGCAGCTTCATTTCGTCGGCGACTTTGATGTCACGTCGCTTCAACGCATCCTGCAGCAGCACGACCTTGCCGGAAAACAGTTCTCGAAGCGGCTCCACCTTCGATGGAGCCTCAGTAGTCTGACTGGCCGCCTGCGTCGATTCGGAACTGACTTCCTCAGCCAGCGCGGTTGCCTTCAAAACGATCGCCACAGCGCAGACCACGACCGCGAGCATGACAGACAGGCTTCGACTTGCAGTCATTTTCGACATGGTTAAGCCTCGGATTCACCGATCACGACCAGTCGCACTTTAACGTCAGACGCTTTGCCTTCGGCGATTCCTTTACCGGTGAAGTTCAGAATCCAGTCATCGACAGAATCGTCCTTTTCGAGTTTCGTTTCCTTCCCGGCTTTGGTCGGATCGAGCAGTGAGAAAATTGCCGGGTGAGTCGAGCCAGCCGCTTTGCCGCTGTTTTCTGCCAGCTTGTAGAAGTCTTTGATCGTGGCCGACTTCAGGTCGATCTTTGCGGGTAGAGCGAGGATGAAATCGGCAGTGTCGCTGGTGCC
>JABMPE010000072.1 GCA_013203845.1 Rhodopirellula sp. | reverse complement strand
GACGCAGTCTCCGCACCACGCGCCGGCGACAACCAGGACCTTCATCTGTCGAACGAAGCCGGACAGTACCGCGAGTTGAGCGGTCGTCAGGTTGACCTGTTCGTGAACGGCGGCCCAACGCTGCTGGTGGTCATCGGTGCCGTGTGCCGCGAGGAAGTCGGAGTAGCTCAGTCCGTTTTCGAATTCTGCTGCGAAGTCCATGTCGTCGTCTTTCGTTGGTACGGAAGTCAGAAGTGCGTCACGCGTTTTCTGGTGGCTTGCTGTTGAGACTGCAAGCGTGTCGCCACTCGTTGACTTCGCCAGGAGCGACCGATACAACCAGTCGAAACGGCAGGTTGGCGATATTGCCCATCGCGGCCAGCTTGCCATCGCCGAGCGGTAGTCGTAGACCGCGGCGGCAGTGCGGGAATGCACTCGTTCAATTACGGAAAGACTATCTACGATCGGGAGATGATTCGATGAGACGACCAGCACGACGGTTTGGAATCCTGGTTCTGGCACTGGCTCTGGTTCCCAGTCAGTTTTCGACGGCTGATGCTGGAGTGATTCCCTGGTTGTACGACGCTGTCTTTGGTCCGGTTGGAAACTACGGTTACGGTGGATACGGATACGGCGGCTACGGAGCCGTCAACCGATATCCTTACTCCGGAGCCCAGGTCAGCTATGCGATGCCGGCGGCTCCGTCTTATTACCGTTCGTCCAATTGCGGCCCGACTGGTTGCGGTCCTGCGGGATGTTCGACGTCTCCATACACGGTTGGTTATCGGCCTCTTTTCAGCACGCCCGTATTTTGTGCGACGGGCGGATGTGCGATCAGAGGATGCTCGACCGGCGGATGCAGTACCGGGAGTTGCTCGGTCAGCGGATGCGGTACCTGCTCGACCATGGCTTCAGGAAATAGTACCTGCAAGGCTCAGACTGCCTGGAAGTCCAAAGAAGCGAAGACGGAGTGGCAGACGGAAGTCATCGGAGGAGAAGCGGCGGTTCCGACTCCCGCGGCGAAGGACGAAGCTCCGAAACCCAGGACATTTGCTGACGAGCCAGCAGACCCGACCGCAGGCCAGCCAGTAGCCGTTGAAAAGGTTGTCGCTGGAGAGGCTGGCGGCAGTAAGTCGGTCACCGGCAATCCGGACTGGACAAAGACTGGTAAGCCCGCTGCTGACGGTGCTGTAAAGTCTGAAGAGCCGGTCGGGGCTGCTGCTGGATTTGGTGAGGCGCTTCGTGGCGGGGAAGCCGACATCAACAAGACTTTCAGCGAACCTGTTCCTGGTGTTGAGTCGGCAGTCGGTGGCGACGCTGTTCCAACGACGACTCCAGTTCTGCCCGAAGGAGTCGAGGGATCGCCAGCTTCGGAGCTGAATCCTGGATTGGACGCTGCTCAGCCATTGAACCTCGAAGAACAATCCAGCTGGCAGTTCGACGTTCCCGTTCAGCGAATCGCTTTTCGAGCGGGGTTTCGTCGGGCAAGGCTCGCCCGCACTTCGGTCGTCGTGAATGTTGACTATGTTGTTCCCACTGCAGTCACGCTGCGGCTGGTCAGTCGCTGATTCTGCAGGTGCTGTCTGTTGCCGTCTGGGGATCTGGCCAGCGAAGGCGGGCGGTCGTTGCGAAAGTGATCTCCGACAGAGTTTCCGGAAGCTGGTTCTGCAAGCGAGTCAGTGCTGGGAATTGCTCGCTCGGCTTATTTTGAACACGGTCCATAGTTTCTTCCAGATCGGATAGAGATCGCAGCATCGTTGCGGTGCTTCTGAGGTTTCCTGGGGCGAGCCACTCGGCTTTACGACGCTCGTAGTTGTCACGCATGACGCGGACAAGGAGCCACCAGCGGAATGTTGCCCATGCAATCCCAACAACAACGTAGCAGCCGATTCCGGCAAGAATCGCCCACGCATTCTGAGTCAGCCAGGCAAGAAATGTCGTCTCGTGCGGATTTCCGAGGCCCACGTTCTTCCATTGTGTCGGGAAGAAAACGATGCCGACAAGAAGTGTGCCGACGATTATCGCGGCTGAGATTGGATGTGCCGTTTCAACAAGCCAGATGATCAGCCCGGACTGGACGATGACCAGCGTCCAGAACCAGAAGCTTTCACTGGTGAAAATCTCGCTCAGCGTGGAAAAACCGGCATTTCGTGCGAATGGGGCCGATGCAGACCCGGATCACGATACCTGGAACTTTCAGAAGGACAGCTTTTTTGTGGCAGCTCGTCGCAAATTCGGCGAAGGGCCAAAGCGTGTTTTCCAGTTTGTTCTGCCTGTCATGCCGCTCGGATGAGACTCAACTTGAGGTTCGATTGGGATTTGCCGATTTCGAACAGCAGTTGAGAATGCGTTCTTAAGGCTGCAGACCGAGACGCTCCCGGATAGCGATCCAGGGCTGGATTTGCGTTAGAAAAGGCAGTCCGTCAACGGTGGGTTCTCTCTGTCTGGTGACGCCGTCCACAGCGCCTGCCCGGGAGACAATTTGTTCGACGACGTGTTGTTGCGACGCGGCCGTATGTCGATCGAGCAAATCGACCCGGTCGTGGTGAACGGCGATCGCTGCCGCAAGAGCATAGGCTCCCCAATTGCTTACGCCGGCGACAATTGTTGCGTCGGCTGGAATTCGACACGGCACCCGATCGGCGTTTGTGCCTGGGATGCGCGCTCGAAGCTCGTTCCAGGTAAATCGCCCCATGCCAATTTCGTTTCCCCCGTCACCGACTCCGATCACCCGGATTGCCGGGTTCCTGGCTTTTGCAGCCTCAATCAACAGATGCAGGTTTGCCGAATAGGCGTCGATGCTCTCGCCTCGCATGTTGCAGCAGTGGCCGGGCAGCCAGTCGTTCGTGAAACCGCTCTCGCTTGTGTGGTCGAAAGTTTTTGATGAGTCCCACGTCTCGTGTAGCAGGTGAGTGTGTCCGGGACCAACTCGCTCAATCGCCACGAAATGGGAGATCTGCTGCAGAGTCGTGCTTAAAAGCGAATCTGTCCTCCAGGCGTGGGAGCAGTTCTCGTCGAGCGGGCTTACGAGGATCGTCGGTCTGTGAGCGGAACCGGCAGAGCATGCCGTTCGGACAACCGGTTCACACAGCTCATCAGTGATGATTGTGGTCGGGACTCCGAGCCCACACAGTATATCTGCCAGCAGAATGGTGCCTGGAGGACCGTCAGTCTCCGCGTTCCCCGGTGATTGACTGGGTTTCACCTGGCGGCAGTTGCTTGTCAGCCCGGCTCGTTCAGTGTTCGGGATAAAGAATCCCGTCATTAATCCGACTCCGGTAACCGAGTCTTTATCGGCAAAGAAACTCGCAGCAACAGCCAGCTCACCCAGGCCGGGCCCGTTTCCGTCCGAGCCGATCAATCCTCGCCTGGCCGGGTCTCGTCGGATCAGTGCCTCAATTTCTGAAATCAGGGTTTCTTCAGGCATGAGGTTTAAAACGCCGAGACGGGGCGGGATTGGGTTTGTGAGAAGATGAAGCAGGTCGTGGTCATTAATGCTGGTGTGGTCTGCTTTTGACGCGGCTTGAGGCCGCTCGCCGTGAATTGTCGATTGAAATCTCAGCCAGCGTACAGTGCCATCAATTCATGTGAAACATTGCAGGCTCGATGGTTTTCGGGAACGCTGATGTTCGTGCTGATTGCCGGTCACTCAATGCCCTTCTTAAGGGCCACGTTGTTCCAGTGGGCGGGTTGGATTTGTCGGATTCAGTTGAAGTTATCGTGTCGTACTTTCTTCCCGAGCCCAAGAACATCCTGATTGACGCTTCTATATTCTGAGAAATCATCGGCTTGAGTCGCCACCTGAGTTGCCAGGTGACGATCGAATGACAACAATTCCGCGCTGCTGACGGCAGAGCTGTGCATCCATTCGGATGCGCTTCCACTCATCCGACAGGTTTAAGCAGAATCATGGCCAAGAAACCTAACACCGACGACATTCTAAGCAAGATTCGTAAGCAGGGTGCGGGCAATTCCGACGCTGCCGGGGACGGTTCGTCTGGGTCGACTGCGTCTGCTCCTGTTGAAAAGCCAGCAGCAGCTGCTTCTTCTGGTGGTCCAACTGACATTCTTGCAAAAATTCGGGCTCAGGGGTCCGCTGGTGGAGATAAGTCTGCCGAAGTGAAGCCTGTCGCTAAGAAGGCTGCTCCTAAGAGTCCTGCTGATATTATGGCGGCGATTCGCTCACAAGGGGCTCCTAGTGGTGGGGCGGTTTCGGCTGCAAAGCCGCAGGTAGCGAGTGGGGCTTCGAAGGGCGAGACTGTCGTTGCTGCTCCAGCTGGTGATCTGCCTCCTGTTGATGAGATGCTTCGGCAGTTGAAGACAGGTAAGGTTGGTAGTGTTGCTGCGGGGGTTGCGTCGTCGAGGCCTGAGCTGAAGGTGCCGGTGAAGCCTGCTAGGAAGTCTGCGGTGGTGGCTGCTTCTGGTCGTCGCGGTTTTCTGAGTTGGTTTGCGATGGCTTGGGCGCTGCTTGCTGTGACTTCGGGGGCGTGGGTTCTGGGTATTGCTCGGTTCATGTTTCCGAACGTGCTTGTTGAGCCGCCATCTCAATTTAAGGTTGGTTCGCCGTCGGATTATCCTCTGGGGACCGTGTCGACTAAGTACACGGCTTCGAATGGTATCTGGCTGGTGCATACGGATCAGTATGAGGGTAAGAATCTGATTTACGCTCTGGCGTCAGTTTGTACTCATTTGGGGTGTACGCCGAGTTGGCTTGAGGGTGAGCAGAAGTTTAAGTGTCCGTGTCATGGTTCAGGTTTTTATATGACAGGGATTAATTTTGAAGGTCCGGCTCCGCGGCCGCTTGAGCGGGTTGGTTTGAGTGTTGCGCCGGACGGGATGCTGGAAGTGGATAAGAGTGTGAAGTTTCAGGAAGAAAAAGGGCAGTGGGATGATGCGAAGTCGTTTGTTGATGCTTCGCTTGTTTGAGCTGCTTTCTGTTTAGCTTTCTGATTGTTTGTTTTGCCATTTTTCTCAGGTCGTGTCTGTCCTGAGTTCCGAGGGGCTCATGTCTGTCGGCGACTACATTCGCGAATCGCAGATTTGGAAGAGTGTCTTCCGTCATCCGGCGCCGTACGATCGGCGAAACCGGGTTGTGGTTATGTTGACCAACTTCTTTCTGCATCTGCATCCGGTTTCGATTAAGCAGAACGGGATTGCGCTCTCTTATACCTGGTGTATGGGGGGGATTACGTTCTTTTTGTTTCTTGCTGAGACGATTACTGGTGTTTTGTTGATGTTCTACTACCGGCCGACGCTGGAGTGGGCTTTCAATGATATTCTGGCTCTGCGTGATGTGGCGACGCTTGGTATTATGCGTGAGATTCACCGCTGGGGTGCTCATGCAATGGTGATCACTGTCTGGTTGCATATGTATCGAGTCTTTTTGACTGGCTCGTACAAGCCTCCTCGTGAGTTTAACTGGGTGATTGGTGTTATTCTGCTGAAATTTACTCTGTTGCTTTCGTTTACGGGTTACTTGCTCCCGTGGGATCAGCTGGCGATCTGGGCGATTACAGTTGGCTCGAATATGGCTCGCGCGACTCCTGTGCTGGGGCACGAGGGGCCTGGTTTTCAGTTGCTGAATATTGGTGGTTACGATCTGATTACGAATGCGAGTGATGCTCGTTTCCTGTTGCTGGGGAGTAAGTTTGTTGGTGAGGAAACGTTGAATCGTTTCTATATCCTGCACTGTGTTGCGATTCCTCTGGCGGTGGCCGGGTTGATTGCGATTCACTTCTGGCGGGTTCGTAAGGATGGTGGTATCAGTCAGCCTTTGTAGGGTTAGCTGGTGTGGTTTGCTCGGCTAAGGTTGCCGTGCTGTGTTCGACTGTTGTGGCGGCTTCTTCTTCGGTGTGGCCGCGTGCTCAGGATGACGGGTTACGATTCATCTCGATCCACATCCCAACTTGACTTCAAGTGTCATCTTCGGGCTGGGTTTTCTGTACCTGGTTCAGTTGGTGATGAACTTTCTCTGGACTGTTCGTAGTCTGAAGAATGACGGTCATTGTCGGTTGCCTGCTTTGCTAGGTGGTTTTGAAGTTCCGGTTGCCATGTGGTGGGGGCTCTATACTGCCGTGCTGGTTATGCTGACGGCGGCTCACTTTACCGGCTATTCAAGTCCTGATTCCTTTCTGATTCGGCTGCCTGACTGGTTTAAGGGGTATGTCGATGTCAGTGTGAATGATCCTAAGCGGTTTTTTACGATTTCAATTGCCGTTTTTGCTGCAATTGTTCTGCTACGCAGGCAGTTAGCGACGAATGTTGCCGGGTGGATTCTTCTGAATGCGTCGACGTTGTTCCTGACTCTTAGCTTGACGGACTGGGATTTTCGGCAGATTGTTGGTAAGCCGGATAATGTTCCAATCGTTGGGATGTTGTTTATTGTCGGGTTCTTTACATGGCTCGCTTTTAAGAAGGCGAACGAGAACGATCGTCGGCTTGAGCAGGGGCTTGGGCCTCTGGAATCTGAAGGTAACGAGAAGGTGCTGGTCTGGCCGGACCTTGTTTATACCGAGTTGATTGTCATGATTGGCTTGACAGCTTTTCTGTTTATCTGGGGTGTGTGTCTTGAGGCGCCGCTTGAAGAGCCTGCTTCCTCTGTTAAGACGCCAAATCCTTCGAAGGCTCCGTGGTATTTTCTCGGTCTTCAGGAAATGCTGGTCTATTACGATCCGTGGCTGGCTGGGGTTGTGTTTCCGAGCACGATTCTTGGTGGGTTGATGGCGCTGCCGTACATTGATTTTAACAAGAAGGGAAATGGCTACTACACGTTTAATGAACGTAAGTTTGCCATCTCCGTGTTTCTGTTTGGCTTTCTCCCGTTGTGGGTGGGAATGATTGTTCTTGGGACATTTTTGCGTGGTCCGAACTGGAATATGTTTGGGATCTACGAGTACTGGGATGTCCATAAGCTGGAAGCTTTGAATAACGTCAATTTGTCTGAGTATTTCTGGTTGTATGGTCTGGGACAGGCGATGCCAGTGCCAGATTCGAAAGATCCCTTTGTCTGGCAGATTCTGACAATTGTTTATCGTGAGTCGCCAGGGATTCTGTTGACGTTTGGTTATTTGCTCCTGTTGCCGTCGCTGATGGCGATGACCATCTTCCGGAACTTTGCTTTCCGTATGGGCTTCTTTCGGTTCATGGTGTTTGCGAACCTGGTGCTGCTGATGACCGCGTTGCCAGCGAAGATGGTTCTTCGATGGGCGTTCAACTTGAAGTATCTGGTGGCGATTCCAGAATACTTCATCAATATCTGATTGCTTTGTGTTTGGCTGCTGGTGGTAATTCAGTGGCTTATGTGAACTTCGTTAACTGGCCAGGTCCGGACGACAATGCCTGCAACTGACCAATATCTCCGCAATATCAAGAAGGTGCATGTCGTCTTCTGCCTCTCGACGATCGCATTTGCGATGGCGACGGGTTTGATTCTGTATCTGGATCACAAAGACGAGTGGCGTGGATACCAGAGCGACTTTGATTCGATTGAGGCGGCAGTTGATCGTCGCGCTATCGAGAAGGCTGAGATTGAAGCTGGAGGAAGTCCTGAAGGGTACAGTGCTCGTAGCGAAGAGTTGAAAGAGAAAATTGATACAATTGACACGCAGTTGTCGACGAGTAATCAGAAGTACGCTGAGCTTAGTGATGCCGTCGCCGAGACGTCGCGACTCTACGATTTGAAGGGTCGTGAGGTGCGTTTTAAGCGGGCGGATCGAGATGTTGCGAAGGCGAATCTGGATCTGGGTGTCCGGGACGTTGTGTCCGATGATGAAATGGATCGCCTGCTGGCGGTTTACCATGAGGCTCGGGAGACGGTCGCTGGTTTGGAGCTTGAATGGGAGCAACTCGAGACCAGGTATCGGGCGGAGCAGAAAGAGCTGGCTGGTGTGACGGCTGACCGGGATGCCTTGGAAGGTGAGCTGAAAGCTTACACTTCTCAGGTGGTGCGGATTGAAACTGCCCTGGATGACATTGACCCCGATTTCTGGCTGAAGAAGTACAAACGCAAGTTCATGGAGTTGCCGATCATTGATGGTTTTAATGGCCATCAGCGAGTCGTTCAGGATTGGCTCCCTGAGTTGAAGATCACGCTGGGGATGGCGAAGACGGCCCGGTTCGATCGTTGTCGGACGTGTCATCTTGGGATTGACAAGTTTGGCGCTAGTGATGTTCCGACGTTTCCGCATGGAGATTCTGGTTCGGATTCTCCAGAAGAATGGGTCGCGGCGGGCAAGTTTCCGCATCCGTTTGCCAGCCATCCTCGTCCTGATGTTTATCTGACTGCTGCCAGTCCGCATCCGCTGCCTGAGTTTGGATGCACGATCTGTCACGCCGGTCAAGGTTCGGCAACGTCTTTTCATAATGCTCAGCATGGGCCAAATGATCCTGTTGAGTCGCATGACTGGCACGAGGAGCATGGATATTCTCATAACCACTTCTGGGAGTATCCGATGCTTCCCGAGCGGCTGCGCGAATCAGCGTGTCTGAAGTGCCACCACGAAGTGATTGAACTGGGTGTTAATTCAAAGTTTGGAGCGACGGCACCGAAAGTATTCGAAGGTTGGCAGCTGATTCAGAAATACGGTTGCTTCGGCTGCCATGAGATCAATGGGTTTGACGGTCATGATCGAATTGGTCCGGATTTGCGACTGGAGCCAACTGTTGAGGAGTTGCCGAAGTACGCGGCTGACCCCAATATGGTGCCAGGCAAAATGCGAAAGGTTGGACCAAGCCTGAAACATGTCGCTCAGAAGACCAGTGAAAACTGGATTGCCTATTGGACAGAGGATCCTCAACGTTTTCGAGCGTCAACTCGAATGCCGAAATTCTTCGGATTGAGTAATCTTGAAGATCACGCTGGAATTGAGATTTCCAAAGTTGAACTGGCCGGTATCGCTCAGTTCCTTGGACATCAGTCGACAGATATCGAACTTGACTCGCCTGCAGACGGATACGTGCCTGATGCTGAACGAGGTAAGGAGTCAATGGCGAAGCGAGGTTGCATCGCCTGCCATAAGCATTCCGATTCTGCATTTGCAGGTGGTGAAGCTGACTTTGGTCCAGATTTGTCGGTGACTTCGCAGAAGCTGAAGCCTGGTAAAGCAGGGTTTGACTGGGTTTATACGTGGATTCGCGATCCGCAACGTCACCATCCTCGTAGCAAGATGCCGAATCTGTTTCTGGAGCCGGTAGTCGATGAGTCCGGCGCGGTTACCGAGGACCCGGCTGCTGATATTGCTGCGTTTCTTGTCGGCGATGGGCCGAAAGAGTGGCAGGCCCCCGAGTATGACCAGGCTGCTGCAAATGAACTCGCTGAGCTGTATCTGTCAGGGAAGTTGTTGACCGCGGCTCAGTTCGAAGAGTTTATGTCGACTCGCGTATTTCCGCTTTCTAAGGGTGAAATTAAAGGCGACGAGATCGAACTGGTTTACGAGGGCGAAGGGGCTCCCGATGACAGTCAGTTTTGGACGCTGATGTTGAATTATCTCGGTCGACGTAGTGTTTCCCGATACGGCTGCTACGGCTGTCATGACATTAATGGGTTTGGTACATCGCGGCCGATTGGAACTGCTTTGCAGGACTGGGGGCGTAAGGATCCAAGTCGCCTCGCTCCGGAGCACATCGAAGAGTTTCTGCACCACCATGGTGAACGTGATGGAAGCAGCACAACCGCCTTTGTGGCGAATGCGATGCGGGATGCTAAAGCGAACGCCTTTGACAGTGAGGATGAACGGGATGCGGCGCTGCGGACGAGTTTTTACCATGACAGTCTGATGCATCATGGCCGCCCTGGATTTATCTTTCAGAAACTTCGTCATCCTCGAAGTTACGACTACGAAAAGACTCAGTCGAAGACTTACGTCGAGCGTCTGGTGATGCCAAAGTTCCCGTTGGATGACGAGAATATTGAAGCCATTGTGACGTTTGTTCTGGGACTCGTGGCAGATCCTCCAGCGGCACGGTATGTCTACACTCCGGACCGGCGATCGGATGATCGTAATCAAGGTGAAATACTGCTGCGGAAGTACAATTGTATTAGCTGTCACATGACGGATATGCACGAAATTGAAGTTGCTGTTTCAGAAGGCGACCAGGCGATTGAACCAACGGATGCGTCGGCATTTCATGGCTTTGCTCTTGAAAAGCTGCTGGAGATCAAGCCGCCAGCAAAGGCCTGGACGGGTCGTCAACACGACGTGATGGTGGACGGTGAGGACAAGCAGACGCTACCAACGGTTAAGTTCCGTGGAATGTTGATGATGACTCCCGAGAATTCACCGTTCTATGACGAGGAAGACCCGGAAACATGGCAGTACAGCTTTACCACGTGGGAGCCAGCGACACTATCTAAGGATGGAGACTCATCAGACGGTGGCTTGAAATTGCCTGGCTCACTGTTTGTGACTCAGCAATCACGGATCGTGAATCTGACAAAAGCAGCGACAGGTGGTTTTGCTGAATGGCTGGTTCGGCGAAGTATGGGGGACGAGTTCAATCCGAAGGCGTTCGATGATGCATGGCAGAATGGTCCGCCACCGCTGTTTGGCGAAGGCGTCAAAGTTCAGACGGAATGGCTGTATCGTTTCCTGAGAGAGCCTGATCAGATCCGTTATCTTAAAACTGGCCTGCGAATGCCGAAGTTTAACATGAGCGCCGACGAAGCCAGAGTTCTCGCCAACTACTTCGCTGCGGCTGATGGAGCGATCTACCCATACGAAGCAATTCCGCAGTCAGACCAGGGGTATCTGGCAGAAACGCAGGCACTCTTTACTAAGAACCATGCGGAGCGAGCTTCTGAACAGGCCTATCTCCAGGAATCATGGCAGATGTTGAGCACCACGCTCTGTATCAAATGTCATAGTGTCGGAGGCAGAGCGTTCATTTCGGTGCCAAACGATCCCAATGTGACGCATGCTCCAAACCTGGATCGAGTAAATGCGAGACTTCGACCGGACTGGTTGACTGTCTGGGTCTCAAACCCGAAATGGATTACACCATATACAGCGATGCCGATTCCTTTTCCAAAGGGGCAGAAGCAATACGCTCCTCTGTTTGGGTCGGATGCCGAATCGCAGACGATTGGTGTTCGTGATGCATTGATGAATTACTATCGGCTACTGGAGAAGAATACCGAGCCGCTACCGCCTTGGCGTGATCCGGCTGCGCCTGCAGCCAAGCAGGCAAGTGTCAACTAACGGTAGTTTCTTCGGAGATGAAAATATGCGAAATCTAACAGCTGTTGTAATCGTGCCCGCTGCATTGCTTGTGGTGATTGGCTGCGATCTGGCATCAATTGATCCAGGTGGTGGGGCTGTCTCTCAAACTGTCGTCTCGGTTCGTAAAGGGGTAGACGCTGGTAGCGATAACTCCGAAAAAGCGGTGGAAGTTGCAGAAGTTGTAACGGGCGAACCTGGTAGCCTGACTGGCAAGGTTCTTTTTGATGGTGCCAGGCCAAGTCTGGCTCCGTTGGTCGGTAAAGGAGCTTCCAAGGTTGACTCATCGGTTTGTGCGGCGGCTGAAGCGATTCCTGATGAGAGCCTTGTTGTTGGAGACAAGGGCGGGATCGCAAACGTTTTTGTCTACCTCACGAAGACGCCGAAAGGGATGAACTTCGAGGCTCCAGAGTCTCAGCCATTTCTGGACCAGCAAGCGTGCCTGTTTAGACCCCACACGTTAGTGTTCTGGTCCGGTGTGGAGTTTGAACTGAAGAATTCAGACAAAGTGGCTCACAACATTGACGCGAAGCCCGCATCCAATGGAGGGTTCAACGAGAATATGCCTCCAGGTGCTTCGGTCAGAAAGACATTCCGAAATACGGAAGCACTTCCTTTTCAGTCGACCTGTGCCATTCATCCTTGGATGCGGTTCTGGACGCTCGTTGTTGATCACCCGTTTGTCGCAGTGACTGACGAAAATGGTAATTTTGAAATTCCGAATCTTCCTGCTGGTAAGCATAAATTCCGGGTCTTCCAGGAGCGAGGTGGTCAGCTGGAGAGAAGCATTGAAGTCGTGATCGCACCTGGTAAGGCGACTGCCGTGGAGTGGAAGTATTCTGCGGACAAGTTTGGCTTGTAAGTATTATCGGGAGTGGATGTCCCTTCACTCCCTTGATGTTGAAATTTCAAGACGGAACCCGATCCGTTTCAAGTTGAAGAGACATGTCAGTGAATCGGTCAATCTCCATCATTCTGCTTTGCGCTGCACTGCCGCTGGCCGGTTGTGATTCCAGTCGCGCTCCAGCTTTTCAGCTCAGTGAGCAAAGCCTGGGACTGAGTGGCTTTGCCCAGGAAAAGGTGCAAGGTGAGCTGGATGCTGGGTTCGGAAGTCCTGCTGAACTTGTCGTGTGGCCTGAACTGGAAGTGGATTTTGGCCAGTTTGGTGGGACCATTGGCAAAGTAGGGCCGCGTCCTGGGACCATCAGAATTGGTCAGACTGAAACGGATGGGTTGGCGTCATTGTCGACACTCGGGAATGAGAAGTTGCTCAGCGGACTCAAAGGAGCGGCCGTCGTCGTCGCGAAAGCTTCGAACGCTGCAGAATCGTCAGACACCGTTGCCCCAGTCGAAACCGGGTCAGGCGAAAACTCCGGCGTGTCGGATGTGTACCGGGTCGCGTCTTACGATGTGGATTCGAGATTATTGACTGTTGTTGATGGGGCAGGACAGCCGGTTCAACTGGATGTATCCGAAGGGGATACTGTTCAGGTGCTGGGTTCAGCCCTTCAGAGTGGGCGAAACCTTTATCTTCGTCATTGCATGCACTGCCATGGTGTCAGTGGAGATGGTGCCGGGCCAACTGCACAGTATTTCAAAGTCAAGCCGCGTGATTATCGACAGGGCGTGATTAAATTCTCATCGACAAAGGCTGCCGTCCCGCGACCAAGCCGTGATGACCTGTTCCGGATTGTCAAACTCGGAGTTCCAGGTACATATATGCCGTCGTTCATGCTGCTTCCTGATGATGAAGTGAATTTGATTGTTGAGTATGTTCGCTGGCTGGCTATGCGTGGTGAGATGGAACGCAAGCTCAACGCGTGGCTCACGACTTCATACTCACAGGCCGCTGTCGATGAAGCCAGTTCGGCTGAGGAACTTGAAGCTGAATTCAAGACGGAGTGGGCAGATGAGGCTGGTGACAGGATCGGTCAGTTTGGAAATGACTTGAAGGTTGATTGGCAGGATGCGGACAAGCCAGAGAGTGTCGTAAATCCTTCTGTTCCGAGGACACCTTCCTCCTCTGAGTCGATCGCTCGGGGCAAGAAGATTTTCCTGAGTAAAGATGCGAAGTGCGCGTCCTGTCACGGAGAGACCGGTCGCGGGAATGGTCCCTCGACTGAAGCATTCAATGATGTTCCAGGGCAGCCACCGGGAACCAAGTCGGACAAACCCGGTCTGTTTGATAACTGGGGAAATATCGTTAAGCCTCGGGATTTGACGACTGGTGTGTTCAGAGGTGGCCGACGGCCAATCGATATTTATCGTCGGATTCACTCAGGGATTAAAGGAACGCCGATGCAGGCGTTCGGAACCACGCTGAAAGAAGAGCAGATTTGGGACGTTGTGAATTACGTTCTGAATATTCCTTTTGAAGAACAAAAGGGCGGGCACTAAGAGGCGAGTTTGACCTCTTTGTATTCTGGCCGTCGATAAAAGTTCCGCTGTGGAGAGTAAGTGGTGAACAAGTTCTGGCCCATATTTTTCATGTTCTGGCCGATTCTTGCGATCGTGAGTTTCGTGATCGCGCCAGGCATGGGCTGGTGGTTCCCGGGCCCTGCCATGAGCCCGTTAGGACAACAGATTGACAATCTGTTTTACCTGATTCTTGTAATTGTGACCGTTACTTTTGTCGGGACGCACGTGGCCCTCGGGTATGTGCTGTGGCGGGGAGTCGACAATAAGGATACGAAGGCTTGGTTTTCTCACGGAAGCCATAATCTGGAAATGCTTTGGTCCATCGCTCCTGCCGGAATCCTGATGTTCATCTCGCTGTACCAGCTGGATGTGTGGATGCAGTTTCGGGTGAAGACGCACTTTCCGGACGGCACCACTCCGGTTGCAGAGGTCACAGCCCGGCAGTTTGAATGGCGGATAAGGTACGCAGCTCCGGGTAAGAAGTTGATGACAACGCCGCAGCCCGATGATCTTTATACGGTGAATGATCTGCACGTTCCTTTCGGTCGTCCCGTTTCGATTCGCTTAAGAGCGATGGATGTGCAGCATTCATTTTTCGTTCCAGAACTCCGCGTCAAGCAGGATGCCGTTCCTGGGACGGTGATCCCCGTTTGGTTTGAGGCGAGCCAGCTTGGGGAGTATGACCTGACCTGTGCAGAGTTGTGTGGTTGGGGACATTACAAGATGCGAGGACGAGTGTTCGCGGAAAACGAGTCCGGGTTTGAACAGTATTTGAAGACACTTCAGGCTGAGCAGAATTTTGACGGAGTCACCCAGCCAGATCATTCAGGGGCTCAGATTGCTGAATACGGAATCGAGGACTCACAGTGAGTACGCTTAACCCAGCTGCTGATCTATCGGCACACGCTCATGATGATCACGGCCATCATGAAATCGGCTTCGTCAAGAAGTATATTTTCTCAACCGATCACAAGATGATCGGGATGCAGTTCCTGTTCACGACGTTGTTCATGTTGCTCGTCGGTGGATCGCTTGCACTTGGAGTACGCTTTCAGCTTGCCTGGCCGTGGCGTGCTATGCCTTTGGTGAGTCAAGTGGCGAATGTTGTCGGCGGACCGAACTTTGTTGCAGAAGGCGGGCAGATCTCGCCAGAACTTTACACGGTCCTCTTCACGATGCACGCGTCAGTGATGATCTTTCTTGTGATCATTCCGATTCTTGCAGGAGCCTTTGGTAACTTTCTGATTCCGCTGATGATTGGTGCGGACGATATGGCCTTTCCGGTGCTCAATATGTTGAGTTACTGGTTCATGTGGCCGGCGATCTTTTGCTTTGGTGCCAGCTTTTTTGTCGGAGGTCTGAATGCTGCACCGGGCTTAGGATGGACGAGTTATCCGGTCCTTGCGGCAATTCTAGATTCAGCTCCCGGCGCAGGTGACGCGCAGACCTGGTGGCTGTTTGGACTCACGCTGGTTGGTGTTTCGTCCATGATGGGGTCGGTCAATTATATGACGACCATCATCAATATGCGGGCGCCAGGGATGACCTTGTTTCGAATGCCGCTGACCATCTGGTCGATGTTCATTACGGCGATTCTGCAGGCGTTTGCTTTGCCAGTGCTTACGGCTGCAGGTTTCATGCTGGTGGCTGAGCGTATGCTGGGTTTCAACTTCTTTGTTCCTGGTGGTCTGATTGTCAACAATGGTGATCCGACCGTCGGCGGTGGTCAGCCACTGCTTTGGCAGCATCTGTTCTGGTTTTATTCGCACCCGGCGGTTTACATCATGCTGCTGCCGGCGATGGGG
>JABMPE010000681.1 GCA_013203845.1 Rhodopirellula sp. | reverse complement strand
TTGTGTATCCCGGCTCGCCGTCGTCCTCGCCGACCAGTTGCGGCACGTGGTCCGGTCGAATCGGGCCGTCGAAGCCGACTTCTCGATACGCCCGCACGGCGGCGGCCATGTCCGTTTTGCCGTTGTCGTGGAATGTTTCCGTGAAGGACTCGGCAGTGCCGTTGACGTCCCGGAAATGCACGTAATTGATATGGCTTCCCAAACGACGGATGGCGTCCGGAATATCCACTCCCATTTCCGCAAACGTTCCCTGGCAGAAACAGATGCCGTTGTGCGGGCTGGGCACCAGCTGCAGCAATCGTTCGAAATTTTCGACGCAGTTCATGATCCGCGGGCGACCGAGCAGTTCATGCAGCGGCGGATCGTCCGGATGCATCGAGAGCAGCACTCCTGCTTCCTCGGCGACCGGAACAATTTCGTTGAGGAGTCGTTCGAGGTTCTCCCAGAGCATCGCGTGAGTCAGCCCTGACGTGTCGCCTCCGCCTGTCGACGCGTGAGTTCCAGCACCGTCGTGCCCCAGCAGTACCGCCTGTTCCACCGTGGCCAGATCGAACTGCGTGACCTTGGCTCCGCCTCGTTCGAGTACGTCGAGCTTTGTCCGCACCCAATCCGTGCCAGCCATGAAGTTGTAACAGAGAATCGGAATACCCAGCTCGCCCATCTGGCGAATGAGCGTTTTCAGTTCGGCAAGTTCCGCTCCGTCGTGATCCGTTCCTGTTTTGATCTTCTCGATCGGCAGGTAACCCTCGATAACCGACAAGGTCAGACCGAACGACTCGACTTCCTTCTTGATCGCGATCAGTGGTGCCGGATCAGGACCGTAGTGCCGCGTGACGAAATCGGTAACGCCACACTGAGCAGCCAGCTGCAGATTTTCCGGTGAGGCCGGCGTCAGAACGGTGGCGAGTTTCATGGTGTCATCATTTCCTTGTCGGTCTGCTGCGTTTCGTCGCTGAGCGTTGAGTCCGTCAGTGTGCCACTGGCTTTGCCAGTGTGAAATCACTTTCGACACTTAACTCTAAAATGACATTGGCCGAGCCGGTAGCACGCGGCGATCTTTGAGTTCCCGCTACTGGGGGCTCGCAAGCTCAACCGCCAGCCACCCGGCTATTAGCTTTTAGTTAAAACGGGCACAGTGCTATCGCTGGTTCTTCTCGCACGACGCGTCCAGCGGGGTCGCCTCTCCGACAACGTCTACAGGGTGCGTGTAGAGGTATCGCCAGACGTCTTCGTGCATGAAGTTGCCGGCTTTGTCTTTTCTGGCGCGGATGCCTGGCTGCACCGAGCTGTGGGCTCGCCCCGCGTCGCCATTGACATCGAAGTCGGTGATCAGCCGCCGCGTGTTACCGTACGGTGGTTTGACCTGGTCGACATTGACGATCGGGCCAAACTTGTGCATGCCAAGCAGTTCCCAGCTGCGGCAATAGTGATCGTCGACCCAGCCGGTATCGAGGACGTGCGAGAATCCAAAGTAACGGTTTTCGGGAGTCGCCGATGGCAACGACTGCCAGGACTGCAGCTGATCTCGCGGGCCGCACAGAGCGACGACTCGACTGACCTTCTGAAACTTGGCGAAACGTGCTGCGGTCGTCGATCCATGAGAACTGCCTGAGATAATGACTTCTTCCCAACGCAATCCCTGACCGTCTTTCGTCAGAAAGTAACTCCAGCCGGCCTGCGGGTTCTCTTTGGCCAGCCACTTCACAAACTGATAAGCCCGCTCCATCATCCCGTCAGGTTTCGGGATGTCGACATCGTCGCTGAAGTCCTGCCCCGTCGCTGCTTCCAGCCGGATGTTGCCTCGACAATGTTCGCCGACCGGCTTCTCTTTGCATTTGATGCCGAACCATCTGTTCGCATAGCTGACCTGAATCGCGTGCAGACCGTACGAATTCAGACGATCAAACAATGGCTCGTTATGTCCCATCAGCCAGATGACCAGTTTGCCGCGCGGAGAAACTCGCGTATCGACAGCAGCGTGCTCCACATCGGCCGGCTTCCCGTCTTTGGTGTTGATCAGGAAGTCGATATCCGGATGCGCTTTGACCCGTGGATCCAGTTTGCTGACTCGCGCTGTCAGCTTGTAATGTTGCGGCTTTGAATCCTTGAATTTCAGCGGCGAGACCTGAGCGACACAGGTGCTGCTGCAAACGGTTGCGAACAGAACGACAACGGCGAGTCGGTATAACAGATTTGTCACGGCAGAGGAGTTTCCTGTTCGAGAGAGACCTTCGACGATCTGAATCACGCCCGCGTGATGGTCAGACAAAGAGTCGCCGAAACGTTAGCAGCACAACACCAGCGATTCTCCGCCAGCAACTGACGACCGGCGATCAAACGCGCTCGTGCGAAGCCTACCGAACAGACACCTGACTTCGCATCCGAACGAGGACTGGCGCGTCTCAGTTATACCTCTCGCGGGCAACGTTGAGACATGGGCCGCCGTGCGATGCTCTCCCGGCGAGCGGTAGCCGTCAGGCTGCCTGCAATCCGGGATTCAACGTTTTCGTTGGATTTTCCCGGCCAGCGGACTGACGTCCGCCGCTCGCCTGCACCCTTGGGAACTTCGCCGAAACAATCTCATTCCTGGCACGTCGCGCCCATTCCTGGCACGTCGCGCCCATTCCTGGCACGTCGCGGTCAAGACAAGCGTCTCGGTCTAAAAGAGTTCGTGAATCGGCTCGGCGCGGTACATGCCGTAGGGACGACCGTCGATGTCGTGCCACTCGGCCTGACGAGGAATGCCCAGAGCAGAAAACATCGTACCGGCGATGTTCTCGACGGTGACCTTGTCTTCAACCGGGTAGGCCGCGATGGCATCGGTGGCTCCAATCACGTTTCCACCTTTCACGCCACCGCCAGCAAACATGGATGTCATGACCGGTCCCCAGTGATCGCGACCGGCATCTTTGTTGATCTTTGGCGTGCGACCAAACTCGCCAGTGACGACGACCAGCGTTTCATCCAGCAACCCACTTTCCTTCAAATCGTCCAGCAATGCCGAAATGCTCTGATCAAAGTACGGAAACAGGTTTCGCTTCAGGTTGATGAAGTTTCGCCGGTGAGTGTCCCAGCTCGAATTCTTTCCCAGGTTGACCTGCACCAGGTTCACGCCAGCTTCAATCAGCCGCTTGCCCATCAGTAACGACAGGCCAAACTTGTTGTGCCCGTACCGGTTGATCAGCTTCGGATCGGCGTTCTCGACATCGAATGCGTGCCGCGTTTCGGGGTCGGCGAGCACCGACACCGCCTGCTGACGACTGAGGTCAAGTCGTCTGACTTCGGCATCGCGTTCCAGACTCCGCTGCTGCTTTTCGATCGTCGACAGCAGCCCGACTCGATCGTTGAGACGACTCCGCCCACCTTCAGGCAGCGCAAGCAGCGGCGTCTCAAAAACCGACGACGACGCATGGTCGAAGTGGTCGTCGTCAAAACGAAAGCAGTTGGGACAGGCCCCATTTCCAAGAGAACATTTCGCGGCAATGTCCACGTGCCACGCTTCCCACTTCGTCCCCAAACGCCCTGCATACTGACCAGGGCGGAAGCGTGCGGCCTCATTGACGCTTGGCTGAGGCAGAACAACCGACGGTGGCAGACCCGTTGTGTTTCGCAATGCGTATGTCACCTGCGACGGAATGGACGGCCATTCGTTGGGACTCGGTGCGTTGCGTGTATTGAATCCCGGCGGGAGATCAAGACGTCCGGTCAGCAACATGTGGCAAGCGATTTCGTGGCCGCTGCTTTCAGTCGCGACCGATCGGACAAGCGCGTAGTCGTTGGTTCTTTGAGCCAGCAGCGGCAGGTGTTCGCAAATCTGCAGCCCCGCCGTCGCCGTCGAAATCGGAGAGAACTCGCCTCGCACGTCGTCGGGGGCATTCGGCTTCATGTCGAAGCTGTCCTGATGCGACAGTCCTCCAGTCAGAAAGACGAACAGAACTGATTTTGCTTTTCCGTCGGTCGCTCCTGCAGTTGCCAGCTGAGAAAGCGACGGCCCCAGCAACCCGATCGAGCCAGCTTGAATCATCGTGCGGCGGGAAAGCTGGCTGGGGTGTTGCGAAACGGGTTGCTGCTGAGTCATCGTCAACCTCGCGATCGGGGGCCTGTTGAGACATTGCTGACCTGATCGATCATTGTTGTGCAATACAAAGAAGGTGGCAACATCGCATCAGAATCGGCTGATATTTGTATGCACGCCGATTTGTCTCAGTCCATCAAATTTCGCAAACGCATTTTAAAAGCAAAAAGCCCCGGTCATCACCAATTGACGACCGGGGCAGAGTTACGAATTCAGAAGTGTGCCGTTACAGAATCAGCGAGGCTGTGCTGATTCTGATCCGAGGTGCTTCTGGCGTTCCTGTTCACGTCGCTTCTGTTCTTCCTGAAACATCAGAAAACCGGAAAACGGGCTGCTCTTGATATCTTTCGCGTTGTAGATGTATTGAGCATCCCGTCGTTTTACGACCTGCTCTTTCAGTTCGGCAAGGTGCGACCGCGTGTATGGATCCAGTTTGTCTCCGCCCTTGGCGAGCACCTTGTCGATTCTCTTGAGAATCCGATCCAGTTCGAACGCCGCCAGGTTGGCAATCGGCTTGTACGCTTCCGTACGCACGGCGCCTGGAACACTCAGGTCGACCAGTCGTTCCAGATGTTCCTGCTGCAGGTTTCGCCGCAGACTCGACACCAGAGGAACTCGAGCCGTGTACTGCTTGTCGGGAACGTTTTCGAGTTCCTGCCAGATAGCGTTGGTCAGTGACTCCAGAACTTCTGGAAGCGTCAGTGCTTCCTTGTCTGCTGGAATGCGCACTTCGTTGTCGTAGATGCGACGAAGGGTCGTCGCATTCATCACCATCGTCAGTACAGAAGCCTGAATTCCCATAATGGTGTCATGCACCGGATAGGTCGCTTCGCTTGAGAACGCACTGGACGACGATCCGCCATCCAGCCACTTGTCGACCGACAGATGAGCCAGAAGTTCCGGGCTGAGACCGAAAGCATCATCGAAGAAAGTATTCGCGATGACGAATTTCAGCGCTGCCTTCTGCTGCTCAACCGGTACCACTTCGACCGGACGCCCCGAATCTTTGTCGCCCTTCATGGCACGCGTCGTGAACGCTCCACCGAGCCAGTTCGCCATCATGCTGACAGACCGAAGCTGCAGTGAAAGAGAAAGTTCATAGCCGTGTCGGGCACGAGCCCAGCTTTCGCCGTCTTTGACGAACTTCTCAACCAGACCTTTGCGGTACTTGCGCACCAGTTCTATCTGATTGTTCGCGTAATCCAACGGTTCCGTTGTGAAGTCGTAACGGCGAGTCCGCGGATCGGGGCCGTCTGTTTCTTCGTCCGTTCCGTAGACAAGTTCCGGCTCGTTGACCCGTGCCAGGATGGGCTTCAGATCGCTGGCCAGCGTGTAACCATACTCGATGGCCCATTCGTCGTACGGGCCGATTCCGATCATTGTGTAATCACCCTGAGGCTTGCCATCGGCTCGCAGGTTGATCGGAATGTAGTCCATGACCGACCCTGCCAGTGGCTTTTTGCCTTTGATCCCGTCGCCGTTCATTTCGTCGAACGAGTAAACGCTACTGGCCTTAAAGTTGTGACGCAGGCCAAGCGTGTGGCCGACTTCGTGAGCGACAAGTTCGGCAATCAGCGGTCCGATGAAGGATTCAGGCATGCTGTCCAGCATCGGCACCTTCTTAGCAGCCCCTTTTTTATCTTCTTCTTTCCTGTCGTCGTCGTCTTTCTTCTCGTCGTCCTTCTTCTCGTCTGCTTTTTTGTCGTCGTCTTTTTTATCGTCAGCGGCTTTGTCCTTGTCGCCGTCTTTCTGATTCTTGTCGTCGTCTTTTTTCTCGTCCTTACCCTCTCCGTCTTTCTTCTTTTTCTTCCTGTCGGCGTCATCAGCGTCGCCGGCAAGAATCGCAAGGTGCATCTGCATCAACGCGAGATCGATCGACTTGCCCTGAGTCGCCATACACAACCCATTGACCTGACTCGATCGACCGATCAGCCCGTCATACTGATTGTCGCCGATCATGGTGCCGTCGACTTTTCCAGCCGGATGCCCGGCCAGTGGCTGATACGATTCCCGCTGGATGGTTCGCATAACTTCATCGCGTCGGCTGGGGTTCGCCAACCTGACTCGCGGATCCCACTGCGGATGATCGGAGAGCCATGCCAGTGTTTCGGCGTTGAAGCCTTCCATCGCAACGGCCGGAAGGATTTCGCTGAACTGTCCGTAGTAATGACGAATCCAGCCGTCGGTCAGAATGATGTCCGCGTCGAGAATTTCGCCAGTCAACGGATTTACGCGACTGGGTCCAATGGCTGTCCCGACGTCGTTATTGAGCCATCGGATAAAGTTGTATCGGACGTCCTCGGGATCGAGATCCATGTTGCGACCGGTCTGAGCATCCTGAAAATCGATCTCAATCGCGTTGAGAAAACCGACTTTCTCAAATGCCTTGTTCCAATGGTCGACTCCCTGAGTCACCCAGCGCCGGTAACGCACAGGAACCGTGTGTTCAAGAATGAACCGAATGGGCTCTACCGGCGGGCTGAGCGACAGCGACGGGTCGCGTTTGGTCAGGTGCCAGCGGTTGATAAAACGAGTTCGCGTTTCAGTATCTTTGTATTTGCCAAGGTCGGTGTAACCGGTCGTGAAGTATCCGATACGAGGATCGGCAACTCGCGGCGTGTAGCCCGGCGTCGGCGTTATCAGACTCAGCGAATAGTGCAGCGTCTTGAGCTGACCGTTGGGCGTTCGGCCACCGAACAGACTGAAGCTGCCGGAAGTCGGCCCTTCGATCGCAACTTCGATATTCTTCGGAAACGCTTTGGCCTGCTTGATCGTTACCAGAGCCGAATTGCTGATCCGTCCAGCACTGCCGAAAAATGTTGATGACTGCGAAACGAACAGATAGTTCAAATCGATCACTGGTCCACCGGTCGGACCGATCGTCAGGATCGGCGTGTCGAGCAGCACTCGGTCGGTAAACAAACGACTGACCGATGCTTTCGATTCGTTGTCGCCCGTGGACCGGTGCTCGATATTCGGCTCAATCATCGCCAGCCGGTCTCCATACCGACGCCAGTAAAAATACAGGTCGCCCTGCTGCAGGCCGGCAAACTCATCGCCAGCAGCGACGGTCAGCGCCAGAAAATACTTGTGCGAAGTGAAACTGGCCGGCAGCTCGGCCAGCAGCTTCTGCTCCTTCTTATGCTTATAAAGAGTGTAGAGCGACGGCAGCCCATCCGTGGTGGAGATGATCCTGGTGTAGTCTGCCAGAACCTGGCTGTGCGGCGGGAATTCCGGCTTCGGCGTGGTCGCCTGGGCGAATACTGATGAGCCAGCGATTTCGACCAGAGCGAACATCACCGCAATGCCGCCGATAATTGAGATCCGCGATCGATTCATTTGTCAGTCCCTGAGCCTGGTGAATTGAGCCGACTCGCGACGTGCATGTTTCTATTGCGGATGCACCGTCCACGAGGTCTCGGATGTGGCACTGCGGGATTGAGGTGATCAACA
This sequence comes from Rhodopirellula sp., assembly GCA_013203845.1. Classification (GTDB taxonomy): domain Bacteria; phylum Planctomycetota; class Planctomycetia; order Planctomycetales; family Planctomycetaceae; genus JABMPE01. The sequence continues at coordinate 466 of JABMPE010000681.1, read as the reverse complement.
ACTCTGCAGATCGACTCATTCCAGCGCGTGGCGTTGTTTCGCGTCCTGGCAAGTCGGCAACCCACACAATAACCCCGATGCTGCGAAGGCCGCAGACTCAACGTAATCGTGGCAGTTTGCCAGAACTCTCTGATTCTACATCCCGGCGTCCACGAAAAACCACAGTATGATCGCACGAAAAAGATCTTGCCCTGCAGAGAAATTCGGGCTGCCGCTCATCGGCACGCAGAGCGGGATCCGCCGACACGTTGCGTTTCGGCATCATCTCGTCGGAAACCTGACCGCGCTGGGAATCTGGTTATGCGTCGTGCGGCCCGGCCATGAACTAGCCCGAAAAGCGCACGTTGTGAGACGAACAGAGAGCCTCTTGCACCGGTAAGTGATTATTGGAACAACACTTACTTTGGCACAGGAGGCTCTCATGTCGAACACGGACTGTACGGCGCAACTCGAACTGTTCAAGGTC
>JABMPE010000680.1 GCA_013203845.1 Rhodopirellula sp. | reverse complement strand
CGACGAATCATCAGGTCATTCAACCAGCCGCCGACCGCACCGCCGCACGCGCCGCCCAGTAAAGGCAACGCCGCATAGATGCCCATTTCTTTGAACTTAAGACCGTGAACTTCGACCAGGAACAGCGGAATCCACGCAGAAAAAATGTTGTCAGCAATCGTGCTGAGAATCGTCTGCACGTTCAGCGTCAACAGGTTCCGAATCGAACGGGGACTCATGCGGCCGAACATCTCGCGGACCGTCAGTTTCCTGGTGGCGTTCTGCGGAACTTCGGTCGGACTGGCTTCGATCAGATTCGCTTCCGCATCGTTCACGTACGGATGCTGCCTCGGCGAGTTTCGATACAGCAGCGCAAACACGACGCCAAAAGCAATTCCCGCCGCCGACAGTCCGTAAACCGCCGTCCGCCACGAAACCAGAAACACACCAAGGATCAGTGACCCAACCAGCAGGTTGGCTGACATGCCTCCGATTCGTCCAAAGAAAACTCCGATCCAGCCCTGGACAGTCGTGCGGACTGAAACCGGAAACCAGTTGCGAGTGACTCGGCTTAACGCGGCAAAGACTCCGGACTGACCGGCCCCGAGCACCGCACGGCCATACCAGAGGTCTTCCTTGTCAGGAGCCCAGGCGTGCAGAGCCAGACCGACGCACCAGACAACAATCATCAGCGTCAGAATGAGATGCACGCCGACGGCGTCGACCGCAATTCCCATCGGCACCTGGCAGGACGAATAGAAAACCGCAAAGCCACTATCCAGCAAACCGAGTTCGGTCTTACTGAGACCATACTCTTCCACCAGCGTCGGCTTAATCAGCCCGAAGATATACCGATGCAGATAAAGCATCCACGACGTGCCACACGCCAGCACAAAGACCGTCCACCGAAATTTGGTCGGGCGAATGGGGTACTGATCAAAATCCATGAGCGATCGCCTTGAGGACGTATCCAAAACAACTTTCGGAGAATCGAGTCAAGTGAGAGTAGGCTGGAACAAGCTCCGCGCAGTTCCGGCATTATCGAAAGGGTTGCGATGCCGGAACTGCGCGGAGCTTGTTCCAGCCTACTGTTCTTACAACCGTCCCGGTATCTTCGATAGAATGTTTTTAAAAACCGAACAGTTGATTCAGAACCATCACATGCCACTGTAGTTTCAGCTTGCGGTATACCAACTTGCGATGGTTCAAAACTCCCGTCTACGACTGTTGTTGGAATTCCCCCAATGCACACTTCTGACAGTAACGGAGTCGCCAACTCTCGATGGCCGGATGCGTTGGAAGAGCTTGCAATGAGTGTTCGGACGAATGGATTCGATGCATATGGCTATCACCCGGATACGATTCTTTGCTCAGCACAGGTCTCCAACAACGCTGGCGATTGCTTTCAAGTGGGGCAGTTCACAGACCTGAAGGGGCAATGCAGTTGGCTGCTATTTACATGGCCTCCCGTTTACTATCTTGTTCCACCTGAGATCGACGTGCTTGATGTTTGCCTGGCGGTGCTCAGGATGGGGCGTTACGGCGGCAAGGTGTTTCCCGATTCGATCGTCGACCAGTTCCAACTGGTAAGAATGTCGAACAAGGAATTCAACGACGCCTTTGGATTTGATTAGCGAAAACGACCAATCGACTGCCTGTCACTGTGTGAGCAGCCGGCGGATCTCACGACACGGAGCGTGGAACAGCCAGAATGGCTGTGTACCGCACACACAGGATGTTTCACCGGCAGTGAACGAAGACAAAGAGGAAAACTGATTTTGATCAGCAGGCGAACGATGAAACATCCTGTCGCTCCTCGCCCATTCCGGACAGGCCACTCCACGTATTGCCAATAGCCAATCGCCTGTTAGAGTGACGTCATGACACTTCAAGAACTCGAAAAAACTGTTTCTGAGCTGACTCCCGAGCAACTCGCGAAATTTCGTGAGTGGTTCATCACGTTTGATGCTGCGCAGTGGGATCAGCGATTCGAGTCCGACGTCGCCGCCGGTCGGCTCGATCGGCTTGCAGATGAAATGATTCAGGAACACCAGGCTGGCAAGTCGACCGGGCTATGAATCACTTCGCCAGTCGCAGATTCTGGGATTGCTATAACTCACTGCCAGGCAGCGTGCAGGGTATTGCTGACAGGAATTTCGAGTTGCTGAAGTCGGATCCGACACATCCCTCGTTGCATTTCAAGAAAGTTGGCCGATTTCGTTCAGCACGTGTCGGTTTACAGCATCGAGCGTTGGCCGTGGAAGTAGACGACGGTTTGCTTTGGTTCTGGATTGGCAATCATTCTGAATACGACCGGCTGATCAGCGAGTGATCATGGCAAGGTGAGTCAAGTCGCACTACCTGTGAGCAACCTGCGGATTTCCCGACAAGCGGCCTCAATTTCTTCGTCGGTTAGCTCGATCGCGTCCAGGTTGAGATAGCCTTCTTCGGCGTGGTGGGCTCGCATCATGATGGCCGGATTGCCTTCATTCAGGAGGGCATCCAGTGACACCGCCGAGTGTGTCGTCACGTTCGGATCGAGCGTCAATCGGGCTCGCGAAAATGGGCAGCCGTTCGGGTCGGCGTCGACGCTGAGTGACAGACCGGGAATGTCTGCCAGTTGTTCGAGAACCAGTTGAACTTTGCGATCCTGCTCGGCAGTCCAGGCGGTCATGTCCTGAGAGGCTCGGAACTGTAACGCGGCCATCGCGCCGACGATTGCTTCTTTGCCGGCTTTCATCGGTCGGCCGATCCCTTTGTTCTGGAGGTAGACCGCGTCGACGAGATCTTTTCGTCCTGCCACGACTCCGCCAGTTGTTGAGCACAGGTATTTGTGAGCGCTCGTCAGGACGAGATCTGCTCCGTCGCTGATCAACTCCCGCAGTCGCTGGTCCTGCGCGGCGCCGTCGACGATCACCGGCACCTTGAATTCGTGAGCCAAAGCGGTGACATCAGGCAGTTTGGCCCAACCGTACCGAACGGTGTGATGCGACTCGACGTGAACGATCGCCGTGACACCGCCTAGTTCCAGCTCGTACCGAAGTTCGTCGAGTGTGCAGCGGTTAACGACGCCGACTTCGATCGGGACTGCTCCTGCCAGCCGAATCGCTTGTGTGACAGGGTTGCCATAATTCACGCAGTGTCCCTTCTGAATCAGCACACGGTTCGACATTCCTGTGGTGTCGGGAAGCTGCAGGACTTTCGGCAGGCTCGTTCCAGTCATGGTGGCGGCTACGCCGAGCGTAATTCCGGCCGCGGTGCAGGCTGTCACGCAACCGCTTTCCGCTCCGCACGCGTCGGCGATGATCTTTCCGGCGGCTGCCTGAAGTTCATCGAGCACGAAGAACTGCTTCATCGATTCCGCAGCGGCTTCCGCGATTTCGGGTAGCACGATCGCTCCCGAAAGGTGAGTCATTTTTCCGCAGGCGTTGATGACTCGCCGCAGTCCGAATCGCTCGTGAAGGTCCATCGTCAATCCTTAATTCATTCAGCTTGTTCGATACGCTGTTCGCTCATCTCACGGTCCGTAAGAATCCCGACAGTTCAACGCTCCCTGCAACAACGGAGTCTCAGCATGAGTTATGACATCGTGATTCGCGGCGGTGAAGTCATCGACCCTTCACAGGGGATGCGTCAGGTATGTGACGTTGCTGTTTCTAACGGCAGGATTGCTGCCGTGCAGGAATCGATTGACTGGTCCGACGCCATCGCCATCATCGACGCGCGAGGCCAGCTGGTCACTCCCGGCCTGATCGATCTGCACGTGCATGTGTATCCGCACTCGCCGTTCGGTCTGGAACCAGACTCGCTATGCGCGGCTGGCGGAGTGACGACGATGCTCGATGCCGGGACGGCAGGTTCGTACAACTTCGACGCGTTTCGTAGAGAGACGATTGATCGCGCCAGCACTCAGATCTTCGGTCTCGTCAACCTGTCGTGTATCGGACTGGTTGCAGCCAGCATGGGCGAACTTCGCGACCGGCGTTACGCAGACCCGGACGGAGTTGTCGCGACCATCGAACGAAACCGTGACGTCGCGGTCGGAGTCAAAATTCGAGCGGGCACACACATCATCGGAGCAGGGGAGCAGGGTTGGGCGAATCTGAATGACGCAATCCGGGCGGCCCGCGAATCCAATACCTGGCTGATGGTTCACATCGGCGAAAGTCCGATGTCGATCTCTGAACTCGCCGAAGCGTTGTCGCCGGGCGACTGCATCACTCATTGCTTCAAAGCCGGCAGCACTCGCATTACCGATGACGCCGGGAAGGTGTTTGAGGGAATTCACGCGGCTGCTGAGCGGGGAGTGATCTTTGACGTCGGGCACGGTTATGGAAGTTTAAACTGGGAAGTTGTTCAGAATTCGCTGGACTGCGGTTTCGAGCCCACGACGATCAGCACGGACCTTCATACGAAGAACATCCACGGTCCGGTCTACGACATGCCCACGACAATGAGCAAGTTTCTTATGCTGGGGGTGCCGCTCGAAAGAGTCATCGAAATGTCCACGACGACGCCAGCGAAAATTCTGAAGCAGGAAAATGAACTGGGCACGCTTCGAGTGGGCTCTGTCGCAGACATCGCCGTTCTGGAACGTCTGACCGGAGAGTTCCTTTTCACAGACAGCTACCGTCAGCAGAAAACAGGATCGGAACTGCTTGTCGCCTCAACCACCATCCGCCGCGGCGAAATCGTCCCTGGCGGTGGCGGTCGGCGCATGCGACATCTTCCGGAGTAGTGCCCAGCGCGGCTGGTTTGCCAGAACCAACGAGAGCATGCAGACCACACTGACTGTTGCACGCACGGCACGTGTCTCTTTTTCTGAAAGAATCTAATGCCTTTAAGAATTCTGGTCGCCGAACTGAAACAGGAGACTGCGACATTCAATCCTGCACTCACGGTCTACTCCGACTTTCGGATCTATCGCGGACCGGAAGTGATGACGGCGTATCGCGGTACAAAGACTGAACTCTCTGGTGCGTTCACTGTTTTTGACGAGGACGGGCGATTCGAGATTGTCCCGACAATGGCCGCCGACGCCGTTTCCGGCGGACCGATTGCGACCCCGGATCTCGACCGCCTGCTCAGCGAGATCGAAGACGCTGTTCGCAACAACTCGGATGTCGACGCGGCTTACATCTGCCTGCACGGAGCGATGGCTGGACAGGACGAAGGTGACCCGGAAGGAAGACTGCTCACAAGGTTGCGAGACATTCTGGGAGACATCCCGCTCGTGGCGTCAATTGATCTGCACTGTGTTTTGACGGACCGGATGATTGAAGCCGTCGACATCCTCGTGCCGTACCACACTTACCCACACACCGATCACTACGAAACCGGGCAGCGAGCCGCACGAAACCTGATCGCCCTCCTCGACGGAAGAGCAAAACCCACGGTCGCGCGCGTCCAGATTCCAATGCTCGTCCGCGGCGACGAGCTGCTGACAGCGACCGGTCGTTTTGGTGACGCAATCCGCATGTGCCAGGAGGTCGAGGCGTCGGAGAATGGACTCTCGGCTGGAGTGATAATTGGCAACGCGTTTACCGACGTGCCCGCTCTGCAATCCAACGTGCTGATTACGACAAACAACGATCTGGATTTCGCCCAGCGCGAAGCGGATCGCATTGCAAAGTTCATGTGGGACAATCGAGAGCTGTTCCAGGCAACGCTTACGCCTCTGGACGAAGCGATCAGTCAGGCGTGCAAGACAGATGGACTGGTAGTGTTTTCAGACGCCGCCGACGCCACCGCCAGCGGCGCGGCCGGGGACAGCAATGCGATCCTGAAAGGCCTCATCGCGAACCAGTTTCCAAAGCGAACTCTGATCCCCATCGTCGATGCTCCGGCTGTCGCCGTCGCGTTCGATGGGGGAGTTTCGTCAGAAGTCACCGTTACCCTCGGCGGAACTCGCGACTTCACACGCTTTGAACCTGTTTCAGTAACAGCACGCGTACGGAGTCTTCACGATGGAGAATTCACCTACGAGAACGGAACAATCGGTCACGGAGGTCGGACGGCTGTTCTTATTGCCGGGGCGATCTCGCTGCTGGTTACTGAGCGGCCCGTATACGTCGTCGGTCGTCGAGTCTTTCAGGCGTTCGGCCTTGAGCCAGAAGACTTCGATCTGGTGGTTGTCAAATCGCCAAACGGTTTCCGCACGTGGTACGAATCCATCGCCAGCCTGATTGTGGCCGTCGACGTGCCGGGGTCCACTAGCGCCAATCTGAAGTCGTTGCCCTTTAAGCATTGCGTGCGACCGATCTTCCCGCTCGATGAAGATGTTCAGTTTCCAGGCTGATCTGGCCAACGTCACAACGCTGATTTGCTGTCTTATTCGAAGGAACTATGAGTGAAGATTACATCTGTTGAGCCGATTCATTTACGAGTGCCCGTTGTCGAGGCGATTCCTGATGGGACGCTCGACGTACTGATCGTGAAGATACACACCGATGAAGGCATCACCGGAGTGGGTGAAGTGACCAGCCAGTCGTACGTTTGCAAGGCGTGCTTCGAGGCACCTCGTTCTGCGGCGCGACGGCATGGACTGACTTCGATCCTGGTGGGCGAGGATCCGCTCGATGTCGAAGGTCTTTGGGAGAAGATGTATTACGAGACCAATCGGTACGGGCGACGCGGCGCGGCGATTCATGCGATCAGTGGAGCAGACATCGCTCTGTGGGATATCAAAGGCCAGGACGAAGGAAAACGAGTTTGCGAGTTGCTTGGCAATGTCTACCGCGACGACGTGCGTGCTTACGCGAGCGTCCTGTTTGGTGACACGCCCGAAGAGACAGCCACGCTGGCTCAGGAGTTTGTTGACCTTGGACTCACCGCCGCGAAGTTCGGTTGGGGGCCGTTCGGAAAGGATCCCGAAGTCGACGTTGCTCACGTCACGGCTGCTCGGCGAGTGCTGGGCGATAGTCGCGATCTGATGGTCGATGCCGGACATGCCTGGCAAATTGACACCGCGAAAGAACGCGCGAAGCTGCTCGCTCCGTTCAATATCGGTTGGCTGGAAGAGCCGCTTTCGCAGGACGATCGGAAAGGCTACGCCGAATTGTGTGCCGACTCACCGGTGCCCATCGCGGCTGGTGAAGGCGATGTCACGCACTGGGATTTTGAAGATCTCATCGAACGAGGAGTCGACGTGGTTCAGCCGGACGTCGCTTTTTGTGGCGGCCTGACCGTTTGTCGGCGAGTCTCCGACATGTGCCGTGAGCATCATCGCAGGTCAGTGCCACACTGCTTCAGTACGGGTATTAACCTGACGGCGTCTTTGCACTGGATGGCGTCTGTGCCTGACGGAGATCTTGTCGAATACTGTCTGCGTCCGTCACCGCTGATGAGAAAGCTGGTGAAGAACCTGCCGCCTCTGGTCAATGGCCGCGTGCCGGTTCCCACCGGCGCGGGTCTGGGCATTGAACTGGACGAAGACATCATCGACGAGTTTCGTGTCGTCGATTGAGTTGACGATCATGGCTGTTCAGGAATGCGTTACACGAACTCTTCTGAGGACACTGCAGGATGACCAGTTACAAAGAACTCGGTCTAGAGCCAATCATCAATGCCTGCGGGACGGTGACTCGTCTGGGCGGAGCGCCAATGCCGGTGGCCGTTCTTGAAGCCTTTCATGCAGCGGCTCAGGAATGGGTTCCTCTCGAACAACTTCAGGCAGTCGCTTCTCGAAAGATTGCCGAGACGACCGGAGCTGAGGCGGGACTGGTGACTGCCGGATCCGCGGCCGCGTTGACGCTGGGAACGGCAGCGATCCTGACCGGGTATGACCTTGGTCGGATGGAGCGGCTTCCTCAGACGGATGTCTTTCCCAACGAGATCATCATTGCACGCGAACAACGCAGCGGTTACGACCATGCGATTCGAGCAGCTGGCGCTCGACTTGTTGAAGTCGGCTTCAATGAGATTACATCGAATGCAGGAGTCCGACGCACCGAACTCTGGGAATTCGAAGCGGCCATCAATTCGCAGACGGCGGGGATCGCTTACGTGCTCGGCCCCGGTTCCTGTCCGGCGTTGAATGACGTTGTGGCGATGGCTCATCGTCACAACCTGCCCGTGATCGTGGACGCGGCAGGAGAGTTGCCGCCGCGTGACAACCTGAAACGCATCCCTGCGACCGGGGCCGACCTTGTCGCCTTCAGCGGCGGGAAGGCGATTCGAGGTCCACAATCAACTGGCATCCTGTGCGGTCGAAGAGAGCTTGTTTCTTCAGCGGCGCTGCAAATGCTCGACATGGACGACCACCTCGAATTGTGGAACCCGCCCGCTGAGTTCATCGACCAATCACAACTTGCCGGCATTCCTCGGCACGGGATTGGTCGGGGGTTGAAAGTTTCCAAAGAGGAAATTGTGGCGTTATTGACAGCGTTGCAATTGTTCGCGGCAGGTGCTTACGACGAGGATCTGCCTCGACTTCGCGGATACCTGGAATCGATTCAGAGCGGCCTGCAGATTCCCCAGGCGACGTGTCGAATCGTCGAGCCCTCCTCGCCAGACCGCTGGCCGATTCTGGAGATCGCCGTTGATGAAAAATCACTCGGACGCACCGCCTTTGAAGTCTGCAAGACGCTGCGAACTGGATCACCGACGGTTTTCGTTGGTCACGGCAAGTTGAGCGAGGGAATCCTCGTAGTAAATCCGCTGTGTCTGAACGAAGAACGTGCCGCGCAGTTGACAATGCGGCTTGTTGAAGAACTTGGAAAGACCGTCGGTACTACACGTGTTTCATCAGAATGAGCCATCCAGGCAGCTCGATCGACCACGTGCTGCGGACCTTGATGGCACCACACGACTCGATGGCACCGCATGAGATGCCGACATTTCTTTTCAACGACGCACGAGTTCACCGAAGCAGGAATCAGTTGGTGTTCTCGTTGATCGAGCGTGCATCCGATGACTCTCGCCTTTCTCGACGCCAGATTCAGTCGTGTGCTGCCCGCAGGAAGAGCGAACCGATACAATCCTGGCCCGAATTCGCTGGCTGCAGCCAGGCCGACAAATTCTGGTTGCTACTCATACAAAGAAAGCGAGCAACATGCGGTTTTCAGCTTCACGTCACACCGTTTCCCTGATTGTGATTCTCATCGTCGGGCTCAGCGAAACGCGGCCTACACCGGCAGCGGAGGACACGCGAAGCCACAAGGATATCGAATTCGCGTCCGTCGACGGGCACAGCCTGAAGCTCGATGTCTACCTGCCGGTTGCGAAGAAACCGCCGCTGGTAGTCTGGATTCACGGTGGTGGCTGGCACGCGGGGAGCAAGGCTGGTTGCCCCGTGACGTGGCTGACCGAGCATGGTTACGCCATCGCCAGCATCTCGTACCGGCTCACGGACAGAGCGATTTTCCCGGCTCAGATTCACGACTGCAAAGCCGCCGTCCGCTGGCTGCGAGCGAACGCCGACAAGTACGGGTACCGCACCGATCGAATCGCCGTCGCCGGTAGCAGTGCCGGCGGACACCTCGCGGCGCTGATGGGCACGTCCGGCGACGTGAAGGAACTCGAAGGAAACGTCGGCGGGAATCTCGATCAGTCCTCGCGTGTTGACGCCGTTGTCGACTTCTACGGCGCGACGGATTTCGTGCTGCGATCAAAGACGCAGCCGCACCGTGCGAACCTGGAAGGCTCTGTGGTTTACCGGCTGCTCGGTGGTGGTGCGGACCAGAAAGTGGAACTCGGCAAACAGGCGTCGGCAGCGTTCCACGTCACGCCGGACGATCCGCCGTTCCTCGTTTTTCATGGCGACAACGATCAGACCGTGCTGCTCGACCAGTCGCAGCGCATCGTCGAGGTCTACTCAAAAGCTGGCCTGCCCATCGCGTTGCACGTGCTGAAAGGTTCCGGCCACGGAGGTAACGAGTTCTACCAGAGTCGCCAGCGCGAGCAGATGGTCGCGTTTCTCGACCAGCAACTGCGCGGCAAGTCTGCGTCCCACAGGCTGCCGCGGGCGACTCCGGAATCTCAGGGTGTTTCGTCAGCAGCTATTCGAGCGTTTGTCGAAGCGGCGGACGAGCAGGTGAAGTCGATGCACAGCTTCATGCTCGTGCGGCACGGGAAGGTCATCGCTGAAGGCTGGTGGGCTCCGGAAGCCGCTGACAAGCCGCACATTCTGTGGTCGCTCAGCAAGAGCTTCACGTCGGCTGCCGTCGGACTGGTCGTTGCCGAAGGCAAGCTGAACATCGACGACAAGGTCCTCAGCTTCTTCCCGGAAGACGCTCCGGCCGAACCGTCTGAGAACCTCAAAGCGATGCGTGTCCGCGATCTGCTGACCATGTCGACCGGACACGCTGCCGAGCCGTGGTGGAGCGGCGACGATGTCTGGATACAGCGGTTTCTCGCCGAGCCCGTCGTTCACAAGCCGGGGTCGACGTTCCGCTACAACACGCCAGCGACGTACATGCAGTCGGCGATCGTGCAGAAAGTGACCGGCCAGACGGTCGTCGACTATCTGACGCCGCGGCTGTTCGAACCGCTGGGCATCGAGAAGCCCACGTGGGACAAAAGTCCGCAGGGCATTTCGATCGGCGGCTACGGGCTGTATCTCCATACCGAAGACATCGCGAAGTTCGGCCAGCTCTATCTGCAGAAGGGGCAGTGGAACGGAAAGCAGCTCATCCCCGCCGAGTGGATCGCGCAGGCGACCAGCAAGCAGGTCGACAACGACAAAGCTCCCAGCGCCGGCAATCCTGACTGGCGACAGGGCTACGGCTTTCAGTTCTGGCAGTGCCGACACGGTGCTTTCCGCGGCGACGGCAAGGACGGCCAGTTTTGCCTCGTCCTTCCGCAGCAGGACGCGGTCATCGCGATCACGGCGAAGACGGGTAATATGCAGAAGCAGCTCGACCTGGTCTGGGAGCACCTGCTGCCCGCTTTTCAGGAAGAACCGCTCACCGAAAACCGTGCCGAAGCCGACAAGCTGCAGGAGACGCTGTCGAGTCTGAAGCTGCCCGATCCGTTTCTGCAGACTCCCGCTTACGTCGGCCCGCCAAAGCAGCCCGATCATGCGACGAGTAACCGAGCGTTTCAGGGGATTCCGAGTATGGCGGTCGCTCCCGGCGGACGGCTGTGGGCGGACTGGTACGCGGG
>JABMPE010000679.1 GCA_013203845.1 Rhodopirellula sp. | reverse complement strand
TCACAGCACCGCGCCGCGTCGTTCCAGGAAACATTCACGACCGGGCCGACATCGGCACTGAACTTGCCCCAGTTGTCCCAGTTGAGTTCCGGCAAGCGCTCAACGGATCGCGTCGAGTAGTTGTACCGGGCAGCACCCTGCCCGTTGGTCTCGGCGTCGGTCCTGTATCCTGTGCTTTCGACAAACCGGCGGAACTGCCCGGTCTTGAATTCGAGTTTGCTGAGCCAGAACGGTTTGGTGATCCGCACGAAACGATCGTCTTCCATGCTGAGCGCGGCGAACGTGTCCGGTTTTGCATTCGGATTCTGAGCCTTCGCTTCACTCAGCCATCTGCCTTGTTCGTCGTCAGTCGTGCCAATCATGAACTCGCCCGGCGGAATGAGTACCATCGTCAGTGTGACGTCCTTGCCGTTCTTGTCCTGACCAAGCGAGATTTCCTTTTCGATCGGCACGCCGAGATAGTCGGCCCAGGCCTGCTGATACTGTGCAGCCTGATCGGCATCGAACGGGGCGATCGCCAGGGGCGGAGCATGCTTACCGGCGGGTGATTCTGCGCCCGGCTTCGTGGTGCTCGCGACCGAGCGGGAGGGCACGGTCGGCTTGCCACCGGTGCCGATCACCACTTTACCATCCAGTATGACCACGTGGACGGCGTTCTTGCCGTCCTTCTTCACGGTGAAACTGTCGGTGTCGGATTCGAAGCCGTTCAGTTCAACGTGCAGCGTATGCTCCCCGGCAGACAATCGAATCGGCGCACTATTGCCTTCGATAACCACCGTTTCGCCGTCGACTTTCAGCGACATGGATGGATCATCCAGCGTGATCTGCACGTCGTATTTGCCGCCGAGTTGCAGAAAGAACACGATCGCGGCCAGCAGCAGCAAAATGGCCACTGTCATGAAACGCCACCTGCGTGGACGTTTGGTGTCACGCGGCGGACTGGATAGTGCCGGACGCAGCACGGTTTCTGCATTGTCTGGTGCGGGAATCAATGGCCTGCGTCCTTCCTGGACATCCAGCAGACACTGCGCCAGCACGTCACTGACTTCCTTCGCCGAGCTGTAGCGTTCGTCCGGATTCTTGGCGTGCAGATGCCCGATCAACTCGCACATCCAGTCAGGAACTTCGGGAATGATTTCCTTGATGGGGCGGGGTGTGTCTTCGACGACGCGCTTCAGAACAGCCACCGTGTTCGGTGCGCGAAACGGCGGGCGACCGCTGAGCATCTGATAGAGCACGCTGCCCAGGCTGAACAGGTCGGCCCGCTGGTCCAGCTTCTGTCCCTGAGCCTGTTCGGGAGCCATGTACAGCGGCGTGCCGGCAATCATGCCGCTTTGGGTCATGCTGGCATCATCGGCGGCGCGAGCCAGACCGAAGTCGGTAATCTTCACGTGATCCTGAATGCTGGTTTCCAGCAGGATATTCCCAGGTTTGATATCGCGATGAATCAACTGCTGGTCATGAGCGGCGGCGAGCCCATCGGCAATCTGTTTGCCCATTCGCAGGACGGAAACCAAATCCAGTGGCCCGTTCCCATCCAGCCGCTGCTGCAACGTCTGTCCGGGGATGTATTCCATGACGAGGTAGGGAATGGGTTCATCTTCAACCGCGTAAATACTGACAACGTTCTCGTGGCGAACGGCGGCCGAGGAACGCGCTTCACGCAGGAATCGCTTTCGCGCCGGCGACGTCGCCACCATCTGCGGAGCCAGCACCTTGATGGCCACGATGCGGTGCAGCTTCTCATCAAACGCCTTCAATACGGTTCCGAATGCCCCGCTGCCGATGACTTCCAGAATCTCATAATGGCCCAGCCGGCCCAGCGAATCGTCGCGTGATGACGGTTCCAGATAGCCGAGTGGAATTTCGTCTGAGGAATCGTCGAGATGTTGAGTCATGGCTTCGCGCTCGTCGGGATTGAAGTCAGCGGATTCGAACTCGTCGTCCTGAGTTGAACCGTTCTGGTAGAGCAGTGTGGCATCAGCCTCGCTGACTGGCTCATCCACCATCTGGTCAACAACCGGCGTGTTGAGGAATTGACTCTGGCTTTCGTGTGAGGCCAGCAGCGACTCGACCCGCGCCAGCAGTTCCGGGGCATCAGCACACGCGGTCTGCAGATGAGCCTGACGTTCTGCGGGGTCGTCGATTTCCAGGGCGGAGAGGAAGAGTTCCTGCTCATTCATGACGAATGTCTCGCTTGGGATGTGATGGATTGAGTGGTTCCAGGTCTCAATGCGCCATTTTGCCCGCCGTCACGCCACAGAATTTCTATTTTTATTCAGATTGGCAATCTTCCCCGGAAATCTCCTGATGCAGCCACGCTCTCGCGAAGGCCCACAACCGGTCTGCCGTGCGGGGAGCAATCCCCAGCAGTTCCGCCGCATTCGGGATCGATAGACCGACAAAATACCGCAAATGCACCAGTTCGACCGCCTGCGCGTCGACAGCCTTCAATCGATCAAGAGCCGCATCGAGGGCAATCAGATCCTCGTGAATTTCCGGCGCGACAATCGGCACGTCATCCAGCTCTTGCCGAGCCATCTCGCCACCGCGTTTGACGCGATTTTTCCGGCGAGCCTTTTCAACCAGAATCCGCCGCATGGATTCCGCGGCCGCCGCGAAGAAGTGTCCGCGAGAATCCCAGTGCTGAGCCTGCTCGCGATCCACCAGCCGCAGGTACGCCTCGTGTACCAGCGCCGTCGCTTGCAGCGTCTGCCCCGGATTCTCCTGAGCCATTCGCTGGACGGCCAGCCGGCGCAGTTCGTCATACACCAGCGGCAGCAACCGCTCAGCAGCGGCCGCATCGCCGTGTTCAATCGCCGAGAGAATTCGAGTCACGTCGCTCATCCAGACAGCATAACCTGGACCGTTGGAGAATTTGCACTGTCGCCGTTGCGGACCAATTCCGCTGATGAGGCAACTCTACCACCGCAAGCGAGGAACTCTCCGTTCAACCTTGCAACACCAGCGGCTTTTGTGACTCGGCGAATGATCCCCATACCGAAGCACAGCCCTCAACTTCACGGTGTCGCGAACGCCACGCTTTCTTCCTACAACTCGTTGCGTTGGATTGAGTAACAACACACACGGTCCCTGACGCTTCAGGTTGAGGATTTCAGTCATGAAGATCGAACACGTCGACTTTTTCTATCTGGCGATGCCCGAGGTTCGCGATATCGGCGACGGCAGCCAGGACACTCTGCTGGTGCGCGTGCGGGCGGACGGGTTGACCGGATGGGGAGAGTGCGAAGCGTCGCCCGTGGTTTCGATCGCGAACTGGGCTACGCCGAAGTCGCACTCTGCCTGCAAGAGCGTGCGGGAACTGGTGATCGGCCAGACCGTCGACTGCCCGGACGATCTGATCCGACTGGGTGACCGGGTCCGTGCCGGAGGCCTGGATATTGCGCAGACCAACCACACGTTCTCCGGTCTGGAAATCGCACTCTGGGATCTGCTGGGCAAACGCGAGCAGCAGCCGGTGTATCGTCTGCTGGGATACAACCAGGCCGAACCGAAGACGCCGTACGCGTCGCAACTCTTTGGGGAGACGCCCGAAGAGACTCTGCAGAAGGCCCGCGTTTCGCGTGAGCAGGGCTTTCGTGCCGTCAAGTTCGGCTGGGGCAATTACGGTCGGCTGTCTGTCGAGCATGACCGCGATCAGGTTGCGGCCGCGCGGGAAGGACTGGGGACAGACGGCATCCTGATGATTGATGCCGGCACCGTGTGGGGCGATGACGTTGCTCCGGCGAAAGCGAGGCTTCCGGCGCTGGCCGAGAACAACGTCTTCTGGCTGGAAGAACCGTTCGTCGGTGACGCTCTGGCCGCGTATCGCGAACTCGCCGACGCCAGCGAAGGAGTGCCCATTGCAGGAGGCGAAGGCGCCTTCAACTTTCACATGGCGCGGCACCTGATTGACTACGGAAAGATCGCTTTCGTGCAGATCGACACGGGACGCATTGGAGGCATCGGTCCATCAAAAGCAGTCGCCGATTACGC
>JABMPE010000678.1 GCA_013203845.1 Rhodopirellula sp. | reverse complement strand
TTCTCGCTGCCGAGCCCGTACGTCAGCCACGAACCCAGGCACGGTCGGATCGGCTGCTGGTTGCCGCTGTTCATCATGAGCAGCCCGGGTTCGTGATTCGGCGTCGACGTGTGCATCGACCGCAGAATGCACAGCTCATCCGCGACCTTACCCAGGTGCGGGTACAGCTCGCTCATGTCGATGCCGGCTTCGCCCTGCTTCGAAAAGTTGAACGGCGACGGCATGTACTTGCCGCCTGGCCCCGGTTTGCCTTCCTGAGTTTTCAGTTCTGGCTTTGGATCGAACGTGTCCACATGAGACGGTCCTCCATTCATAAAGAGGAAGATGACGTGCTTCGCCTTTGGTTCGAAGTGAGGTTTTTTCGGGCTCATCGGATCTGAAGCGAGGTCTGCCGCCGCTTCCTGAGCCCGCACGCTCGACAATCCAAGCATCCCGAACCCGGACCCGGACCGAACCAGCATCTCACGTCGAGTGAATCCAGAATTATTCATCAGATATCCTCAAAGAGTGCGTCGCGACGCATCTCAGTGCCATTTCAGTCAACAAACAGAAACTCATTTGAACCCAGCAAAGCCAGCGACAACTGTTCCCATCGACTCAGTTTGTCACCGTCGTCTGTTCCAGTTTGCAGAAACAGCGTCGCAGCGGCGACTTCATCGTCGCCCGCCTCGCGGCTGAAGAGCAACTCATAAGCGTATCGGACTTTCGCTGCGTCATCGGCCAGTCCCGCGGCGTTCAACTGCCCGGTCAGGGCTCGGGCGCGCTGGGTCATGAATTCGCTGTTCAGAACGAATAGTTGCTGCAGCGGGACAGTCGTGACCGAGCGATCCGCCGCCGTGATACTGGGGTCCGGGAAGTCGAACAGCCGCAGCAGTTCGTCGAGCCTGTGGCGACTGACGAATCCGTAAACCGTACGGCGTTTGAATCCGGCGTTGTCGAGGTTTGAAGACGGACCGCCGAGAGTTCGGTCCAGTTCTCCGCTCACCGCTAGGATGCTGTCTCGCCATGGTTCGACTTCGAGCCGCCTCCGGTTCATCCGCCAGAGCAGCGTGTTTTCCGGATCGACCTTGTTGCCGTCCTCACGCAAGCGGCTCGACTGCTGATAAGTCGAGCTCAGCATGATGTTCCGGTGCAGTTGCTTGAGGGACCAGCCCTGTTCAACGAATCGCACGGCCAGCCAGTCCAGCAGTTCCGGATGCGTCGGCCGGTCGCCGAGCTTCCCGAAGTTGCTGGTCGTTTTCACGAGACCCACTCCAAAGTGTCCGGCCCAGACGCGGTTAACGATCACTCGCGCGGTGAGCGGGTTGTCGGGCGACGCAATTGCTCTGGCGAGTTCCATGCGGCCACTGCCTTTCGGCGCGAACGGAGATTTCTCGCCGCTGGTAAAGATCGCCGGCATCGCTCGCGGAGCAACGTCGCCTTTCTTCGCAGGGTTGCCCAGCAGGTAAATCGGCAGGTCTGCCCCGTTGCCGTCGTTCAGCGAATGAGCCATCAGGACGTCTATCTGCCCAGCCGTCTTCTTCAGCTCTTCCTGCTTTTTCTTCAGTTCGGCCAGAGCGGACCTCTGTTCGGCAGGCAGCTTGCCTTCAACCTCATTGGCCGGCAGCGCGAGCAAGCCTTCGTCGTAGAACAGCCGCGACAGAAAAACCGCATCGGCTTTGTCCCGCTGGAGCTGCTCTTCGTCAATCAGCTCGGCCTTGTCTTCTTTCGCGGCGAGCTTCTCTTCGGGCAGTGGGTCGAGTTCCAGTCGGGCTCCCGAGAACACGGTGTGATCGCTGCTGATCGGGTTGTCGGCTGGCTCGCCGGCACCGGTTGCGACGAGCGTGATGTGCTTTGCCTCAGGCGGAATCGAAATCTCGAAGGAAACGAATCTGCCGTTCGCTCGAAGCGGCTCGCCAGGATCTCCGGTGAAGTAATACGTAAAGTCGTTGACGTCGACTTCAACCGGCTTGCCGTTCAAGTAACTGGCCAGGATCGCGTCCGAAACGGCCTTGTCTTTGTGAGGCCGCGAGACGATGACCGCCAGATGCGAGCTCCCATTGCTCCCCGCTGCATCGTCGTTGATGCCCGCTCGATCGACCTTGAACTGGAACTTCTGGTCACTCGGCAGCAGTCCCGCTTTACGGATTTCATCGAGGTCGAACGTGACGAGCGCGTTGGCGTGCATGCCGATGCCCTGCTCAAGTCGCTTTCCGTTGGAAAACCGTTTTCCCTCTGTACGAATAGCTCCGCCCGTCTGCCAGCCGTCATTCACGATCGATCCGTAGCTGTGCGACGAGCTGCCGAGTTTGCCGAAGTCGAACTCCACGTCAGGAGCGATCTTTGTCCGAGTCCCCCAGCCCTGGACGACTCGATCAACGCCAAGCCGGTCAGCATTCGCGACGGCCGAGAATTTGTCGGTTTTCACCGCCGCGTCGAGCGACACGCTGGCCGAATCGTCAAACAGATTGCCAAGCGGAATGACTCCGGCACGAACTTCCGTCTGGTCGGCGGCATTCACGAAGGCGACGTTCTCGCCAAATCGGGCGAACAGCTTTTCACGCCGCGGCAACTTTTCTTCTGCCAGCTTCTGGAATTCCTCGCCGAGTTTTCTGACGACTGCCGCAGCCGCTTCGTCTTTTGAGAGGTCTTTGTTTCTGTCTTCGGCGACCGCCAGTTTCAGCCACTCGCCCAGCGCCAGAGTTTCGGATTCCGATCGGCGCGAGTCCGGCTTCAGGAACTCGTACCAGCGTTTGATGAGGGTCTGGCTGAGCTTCGTTTCCTTGCCAAGCTGCTCAAGCAGTTTCTTTTCGTTCTTCTCCGTCTTCTTGCGATGGAGCATCTTCCAGCCAGCGACGAAGTAGTCGGGGATCTCGCTGATCAGAGTCGGCCGGATGCCGCGAGACTCAGTCAGCAGGAAGCGGTCGATGTTCAGTTGCTGTTCCTTGACCGCGTCATCAGCGACTCGGCGAGCGGCCACGATTTCGTCGCTGACGACCGGGCGTTCCTGATAGTTCGTGCTGGAGAAGATGCCCGCCAGACCGTAGTAGTCCTGCGTCGTGATCGGGTCGAACTTGTGGTCGTGGCAACGGGCACAGG
>JABMPE010000677.1 GCA_013203845.1 Rhodopirellula sp. | reverse complement strand
GGCCCCAACCACCAGCCACCCATCCAGGAGTTAATGCAACACTCGCAGGTCAGTACGACTCCACTTCCGAATCGAATACCGAAAGCTGCGGCTGTTCGGGGCCGACGGCAGCCAGGCGGTCGAGTTCGGCTTCGATCAAAGCGAGTCTCGATGAAATCTGTTCGCTTCCCGCTGACCACTGCTCGTGCCAGCCAATGGGTGCTGAATCGGGGAGTTCAGTGGGTCTGATGTCTGCTTTTGTGTTGATCTGAATGAGGCAGTCGCCCAGGCAGCTGTGGGCACGGGCTTCAAAATCCGGGTCGGCGATTCGCAGATTCCGCATTGGTGACTCCGGTCGGTGAAGATGCTGAATGATGTAAATTCGTGATGAAAATCAATGCAGGGTGGGTGGCTGGCCGGTACACGCTGGTGGGCAGTTTCCGAATGATCGTTTGATTCAGGACCACTCTGACAGAGGAAGACGAGGGATGACAGCAAGGACTTCAGGCGGGACTCGCATAGCGAGTTGTTTCCTCGTGACTCTGCCAGAATCTCCGAGTGCGACGATTCGACGACTGCAGGATCATCGAATCGTCTGTTCACTCGGAGAAGGGTTCTGGGCCAGAAAGCGGCTGACGGAATTGACCGCTTCTCAATCTGCTAATGGTGTGATCGGTTTCGCTTGGCGCGAAACTGCAGAAAATGGCATAACCTGGAAGGGCTGGTTGAGATTGCCGGTTCCAAAGAAGGCGCAAAACGAACAATCGGTACCGCGTGAATGCGGCCTGGGCAGTCAGTCGTGTGATCTGAGCCAGTGATTCCCGCGAAGTCGGGAACCCAGTTTTCACGAACCGCCTGGTTTCCCGCCTTCGCGGGAGTAACCAATTGCCGTCACCGTCCAGTGACGATCGCTGGTCGGGGCGACCGTGCTCGCTGGCCAGCCGAGCGACTCCAGCAACTCTGCCATTTCTGGCACAGTCAACGCCGCGTGCAGCGATTGATGAAAGAGTTGCCGCTGTTCGTCGGTCGCGTCTGCTGCGTACTGCGCGACAATCCCCTCAACTTCCTCGTTCGAATTCAGGCGCATCAGGTCTCGAACGAACAAAAGTCCGCCCGGCTTGAGAATTCGCTGCATCTCGCGGATGCAGTCCAACGGCTCAGGAATATGGTGGATGATGCTGTTCGAAATCACCCAGTCGAACTCGCCGTCATCAAATGGCAGCTCTTTGGCGTCGACATGCTGGAGCAGAATGCGGTCCTGGAATCCCGCACCGCGAACGTTTCGATCAGCGAGCCGCAGCATCTCCGCCGCAAGGTCGATGGCCAGGACCTCCACACTGACGGGTCGCTGGCAGAGTTCGATCGGAATCTGAGCCGTGCCGGTTCCGACGTCCAGGATCCGCAACCAGTTGCTCTGCGAAGCCAGCCGTTCGGAAAACCCTGCGGAATTCGCCGCACTCAGCAGATCGTCTACAAACAGCCGATTGACGGACGAGTGGTCCATTGAGTCATAGTCAGCCGCTTCCTGGGCGGTATCCATGACTTCCGGTTCAAGTGTGCGAGGCAGCATGCATCTCGCTTTCTTCTGAGGAACTCAGGGCATTCAACCACGAAAGACGCGTAAAACACAAAAGCCAGGCTCTTTTTCTTTCGTGTGATTCGAGTATTTCGTGGTTCAACCATTTCCCCATCCAGACTGAGATTCTCAGAACTCAACCGCGGACGGTTCTTCTGCAGGGTAGGTTTTGCGGCGTTCGATTTTGTTGAATTCGTTGAGGAAGACGACGTTCGCGCCGGTGAAGCGTTCTTCGGAGCGGAAGGTCCAGAGCAGGATTTCGTCGCCGATTTCGCCGAGTCGGGCCGCCGCTCCGTTGAGCGTGAATTCGCCCTCGCGACCGGGAATCGCGTAAGTGTCCCAGCGGGAGCCGGTCGACTTGTTGACCAGATAAACCCTCTCATACGGGCTGATCCCTACGGCTTCCATCAGACTGACGGCCAGCGATGCCGATCCCTCGTAATCCAGACTCTTGCCTGTGACTCGAAGACCGTGCAGTTTAGCACTGACGAATTCCCTCATCGTCTCACTCTTCTGAACATACTCAAGGGGGAGGCCGCTGTCGCAACCGGGTCATCACACTCTGAATCTGTCGCGTATGCGGCTCGTGGCGGATAGTACCAAACAGAAAACCCATCGTCTTCTGTGTTGTCCAGGATTGATTCCGCAGGTTTCGTAGGCTGGAACGAGCGGAGCGCTGTTCCGGCAAAATGGGTTTCTGCTGCCGGAACAGCGCTTTGCTCGTTCCAGCCTACAGCTACAACTCAATTGCGTCTCGAAACTTCCGACGCAAACGCTTTTGCAGATTCGGGTTCGGTAAAACTCCCGACACGTCCGTAGTTGACTTGATCCTGACTGAGTGGACAGTCACGCTGGCAATTCGGTTCAAACCTTCGGGAACCAATTCGGCCGCTTCGTCTGATGCCAGGCGTCCGGCTGGCGTTTCTCACAAAGTTGTTGGGAAAGTTGAATGTCGGACGAGCTGGAGATGCTGAAGTCGGGAAACGCCGACTCGATCGCTGAAGTCTTTTCGCGTCATCGTGACAAGCTGCAGCGCATGGTGAGGTTCCGTCTCGACCGGCGTTTATATGGACGAGTCGACACGGCGGACGTGCTGCAGGAAGTGTGGCTCGAAACGTCCCGAAGAATTGAAGATTACACCAGCAACCCGGCAGTGCCGTTTTTCGTCTGGGTTCGGCAGATCGCTTACCAGATTATTATCGATCTGCACCGACGGCATCTGGGTGCTCAGAAGCGAAACGTGTCGCAGGAAGTTTCAATCAGGAGATCCAACTGTGACACCTCGATTTCCATCGCCGCTCAACTGGTGGGAAACCTGACGTCTCCCAGTCACGTGGCGATGCGAGAGGAACGTCTGACGGGGCTGCGAGAAGCCTTGGACAGCATGGATGAAATCGACCGGGAGGTTCTGGCGCTGAGGCATTTTGAAGAACTCAGCAATAACGAAGTCGCGGAGATCCTGGGAATTCAGAAGACGGCGGCGAGCAATCGATACGTGCGGGCTCTCAGGCGGCTGAAGCAGGTTCTGGAAGCGGATCCTGACGCCGAGTTCGATGAGTAGGTGAGTAATGGAATTCATCGTTTTGAAAAGACTCACCACAGAGACTCAGAGGAAACTCATGCTGACCAACTCCTGTCCGTTTCTCGTTGTCGCCGTGTCTCTGTCGTTTAAGAAGTCAGCGGTACGGCAGGGGTAAGAATTATGAACGACGACCGATCTGCCACTTCGAAAGATGTGCAGCCTGCCATTGCCATCGACGACGACCGTGACCCGGTCGACGTCGCGGCTGACGAATTCGCCGAACGTTACCGCCATGGCGAATACCCATCGGTCACTGAGTACGTGCAGCGGTTCCCGGATCAGGCGGATGAACTCCGGGAACTGCTGCCCGCCGTCGCGATGATGGAACAGCTCAAGCAGAAGGAAGAGTCGCGCATCGATTCGATTGAGCGGCAATCAGTCATCAGTGGGCTCAAGCAGCTGGGCGATTTCCGAATCATTCGCGAGATCGGGACTCATCTCCGTGACGTCGGTGACGAAGTGCCGGTCGAGATGCTCCTGAGACTGAGCCCGTTCATTGGACAGATACCGCAAAGGAATCATCGTTGTGAGAGGAAATGATCACCCTGCCTCCCGACAGAGAAATCGAGCATCCTGGTAGATGCCCGCGATTCCTTCTGAGTCAGTTCCCGGTCAGCTGCGGCGACGCGGCGCATCCGTTACTGTGCTGATTCCTTCGATCTGAAAGCGAGCAATGCGATGCACCTGAAATCTGTAGCGTTCATTCTGTTGCTGGTATCCAGCCAGCCTGTTTTTGTGGAACAGGTACGGGCCGATGACGATGCCAAAGTCCAGGTGACCTTCTACGCAATGGGAGATGTGCCTTACGCGCCCGAGGAAGACGTGCTGCTGCCGAAGCAGATTGCGGACCTGCCAAACGACGCGGAGTTCGTCATCCATGTAGGCGACATCAAGCGAGGGGTGCCTCTCTGTAACGAAGCGGTTTACAACAAAGTTGCCGGAATGCTGAGTAAATCTGCGGCACCGGTGTTCATCATTCCCGGTGATAACGAGTGGAATGACTGTCTTAACCCGGCTCAGGCATGGACGTACTGGGATCAGTACTTCATGAAATTCGATCGACACTGGAAACACGACCTGACAGTCGAGCGGCAGAAAATACGCGAAGAGAACTTTGCGTTTGTGAAGGGCAACGTGCTGTTTGTCGGACTGAACATCGTAGGAGGCCGCGTCCACGATGAGCAGGAATGGAAACTGCGACATGCCAGTAATCTCGACTGGGTCAAGTCGAGCCTGCAGCGTTCCGGCAAAGAGATCAGCAGTCTCGTCGTCTTTGGACATGCAAAGCCAGCCAAAGTTCACGATGACTTTTTCGGTCCGTTCAGTCAGGTTGCTGAAGACTTTGAAAAGCCGGTGCTCTATCTGCACGGCGATGGGCACAAGTGGATTTATGACCGACCGTTCAAGGCGACGAACATTCTGCGAGTGCAGGTTGACCAGGGTGGGATTGCGCCGCCGCTTAAAGTGTCAGTGACCGACGACCCGACGAAGCCGTTCCGGTTTGATCGTCGAAATGGCAAGAAAGCGTCATAGCGGTTCGCATGAACTCGCGAGAACGTTGCCGGTCCGAGTCGGAAATCCGTACTGGCGGTCGGCTATCGTGACGGCACACTGGATTGTTTTTTGACTTCCGATTGGACGACACCGCAGTTTGTAATGCGCGACATCGGCGATGGAATCAATGCACTGGCGTTTTCGCCGGACAGCCACGTTGTGGCTGCTGCATGTTCCGATGAATCGATTCAATTGTTCGACGCGAAGACGGGCGACAAATTGCCGTGGCAGATTTCCGTCGAATCGGTACCGCTGGCATTGACCTATTGCGAAGGTGGCAAGGTTGTCGCGATCGGAACTTCGACCGGCGAATTGCAACTTTGGGAAGTGTCAACGCAGTCTCGGCGAGCGACGATCAAGGCTCACACCAGCCGCATTAATGTGCTTCGTGTTTTTCCGGATGGTCAGACTCTGGCGTCCGGTGGCCGAGATCGGTGGCTGCAGCTATGGGATACGAAATCCGGTGAACGACTCACCACACTGCGAGGTCACAGCCGTCAATTATTCTCGATCGACATCTCGCCCGACGGTAAGACTATCGCGTCGGGCGGTCTTGCGGGTGACGCTCGCGTCTGGCGCAGCGGGCCGTGACTTTATGAAATGGCGACATTCAACCTGTCAAACGTGAATTTCCAGAACGATCGACAGCCAAAAGTCTTCGCGGCTCGGCGCCTTGCCTCAGAATCGTCACGCGAGGCAATTGTTTCACGAGGTAATTGCCCCATCGGATATCACGCCGGATATTCGAATACCATAAGTCGATGAATGCTTACCGAGCCACGGCATCTGCGTTGACCGAGCTTCGCCAGGGGCTATAGTTCGCAGCCTTCGGGGTATATGCCCCTCCTTCCTGCGGATCCCGCTGACCAGTGCTGCGTTGAAACGCGAGCCTGTTGAGCAGCGTGTCGATCTCTTGCTCTCCGCGGCGAACCGGGCTGATTGTTCAGCCACTTCGTTGTTGATTGCCGCCGCCCATTTCGATGGGACTCCCGTTCTGGACATTTCATGCTCAACTTCTTCACTCCGCGATCAGGGTCCGTAAAATACGACGTGCTTTCAGGGTTGACGGTTGCCCTGGCGCTGGTGCCCGAAGCGATTGCTTTTGCGTTCGTGGCCGGTGTCTCACCGTTGATCGGGTTGTATTCCGCGTTCTTTCTGGGTCTGTTTTCCGCTGTGCTTGGCGGCCGACCGGGCATGATCTCCGGAGCAACCGGGGCGATGGCCGTCGTGGTCGTTGCTTTGGTCGCTCAGCACGGCGTCGAATATCTCTTCCCCACCGTCATCCTGTGCGGGCTGCTGCAGATTGCGGTCGGACTGGGGCGGCTTGGAAAGCTGATCCGCATGGTCCCTCAACCGGTCATGCTGGGCTTTGTCAACGGACTCGCCATCGTGATCGGTCTGGCACAGCTTGGTAGTTTCAAGACACTATCGGCCAGTGGTGAGCTGGTTTTTCTAGCCGGACAACCACTGTTTCTCATGCTGGGTCTCGTCGCGACAACGATGGCGATCATCTGGCTGCTGCCCAAAGTGACCAAGGCCATCCCGGCGTCTCTGGCGGCGATTCTGGTGGTGACGCTGGCTTCAGTGGCGATCAACCGGGCCGTTGAATCTCCCGATGGCGACAACATCCTGGCGACGGTTGGTGACATGCTGCGTACCAATACTCGCGCGGCCGAGTTCGCTGCGGCTACGGCAGGCGGGCAGACGCTGACCGAAGCAGCCGTGCTGTCTGACTCTGCAGACGCAGGCAGCATCAGCGGCGGACTCCCGCAACTCTTCTTTCTGCAGTACGAGATGGTGCCGTTCAACTGGGACACGCTCGTGATCATCTTTCCGTTTGCGATCGTGCTGTGCGGAGTCGGTCTGATCGAATCGTTGATGACGCTGACACTGATCGACGAAATTACCGAAACCCGCGGCAAGGGTAATCGCGAGTGCATTGGCCAGGGGGTCGCAAACCTTGTCTGTGGCCTCTTCGGCGGCATGGGCGGCTGTGCGATGATCGGTCAGTCGCTGATCAACGTGAACTCCGGCGGTCGAGGCCGTTTGTCCGGCATCACCGCGGCGGTTTGCCTGCTGCTGTTCGTCCTGTTTCTTGCGCCACTGATCGAGCAGATTCCGATGGCCGCACTCGTCGGCGTAATGTTTATGGTCGTGATCGGAACCTTTGAATGGGCATCGCTGAGGATGTTTCAGAGAATGCCTCGCAGCGACATGTTCGTGATGATTCTCGTGGCTGGTTACACAGTGGTGATGCACGATCTGGCGTCGGCTGTCATTCTGGGAGTCATCGTGTCCTCGCTGGTTTTCGCCTGGCAGCATGCGACGCACATCGGAGCGGACATTAAGTTCAACGATTTCGGCAGCAAGATTTATCAGTTGCACGGACCGCTGTTCTTCGCCTCGGTGACCTCATTCAAAGACATGTTTGACGTGAACGGTGATCCGGAAGACGTTGTGATCGACTTTTATTACACCCGCGTTTACGACCAGTCGGGACTGGAAGCCATCAACTGGCTGGCCGAAAAGTACGAGACCAACGGCAAGCGTCTGCACCTGACCCATCTCAGCAAGGAATGTCGAAGCCTGCTGAACAAAGCTGGCGACTTTGTTGAGATCAATCTTTCCGAAGATCCTCAGTACCACGTTGCCACCGACCGTCTTGCTTGAGCGTTTTCGAAGCCCGGTGCATTGATGACGTGACTTTGCTGATTGGATTCTCATTTGAGTGAGAAGCAGCCAGCAGAGATTCAAGCCGGTGGCTGCTTCTCAAGCTGCTGCAAGAGACAGTGTGAAATTCACGGACGAAGCCGGCAGCATGGACGGCATTCATCATCCACTGAAACTCCGCATCCTCTACCTCTGGCGAAACCGTCACGAGATCGAAACGGCCCGGTCAGAAACGCATGCTGGCTGGTAGTTCAAAAAACGGAAAAGTCCGAAAAAGTCAGTTGAGGCTTCCCGCGATGCCATGCGTTTCTTCGTGCCCAACGGCACGAGCAAACGGACCGGAGCGATCACACAGGTGCTCTACGGCAAGAGGACTGTTGGATATCGCTCGATGCCACAGCAAAACCGCAACACCGTCTCGACACTTTGCTGCTCGAAGAGCTGCAGCTGGCATTTGCCTCCAGGTGAAAATGTCAGGCATCTCAATTCACAGTGTGCCACTGGCTTTTCAACGACGTCGGACAGATGACGAGCACGTGGCTGATCTCGGCTTCGCGGGCCAATAGTTCGGCCACGCCGATCGCCTGAATGGTTTGCTGAAGCTGATCGACTGCTCTGTCTGCCAGCGCGGTGATGCCGATTCGGAAAACCTTGCCGGCACGGGCTCTTCAGTCGAGACCTGAACCGTCAAATCGATCAGTAATTCCTCGACGAAGATCGTATTCGAGATTTCTGGAGATGACTGTAAAGTTCTCGTCGGCAAGTCAGCGGCGAACAACGTTGCAATGGCGGCAGAGATGAATCTCGTACTCAGTGTCAGGGAAACGACGAATGGCTGGATTCAAGCAGCACATCAGTGTGAGTGGCGGAATTGGTGTCGCGACAGGACTCACCGCGACGGTTGGCCTGGGGTTTACGCCGGTGCAGGGCATGCTGGTTGGTTATCTGACGACGCTCGGCGGGATGCTGCCTGATCTGGATTCGACATCGGGACGTCCCATTCGCGAACTCTTCGGAGTCACGGCGGCGTTGGTGCCGATGGCCTTCGCCGATGAGCTGAAGAAGCTCGGCGGCAACTCAGAGACCGTCCTGCTGCTGGCGGTCGTCAGTTACCTGCTGATCCGGTTTGGCGGCGCGTGGCTGCTTTCGAAACTCGCTGTTCACCGAGGCATGTTTCACAGCGTGCCGGCCATGCTGATTGCCGCGGAAGTGGTCTTTCTGACTTACCGCAGTGACTCCAACACGGTCCGGCTTCTGATGGCCGTTGGCATTGCCCTCGGTTTTCTGTCGCACTTGATTCTCGACGAGATCTACGCCGTTCAATGGAACGGTCTCAAACTGGAGCTGAATCAGTTTGCCGGCAGCGCGATGAAATTTTTCGGCAAAAGTCTGGCAGCCAACGCCGTGACGTGGTTGATGCTGATCGGGCTGACCTGGTACTCGTTTGGCGTCGCCGGCCTCGTCGACGAACCACCGCTTCCGAGTCGTGACGAAATACGCCAGATCCTCCACGAAGTCCCCGTTGGCCAGAAGTCCAGGATCGAGCTCCTGTAAGTCGCCCTCGCATTTTCAGTTCTCCCCACCGGTTCACTACACTGCGATCCTTCCAATTAAGGATGTGCAGTCCGAGCAGAGCCGCAGGCAGTGGGAAACTGATCTATGGATGCGATGAGTCGTTGGCGAGTTTCAAATATCAGAAGCAACTCGGCCAGTGTCTGCCGATCGAGTTTCTCGCTGCTTTTAGCACTGGTGGTGACAAGTGATAACAGCGTCGCCTGGGCGATTGACGAGGCTGAATCGCTGAAACTCCTGGTTGAGACGCTGAGTTCAACCAATGATCAAGATGTGCGTGGGGCCTTGTTGCGAGGCATGCTTCGCGGGTTGGAAGGACGCCGCAACGTGGTGGCTCCGACTGGCTGGATTGAGTTGAGTGCGAAGCTGGCAAAAAGCGACGATGCCAGCGTGCGAGACCTGTCGAATCAACTTTCTCAGATCTTCGGCGATCGTGCGGCCGTGCAACGAGCACTCGCGGTCTTGAAGGATTCGTCGGCGGAAGCAGGTGCTCGCCGCAAGGCCTTGCGTTCACTGCTCACTCAGCAGAATGCGGACGCGTCCATGCTGCTGGAGCCGTTGCTGGACGAACCGGCTTTGCAACTGGATGCAATTCGTGGCTACGCGATGGTCGAAAATGCGACGGCTCCGGCTGTCCTGCTCAGCCGGTTCGAGGAAATGAATCCCGAATCGAAACGTGCGGTGGTCGAAACTCTGGCCACGCGAAAAAACTACGCTCAGGAGTTACTGGCCGCGGTTGAGCGGAAAACCATCGCCCGCGAAGAAATCCCGGCGCATGTCGCACGCTCTCTGGACAGTCTACTTGGCGAGCGTTTCGTTAGTGTCTTCGGCAAAGTCAAACCGGTGGCCGAGGATCGTGAGAAGGTCATCGCCCGGTACAGGCAACTTCTTACGCCGTCTCTCATTGCCGACGCGGACGCTGCACGCGGTCGAGCCATTTTCAGGAAGACGTGTGCGTCGTGTCATCTACTCTACGGCGATGGCGCAAAAATCGGCCCGGATTTGACTGGCTCGAATCGCGCCAATCTGGACTACATCCTCCTGAACAGCGTCGCCCCGAGTTATGACGTCCCGGCTGGTTACAAAATGGTTTCGATTGTGACTGTCGAAGGTCGAGTGCTTAACGGTGTGATCGCCGAAGAAGACGAAACGCGTGTGATACTCAAGACGGTCGAGCAGCCGCGGGTTGTCATTCTCAAACAGGACATTGACGTGCGGAAGGTCTCGGACAAGTCCATGATGCCCGAAGGACAACTCGACAAGATGAAGCCGCTGGAAGTGGCGGACCTGATCAAATACCTGAGAACGACCGAGCAAGTGGAACTGGCACCATGAATACACGAATGAATAAATTCTCTGCCGCGATTCCATACCAGCACGAAGCGCCAGCGAGTGGATCAATTGGCGTAACAGAGAGTTCACTCGCTGGCGCTTCGAGCTGGTATATGGGGGGCGTCGTGGTACTCCTGCTGTGCTGGCTGACATCGTCAGGAATCGCTCAGGGATCTCGAAACCTGCTGCCCAAACAACAGCACAAGGTCAGCGACGCTCCGTTTCTGAAGCCGAAAGAAGCCGTCGCCAGGATGTCGATCCCGGACGGCTTCGAAGTTTCCGTCTTCGCGTCCGAACCAGACATCGCCGAACCCATCGGCTTCTGCTTCGACGACCGGGGCCGCATCTGGATTGCGGAGAACTTCAACTACCAAACGCGGCGTCAGCACACGAACGATCCCGTCAGTCGAATTCAGATTCTGGAAGACACAGACGGCGACGGCGTCTTCGACAAGAAAAAGACATTCACCGACAAGCTGACGTTTACGTCAGGGCTGGACTGCGGTTTTGGCGGTGTGTTTGTCGGCTCGCCTCCGAATCTAACGTTCATTCCCGATGCGGACGGCGACGACAAACCAGATGGACCGCCCCAGATTCTGCTGGACGGCTGGGGTATCAACGATCGCCACGAAACCTTGAACAGTTTTAACTGGGGCCCCGATGGCTGGCTTTACGGCTGCCACGGCGTGTTTACGGAATCGCGAGTCGGCAAACCCGGTGACGATGATTCACAACGGCAGTTCATTGATGGCGGCATCTGGCGATATCACCCGACACGAAAGACGTTCGAAATCTTCGCTCGCGGACTTTCGAACCCGTGGGGTTTTGACTTCGACGATCACGGTCAGGGTTTCGCCACGTGCTGCGTGATTCCTCACCTCTTCCACGTTGTGCAGGGAGGCGTGTATCACAAGCAGAGTCGCCCTCACGTGAACCCTTACATCTACGACGACATCAAGACGATCCGCGATCACGCGCACCTTTCCGCTCACGGCGGCGCGAGGTTCTATCTCGCGGACACGTTTCCGAAGCAGTATCGCAAGCGGCTGTTCATGTGCAACATTCACGAGCACGCGGTTCTGACCGACATCATGGTGCCGAACGGTTCCAGCTTTATCGGTAAGCACGGCGATGACTTCATGCCGACCAACGACATGGCCTGGGTCGGGTTCAGTGTCGAGATCGGTCCGGAAGGCGGCGTTTACATTCTGGACTGGCACGACAACGACGTCTGTGGCAACGCGGTTAACTTTCCCAACAGCGGTCGCGTCTACCGCATCATGCCGAAAGGGGCGAAGCCGGTCGCCCGTCCCAATCTGGGAATTATGTCCGACGCTCAACTGGTCGAGTTGCAAACGCATTCCAACGACTGGTACGTTCGCCATGCTCGCACACTGCTGCAGTCTCGCGCGGCGAGTGGCACGTTGAACAAGCTAGCCGTTCACTCTCAGTTGAACGACTTGTTTCAGACGGCGGTGACGTCTCCAAAGCGACTGCGAGCGTTGTGGGCTCTGCAGGTCACCGGTGGTCTGGACCAGAACCGTCTGGCGTCGCTGCTCGACCATCAGGATGAGTATGTTCGAGGCTGGGCAGTTCAGTTTCTCGGCGACGCCAGCACAGCCAACGCGTTTCAGGACGCCAGTCCGATCAAAACATTACCGGTCGAAAACTCCGTGCTCGAACAGTTCGCGTCGATGGCGAAAAGTGAAACCTCGCCGATCACTCGTCTGTATCTGGCGTCGGCAGTTCAGCGATTGCCGTTCGCCGATCGCTGGTCGATTCTGGAAGGTCTGGCGTCACACGGCGAAGACATCGCGGATAACAATCTGCCGAGGATGTACTGGTTCGGTCTGGAGCCGATGGTGCCTCTTTATCCGAGCGAATCGTTGAAACTGGCTGTCGGCGGAAAAATTCCCGCGCTGCAGGAATTCGTGGCTCGTCGAATGGTTACCGGCAACTCGCCGGCTGCCGTCACTCCGTCGAGTCCGATGAAACAGAAACCCGAGTGGCAGTGGACAATTCAAAAAGTGGCACCCGGTTTTCAGGTCCGGAATGTTGGCGAAGGCGGAGTGGTTCATCACGAAGTGTTCCGCAACGCGACCGCCGTTCAGACTCACCCGTTGGATCGCCAGACGCCCAGCAGTCTCGTCCGCGAGCTGAAAGTTCCGTCGGGCAGAAAGACCACGCTGCGAATGCGAGTCAGTCATCATCCGCACGGTGACTGGCAACTGAGAGTGCTCGCCTCCGGCAAGGTCATGGCCGATCAGATCGTCGGTTCGAAGACCGTTTCGAAAGACGAGTGGCTGGACGTCAGCGTCGACCTGACCGAATTCGCCGGCCAGCAAATCCAGTTGGTCATTGAAAATCGACCGAACAACTGGAGCAGCGAATGGGCCTACTGGAACAAGGTTTCCGTCGTCAGCGAGTGAGCGATTGCACGCGGCTCAACACAAACCGTGCAGCCTGAATACACAGTTCCGGTGTCCGATGTTGCTGGACAATCGCAGTCTGGCGACGGTTAACTCCTGCGGCTTCGCCGCACAGGTTTCAAGCAACCTGCGCCACCCGCCGTTGACTTCAGTTGTCGTAGACTGGGACCATTTTTCGCATGTTGGCGACTCGAATGACCAGGAGACGCTGGAGGCCTCCGGATTCGTGGACACTGCGGAAGAAGGAGTGGCCGGCGGTCTCTTTGTCGTCGCCTTCAGCAGTGATGACCGCCATCTCGCCGACGTTGAGACTCAGTGAGAATTTCTGATCGAACAGTGGTTCAACCAACTGACCGCGGCGGCGGGTCCAGTCGAGTTGCGTCGCCACCGGTCGCAGCCAGTTTTCTCCGTGATGAACTTCCGGCGTGAAGTTCAAGCGGACCCAGCCATCCTGCTCGCGATCAATCTGCACATTGAGGATGCAGCGCACGTTCGAGTACGACTTGGTCGTGCCGTCGGCATTCGATCGGATGCGGAGTTCCGGCTGCAGTTCGGTCAGGTCGATCGGAAATTTGCCGCCGACCGCCAGAGCGACTCGCCGACCGACAAGACGCCGTTCGTTGTCGATGGCCTCAGGACGTTCGGACGACATCTCCAGAAGCTGCTCGAGTGCTCGCGGAGGGTGCGAACTGGCATGCCCGACTCGCCAGCCGTTGTCACGCAGTGTGTTGCGAATGTCGACCGGCATACCAGCGATCTGGTCAACCTGATTCCAGAGCGAATCGCCAAGCAACGCGTCACTAGCGGGCCGGTCGACGAACAGTATCTCCAGCTGAACCGCTTCCCGGGAAGCG
>JABMPE010000676.1 GCA_013203845.1 Rhodopirellula sp. | reverse complement strand
GTCCGTTACTCCCTGTTGTACTTCAGGCTGTCGAAAACTGCGAAGAGCTGCAATGACAACGAATGCAAACTCAATACCGAAATACGACTGCCTTGCCATCGATATCTGCTGCAGTGGCTCTAAAGGCTTGAAATGAAAGAGGTTCAAACTTTGAGTCACACAAAAACGGAACGCCAGCAACACTTTCTCGTTGACTTAGGACAACGTCCTGACGTCTTCAGTTCCCATAGATCAACGATTTCCGGCTCAACGGATCAACCGTTATTCCCAAAGCTACGTGACAATTCATCAACGTGCTGGGTGATTGAACGCAGAAATTCAAAGCCTATAACGCGGCGGCCACTTCCGAGACGCAAGGAAACGACGCAGAAACGACCTGATTGACGGTCCGTTGTGAAAGGAGTCTGGCAGCGGTGCCGACCAAGTCGCAGAAGACGTGTCGGCTGTGGCAAGCCGATAGACCACCGAGGTGGCGAGTTACCGACGGGCAGTTCGCCTTCGACCTGTTGAAAGGCAACCACAAGAAGCCGACAACAGATAGACGTTCGCGAATGCGTTGTCTGAACACCCGGACGACAGAGGGGATCTGTCGCCCGGGTGCGCGACGAATTACGCGGCGCGTTCGGCCTGCGAAGGATTCTCATCGAGATCAGCGCGGGCGGCGGTGGCCAACAGATCCTGGAATCCCTGTGGCCATTCCTGATCAATCAACTGTTCGACGAATGGTTTCACCAGTTGAAGGAGTTCGTTGCTGTCGCATGGGATGCCGCATTCCATGACAGCTTCGATTGATTCGGCAGCTCGACTCCAGTCGTATTCGTCCGAGACGTCTTCCGCGGTGGCGATGCGTTCCACATGATGACGGGCTTTAGCCATGCCCCGCTCGATCTGTGTCGTCAGGTGTTGGTCCGGGGCGATTGCTTCCAGTAGCTCAAATGCTCGGTCGTGGACGTCATCGTTGCGACCCGGGTCCGCCGGGTCGGTGATCTTCATGAACCGGCTGATGTAGAATCGGTCCTGATTCGCACGATTTCGCAACCAGTAGTAAATCATCTGCTGGTCGGAGTCGGGGTGTGGTTCGACCCGGCTGACTGCTGTGCGAAGTGCAGACTGCGCTTCAGCCATCATGTCGATAGCGGCCATAAAGTGGCTGTGATCTTCGAGTTTTGAAGTCACCAGAATTGCTTCGACGCATTCTGCCAGCGTTTCAAAACAATCGGCCAGCAGCAGGTAGCTATCAGATCGCGACCAGATGTCGCTGCGTGGCTGGTTCATCCAGAGGAAACAGTTAGGCAACTCCCGCGCCCGACCGATAATGTCCTGGTCACCCGGTCGGATGTCGTACGAAAAGTCAGCTCCATCACGGAGCAGTTCGTCGCGTTCAACCGCCCAACGGGCACCTTCGGCTTTCAGACGGCAGCGTTCCGCGATTAATTCCAGATCGTTGTCAGACACGTCGGAATGACGCGGTCGTCCCGAGTCAGCACGCACCGGTGTTTCTGAATCGTGGATGCCAGTAGGCGACTGCTGGTCATCGGGCGACGTTGCCATCGCATGGTCACCTCGTGCTTGTGTAACGGGGACCTTTTCCTGAGCAGCCAGCCAGGTGGTGACTGTATCCAGCGCGTTCTGGATTTCAGGTTTTTCCGGAGTGTGATCAGCCAGCTCTGCCGTGATCAGGGCGAGTGCGGACCGAACGGACTCTGAAATTTTACTGATTGTGGCGAGGTCAGCATCCTGCTGACTGACGTAAGCATCGCGAGGATTCATCCATCAGCTCCTTATCGCGTCATCCATGACTGGCGATACGTTACTCGTTTTTCGGGTTTCGTGGCGAGATGGATGTCAGAGGCGTGACGATCCTCAAAGTCGGTCGAGATTCTGCCTGTTCGGGGCCGGATTCGTTGAGGGATGGCGTCTCAGTTATGATGTCATCCGACTGAACTCGGTCCGTTGGAGCTGGCAGGTCAGCCGTGCGAAAGCGATTCAGCCCCACGAGTCTGGATGTGGCTTCGTCGTCGAAGTTGTTCGAATCTTTCAAAATTAGCGGGAGAATGGCTGTAAATTTGCTGCCTTTCCCGAACTCGCTTTCCAGGGAGACCTCGCCGTCGAGCAGCCGGCTCAACTCTTTGACAATGGAAAGCCCCAAGCCTGTGCCCTCGTATTTTCGTGTGAGGGCGTCCTTCTGCCCTGGCACGCCTCGACCTTGACGGAATTTTTCAAAAATTCGTTCCTGCTCGTCGAGCGGAATTCCGATTCCGTTGTCCTCTACGGTAATGACGCAGTTGTCTCCGACTTTCGATGCGGAAATCCGGACACGCCCCCCTTCTGGGGTGAACTTGATCGCATTCGAAATCAGGTTTGTGAGAATCTGCTGCATCTTCCCAGGATCCTGGAAGAGTGTCGGGATTCCCGCGTCGACTGACCAGGTCAATGCGATCTGACGTTTTTCCGCAAGTGGCATCAACGTACTGACCTGTCGCTCGACAAGGTCGTCCATCCGGAACTCGGCGGGATGAAGTTCCATCTTGCCGCTTTCGATTTTGGCAAGGTCCAGCACATCGTTGATCAACGTCATGAGGCTGCGCCCGGACGTCTGAATATTTCTGGCGTATCGTTGTTCCTTGTCGGTGAGATTCTTCGAATCGCCCAGCACTTCACTGAAGCCGAGGATACTGTTGAGCGGCGTGCGAAGTTCATGGCTCATTGTGGCGAGGAACTCGTTCTTCACGTTGTTCATTTCGTAGAGCTGCAGGTTGACGCTGGCGAGTTCGTCGACCTTTCCGTCGAGGTCAGCGTTGACTTCCCGCAGTTCTTCCTGGACGGTCACCAGGTGCCGGAGCATCCGATTGAAGGCGTGACTGAGTTCTTCAAATTCGTCGCCGGTGCGAATGTCAGCACGCATGTCGAGATTGCCGTGAGCGATCGCGTCACTGACCTTTTTCAGGTGCAGTACCGGTTTGGTGATCACGTACCTGACCACCAGATAGATGGCGAGAATCGCCAGTACGACTTTCACGATTTCGGCGGTGATCACGAACGCGTTTGTGGCGTGAAGCGATGACTCAACGGCCGCCAGCGGCAGCGTAATTCGCGCCATGCCGATAAGATCGCCCTTGACGACAGCGTTCGACCCGTCCGAAGTCCGTCGTCGGGCGTGATGATGGCAGGCGATACACGTTTCCGAAGCCGTGACTGCACCGTAATAGCGATACTCGTTGCTTTCACGATCAATGTGGACGAACTCTTCGGCACCGTTACGCAGTTCCTGGAGCGCGCGGTAGCCAATGTCGTCGCTCGGACGATTTGCCGGATCAGCAATGGCCGGATTGGCATCCACCATTTCGAACTTGAACTCGCGGAGATGTTCCGGCTGCAGCTCCGACGACAGCTTTTCGACCCGTTTCAGAACGTCAAAGTAGACGTTCAACTCGGAATCCCGAGGGGCTTTGGTTTCCGACTTTACGTCTGGTTCTGGTTCGGGAACGAAGTCAGGTTCGCCAGTTTCGTTCGGGTTTTCGGCCTGTTCGAAGTTTGACTTGAGCCGCGCGAACCATTCCCAGTGCCGCTGCTGAATCATGGGAGCCATCAGCAGTCGGGCGGTCGTTTTGTTCTGCTCGCCGATCAGCGATGAAGTCTGCCACCAGTAAAGGGCGAATGTCAAAACAGCCAGAACACTCAGACCGAAACCAAACAGAACGAGGCACTTCACCTCGAAGTTGGTTTCTCCCAGAACCCGTTTGAGTGTTCGATAAGACATCAGAAGCTCCTGATCGCTGCGAAGAGTCGATAAGCCTCTTCATGATAACAGCGAAGCGTGATGTCCGACGACTGGAAGGCCGTTTCGGCTGGTGTTCCTCTCGTAACCAGTCGCCGTCGAGTACTTCCGATGTTGACCTTCCGGGGAAAACGGTGATGCCAAAAAAATACAGCCCGACACCAATGTTGGTGTCGGGCTGTCCGGTTATGGGTAAGGCAGGGGGCGGAATTCTCCGTTTGCTGAGGTGTCCTTCAGACGGCCCCCTCAGCGATCATGCTCTGGTGGATCTGACACGTGGTCCCTCCAACAGCCTGGTGAGATGGTACCTCGCCGGACCTCGCTGGCGAGTCGCTCAAAACAGAAGCATCAGCAGTGTCGACAGTAGAAAAGAGGAATTGGTTCTGAAACCAGCGTCTACAGGTCCCGGCTCGATTTCGTTCGTGACGGATCGGATTAGCGTGTCGCGAAATTACGCAGTGCGACATTCGTCAGTGATTATCGTTCTCAAGCGGAAATCAGTGAGAAGGGACAAGTCTCGACTTCGTCGTCGTTTCATTTGTCGCACTTACCCGGCTCTTTCTGAGCGAGACAAAGCGTGACGTCAACCTCTCTGAATCGGCAGTTCCATCCGCTCCACAACCACATCCTGTGGTTGACGAAAGAGATAGAAATCTGAGGCAGTATTTTGCCTCAACAGCAGTCCGGGACACTGGTGGCCAGCCGGGGTCAGTGCCCCACCCCCAAGTCTGGCGGACTTGTCATAAGGCCTCCTGAAGCATGGTGATGGTTTTGGAAACTGAAGTGTTTGTCGACACGGAAGCTTACAATGCAGGGCGGACTCACGTCGTCAATATCTTCGTTCCGGCCTGAATCCGGTGGTCGCCGGACGTCTCTGATTCGTGTTGTGACGCTGACGGAGACTCTGACGGGACCTTCGCCTCAGTACCGTTTCTCGAACCCGGAAACTCTGCCTGAACCGAAGTCATCTTGTCGCGAATCAGCTGCCTGTGACGCTACCGCTTTTTGTTCGGTCGTCCACGTAGAATCTGTGGTGCTGCCTGATGTTTGAAGCCTGCGATCACACACAGCAGCTTGCTGGAGCCGAAGCTCGTTGCAACGCGAAGGACGGTCAGCTTTCAGTTTAACGGCAGCGTGGCGAGCATTTGATTGAACGTTGACCGTTGCTCGGCGGTCAGCAGCGTCATCATTTGAGACCTCGCGGCTTCAACTTTGCTCGGTTCTCTACTGTTGAGTACCGACTGAATGCGGTCCTGTTGTGCTTTCGACAGGTTCAGTTGTGCCACCAGTTCGCTCCACGAAATGCTTCTGCCGCCGACCAGCCGACCGACCTGCTCGCGATTGGGACCAATAATTCGCTCCCAGAAACTGGGAGTCAGTTCCAGGTCCTGACTTCTGACGACAGAGCTGGTCCGGTTGCGTTGAGATCGTTCGAGCAGCCTTTGCCGTTTCTCTTCAGCACTGACTCGCTGCGAAGCGGCAATGATAGTCTGTCTGTGGACAGAATCAGGAGCCTGCTTTCCGGGGCTTCCGGCGCTGTTGATTATTTCCAGCATGGCGATACTGGATCCGCTGAAGCCAAGCACGACGCCCACAAAGACCAGTGGCGACGTTCCGGGCATCGTCAGTCTGTAGGTCTTTCCTGCGAGCCGAAACAACGGAATCGACATCGGCGTTCTGTCCGAGACTCGACGAAACCCCACGTACTGAAAGCTTTCTTCCGGTCGGAGATGCACCACTTCGAGATCGAAAACCGTCCCGGTTTCCGGATCTGTCAGCTGAACTCTGTTGCCAGGGGAAACGTGCGCCCCTTTCAGCAGGAGCAGCCCAAATCCCGTTGCAGAAATGTCCGACATGATGGCGCGATGATCCGCGCCGTCGAGTTCGACCGCGACTTCAGCGCGGTCAGCTTCGACGGTGAAACGTTTGCTGCTTCGCCGTTCGATCGGCTCGGCAATCACGATTCATCTCCCTGAGAGGCGGAACGAAATGGCGAACGGATTCCCGCTCACGTTTCCTGAGGGCTCGTTGACTTGTGAAAAGAAGCTCTCGAAATTGAAAGTCCATTGTCAGGAGCCAGCAGCCTTCACTCTGCAAGAATACGCATTTGAAGTCCGTTAAATCCCCAGCCAAATTCGCGCTCTGTCACGGAATGAGCAGGAGTCGTTCGCGCAACGCGGATTGTCACGACGTGTGGTGTCAGTTCGTGCGGATTCCTCGGGTGTGATGCCCGGTGGCGACGTTAGAGG
>JABMPE010000675.1 GCA_013203845.1 Rhodopirellula sp. | reverse complement strand
GCGAGGATGATGCGGAAGGCTTCGGTGACCTGTTCGACGTTCGCTCCGCCGCCGACGTCCAGAAAGTTGGCTGGTTCGCCGCCGTGGTGCTTGATCAGGTCCATGGTGCTCATGGCGAGGCCGGCACCGTTCACCAGACAGCCGATGGTGCCTTCGAGTTTGACGTAGCTCAGCCCGGCATCACCCGCTTTGACTTCGGATTCGTCTTCTTCGCTGAGGTCTCGCAGTTCGAGCAGTTCTTTGTGTCGGAACATCGCATTGTCATCGAAGGCGACTTTCGCATCGAGAGCGACGAATTCACCAGAGGCGGTGACAACGAGCGGGTTGATTTCGACCTGCGTGCAGTCGTTGTCGGTGAAGAACTTTGCCAGCTTCGGCAGGAACTTCTGAGCACTTCCCATGGCGGCCGCGTCAAGTCCCAAACCGTGCGCCACTTTGCGGACTTGAGCGGCCTGCAGGCCGTATCCGGCGTCGACGCTGCAGTTCAGAATTTTTTCCGGGGAGTGGTGAGCGACCTCTTCGATTTCGGTGCCACCCTCGGACGACATGATCAGGACCGGTCCGCCAGCAGCTCGGTCAACGACCACGCCCGCGTACAGTTCTTTGGCGATGTCCAGGCCGGCTTCGACCAGCAGCGTGTTGACCTGCTTGCCTTCTTCGCCCGTCTGAATGGTGACCAGCGTGTTGCCCAGCATCAGCTCGGCATTTTTGCGAGCTTCGTCTGCCGATCGCACCAGCACGACACCTGGCTGATCCGGATGCTCCTTGAAGCGGCCTTTGCCGCGTCCACCGGCGTGAATCTGTGCTTTGACAACGGCCAGGGTTCCGCCGAGCTTGTCAAAAGCAGCGGCGGCTTCGTCGGCACTTCTGGCGACGATGCCCTCCGGGACGGTGACGCCAGCGGCCTTGAGCAGTTCTTTGGCCTGATATTCGTGAATTTTCATCGCGTTCTGTCCGCTTGAAGAATGTTGCTGCTACGGGTGGAAAGTTTGGGTCGGGTCGCATCCGCCTCGCTGGTGAGGCGGAAATCCGATGCCTCAGGCGTGTCTTTACGCGTGTCAGACGCCGATCGAGCACGGACCAGGCGAAGGCGGCGGCGATGATAGCGGCGGTTCCGCACCCTTTCCAGAGTCGCAAAATCTTCTGAAATCGACCTCATTTGTCTGATCTTCCGATTCGCCTCCACAGATCATTTCTTCCAGGAATCATCTGCCGGATTTCAAGCGACAGATTGATGCAGAATGCGTAGATCAAATCTGCCATCTGCGATTAACGGTGCCGATCTGTGACTCAATTTGTTACCGGCGGATTTGGTGATGGTTCGAATCAGGTCGGAGAGCTGGTTCTGATGAGCGTCTGCTGAAACCTGACTGCGGTTTCTGACCCATTTGTCGGGAGTCCGTATCGGTTATGCCTCATGCTGCGGTTGTTCGGTCGGTCACGAGCGCGACCGTCAGACCGAAATGACAACCGACCGATTGACATGGAGCGAGCTGGGTAACTCTTCCGAATAGATAAAGTATCTGCAATGGATAAGATGCGGCATCATGGCCGTGTCGTGGAGTCGCTCGAATTCTTCCACAGCGGTCAGCCTGATCTGGACGAAATATCCGCTGGCCGCGATTCCGTTGCGGAATCACCTACCGAGACAGCCAACAGGAGACTGGCCCCCATGTTTTCGAGGAATCGCCGGCCACGGATTGCCTCCCTGTGCCTGGGTGCGGTCGTTGCTTCTTTTGGAGCGACTTCTGCCCACGCAGCCAACCCCGACGTCACAAAGGGTTCGCTGTTTCCGAGTTCGCAGCCGGAAGTCATCAAACAAACTGCCGTAACGCTGCAGGAGATTCATCGCGAGGGTCTACCTCAGCTCATCAACGACGCGGTGTCGATCACATCGCGTCGCTATCTGACGGCGGACGTGCATACTCCGTGGCAGATCATGCACGGCCTGCTGGCT
The DNA here is from genome assembly GCA_013203845.1 of Rhodopirellula sp. Taxonomy (GTDB): domain Bacteria; phylum Planctomycetota; class Planctomycetia; order Planctomycetales; family Planctomycetaceae; genus JABMPE01. The sequence continues at coordinate 3,386 of JABMPE010000675.1, read as the reverse complement.
CTGCGTGACGAATACAAAATCAAAGTGAATGGCGAGAAAGTCTCGGCTCTGAACTGGCTGACAGAACGGCGTTACTACAAAGGCCAGCCGATCATCGAGCACACGCCGTACGGCGGACGATTCCACACGTTCACCGAACCCTACGCTTTTGAAGGACACCCCAATCAGTTCCTGGCCATCGCGACGATGTCTGAACTGACAGTCGACTTTGCATTCAAGACGACCGTCGGCGGTCAGGTCACCATTCAGGACATGATTAACAACGCCAAGGCCGACGTGAACGACCGGGAAGAGATCACCTGGACGTTGTGGGCACTCTCGCGATACCTGCCCGTCGACAGTGAATGGATCAGCGCCGACGGCGAACCCTGGAGCATCGAACGGCTGGTGCAGATTCAGACCTACGCCAATCCCGACGAAGCTGCCTGTGGAGGCACTCACGGATTGTTCGCACTGTCGCTGGCTCGCAACTCGTACCTCGCCACCGGAAAGCCGCTGCGAGGCATCTGGCTGGAAGCTGACCAGAAAGTCAAACGCTTCATCGCCAAAGCGAAATCGTTGCAGAACGAAGACGGCACCTTTTCGACCGAGTACTTCAAAGGGCCCGGCGCAAGTTCCGACTTCGGCAAACGCATCGCGACTTCGGGGCACATCCTCGAATTCCTGATGGTCGCCGCTCATGACGACCAACTGCAGCAGGAATGGATGCAGAAAGCGGTTTTTGCCGTCGCCAATGACCTCGTTGAAAACCGTAAAGAGGCGGCTGACTGCGGACCTCTTTATCACGCTCTGCACGCTCTGGTGCTGTACCGGCAGCGAGCGGGCATCCAGCCTGCAGACGCCAGAATCGTTCAAGGAACGCCAAAGAAAGCTGCAACCGATAAACCGGCTGATCCGGCGGTGTCGCCCTCTGATGTGAAGCCGGAACTCACGAACGCTGACCCTGCAAAACCGGCAAGGATCGACGCTGGCAATGCGAAACGGATTGACGACGTTCCACTGCTGAAGAAAGTCGCCCCGCTGGCGAAACGCGAGTCTGATCTGCAGGTTCGACCGCTGAGCAACACCGAACCACAGGCGGAAAAAGCCGAGCCGAAAACAGGTGAGCCATCGACCTTCGACAACGTCGTCGCCAAACCGATTGTCCCCACGAAGCCGACTTCAGAAGCGGATTCCCAAACGGAGCCTGCCACCGAATCGGTTTCGACGGAAACAGACGACGGCAATCTCAAATCTGACGATGCCGAAGAAACTCAGAAGGTCATTTATCGCCAGCCGGAAGAAAATGCTTACACCGGTACCGATGGCGGCCCGGGCTCAGAGAACGCCTCTGAAATTCCCCTGCCACCGACCGAAGATTGAGTGCGAACCTTTCCACAAAAACAAAAAGCTCGTCGCCACGATCATCTGGCGGCGAGCTTTTTTATTGGCGATTCCCGTTGAAGGTCGGATCACTGAGTGGCTCACTCATCCGCAGCGACAATGCACCTGAGCCCTCAGTGAGGCCTCAGTTCGTCGTTGTTTCTGACCGGTTTCAGTTCGATCCGAACCGAAATCCGACTTGTTGCGTCGGGATTTCCGTCGCGTAATCGGCTCACTGAGTCCAATTTCGGTTGAATCGCGAGTCTGTCCCTTTTGTTCGCTGGACGCTGCGATTATGACTCGTGCAGGACGGTTGAGGGGCAAATTGCCGGTTTTGCTTGTCCCGATGTCCACTTCGTCAATCCAGTCAGGTCAGCAGTTTCCAGTATCATGAGCGATCCAAAACTCCGAGTTCTCATCACCGATAATCTGTCCGAAGCTGGCCTGGCGATCCTGCGGGAATCACCACAGCTGGAAATCGTGATGGGCTCGCCGGAGAACGTCCGCGAGCAGCTGCAGGACGTTGACGGCGTCATCATCCGCAGCGCCACGAAGCTGACCCCTGAGGTTCTCGACGGTCAACCTCGCTTGAAAGTGATCGTCCGAGCGGGTGTCGGAGTCGACAATGTTGACCTCCCGGCAGCAACCCGGGCGGGCATCATCGTGATGAACACACCGGCCGGAAACACGACCAGCACGGCGGAACTCGCGTTTGCTCTGATGGCCTCGCTGTCGCGAAACATTCCTCAGGCCGCAGCCACGATGAAGGCTGGCGGCTGGGATCGCAACAAATTCACGGGTTCGCAACTGGCCGGAAAGACGCTCGCCGTCATCGGTCTGGGGCGAATCGGCCTGACGTTGGCCAAGCGGGCGCTGGCCTTCGAAATGAAAGTCATCGGATACGACCCATTCCTGTCAGAAGAACGCGCACGCGAGTTCGGCATTGAGTTGTTCCGCGAAGTCGACGATGTCATCGACAAGTGCGATTACATTTCTGTCCACACCCCGCTGACTCCTGAAACCAAAGGACTGATCAACGCCGAACGCATGAAAAAGATGCGACCGAATGTTCGCATCATCAACTGCGCCCGCGGCGGCATCGTCGACGAAGCAGACCTCGTTGAAGCTGTCAAAAACGGAACGATCGCCGGAGCCGGACTGGATGTTTATCCGAAAGAACCGCCGGCGGCTGACGATCCGATTCGCGGCGTTGAGAACATCATTACCACGCCTCATCTGGGCGCATCCACCGACGAAGCTCAGGAAGCCGTCGCCGTTGAAGCCGCAGAAATCATCTCCGCGTTTCTGGTCAACAACGAAGTCCGACATGCCATCAACATGGCTCCGATTTCCGGCACAGAACTTCAGGAATCTAAAGCGTATCTGGACCTCGGATACCGGCTCGGCCTGCTGCAGACGCAGCTGCTGAAACAACGGTTTAAATCGGCGGGCATTCAGGAAGCGAAGATCACGTACCGTGGCGAAGTCTCTGAAAAGAAGACGCGGCTGATTACGTCCGCCTTCATCGCCGGCCTGCTCAGCGCCGGAGCCGACGAACCGGCCAATATCATCAACGCTGAATCGATCGCCCGTGAACGAGGCATCAAAATCACGGAATCCTCATCGCGCGAAGGCGGTGACTTCACATCGCTCGTGAGCACCACGCTGGTCACCGACAACGGCGAGTTCAGCGTTTCCGGCACGATCTTCGGCGACCGATTCCTGCGACTGGTCCGTCTCGATGGCTTCCATCTGGATGCTTATCTGGACGGTCAGCTGCTGATCTTCCGCCACGAAGACAAGCCCGGTCTGATCGGTTTCATCGGAACCGCCTGTGGCAACCACGGCGTGAATATCTCGCACATGTCACTGGGTCGACAGGCCAACGGTGGAGACGCGATCGCCGTCCTGAACCTTGACAGCGTTCCTTCGCAGGAAACCGCCGACGAAGTCCTGGCCCACGCCGCCGTTACCGGAGTCGACCTCGTCGCCCTCCCGGCAGCTGGCGAACCCTTACCCTGGCT
>JABMPE010000674.1 GCA_013203845.1 Rhodopirellula sp. | reverse complement strand
TTTGAGCCGGTTCCCAAAAGCCCTGCTCCCCACGCCAGCAGCGAAAGTCGGCGTTTTTGCACGCCTGCCGGAAGGGCACGGTGCGGCTCCGCCTAATATTACTCGACGATAACGACGGCCGCGTCGTACGATTCCTTTGCTCCCTCGATCGCTTTCTTGAACTTCGCAACTGCCTTCTTCTTTGCCGCGTCATCGCTGGCAGTCAACGTGTCACCGATCAAGACACTAAACGCTGCGCCGACGTAATCAACGAGTCCTTTGTCAACGCCGTCTTTAAACACTGTTGGAAGCATTACGCTCTCCTGTAAAGGGGTAGGTCAGATACCACCGTAGTAGCAACCAGTGAGCGCACGCTACACATAGACCAAACAAACAGCATGCCAACCTGTTGCTCAATCAAACCTGCCCGAATTTTGCGCACAACCGGCGCAGCGTGTATTCGTCGGCGACCAGCCGAGTCGCTGTTTCGAGCGGATTCCTTGCCAGCACGGTAGTGATTTTTGAACGTAATCATCACATTCTCTCGTTGGGTAGCAAGGGGCTGGCGGAATGCATTTGCAACAGTAGGTGCCGTCACAGGATCGACTTGGAAAGCACGGAATCCAAGGTAAAGTTTTTTGACAATAGTCGTCAGGACAAGTCAAATAGCCCGGAGCACGGCATACTTTAGGCCAGAACCAGCTGGCCATATCGGTGGCCATCACACTTGGCGCAAAGATCAGTCCAGGCACGACGGCAAGGAGTAAACGTTTAACTGTTTTCACGTCGAAGGCTCCTGCGTAGGTGTTAAGCCAAGGGCATGTGTCATGACACGGCAGCATCACGATCGGCCGGTTCGTCTGACAAGGGCTACTCGATCGTCTCGGGTAGCACCGGCACGATTTCCTCCGGCAAGAACGGTTCTGCGTATCCAGTTGAGGAATCGAAACCCGTTGACTCACTATACGCAGTGTTGGAGCGAATCTCCCAGCCGCCGCCGAGTGCGCGATGGAGTGTAATCAGGTTAACTGCGAGTGATTGTCGCGCTCGGGCCAGCGCGTTTTCGTTGGCTAACAGAGCTGACTGAGAAACAAATGTAAAATTCGCCTCGGTAACGGGGTCATTTTGTCTGAGATGACTGACGTCAACCGCTGCGGCTCGAGCTTGCAGCTGTGCGGCTTCCAGTAGTTTGACGGTTTGATACTGCCGAGCGTAACCCGCCATAGCATTCTCAACTTCAAGTTGGGCGTTGAGTACAGCACTCTGGTAGGCGGTAGCCAGCCGCCCAAGGGATGCCTCGTTAGCAGCAATCGCATTGGTCAAGCGGCCATAGTTGAGAAGATTCCATCGAAAAGCCGGGCTCACCGCGCCGCCGAAGCTGGCAGACTTGAAGACATCGTCGAGGTCGGCGGCGCTCCAGTTGAGGCTGCCGGTCAGTGAAAAAGCGGGGTAGAGATCGGCGATGGCCACGCCAACTCTTGCACTCTGCGCAGCAACAGCACGTTCGGCCGCACGCACGTCAGGTCGCCGGCGTAGCAGATCAGCGGGAATGCCAACGCTCACGTCGAAATTCTCAGCTGTGGGACTCGGAACTCGGATTCTGTCGCCAACAATCTTGTTGTTATCGTCCCGTATATTCTCTCGGGGTGGACTACCCAGTTCGGACGCCAAGTCGCGCGGAGGAACCCCCATCAGGATACTCAATCCGTTATATGCTTGGGCAAGGCTGGCTCGAAGAGGCGGAATTGATGCCTCGGTCTGTAGGGCGTTTGTCTTGGCCTGGGCGAAGACAATCTTTTGAATCTCATTCGTCGTTGGCGGATTGACCGCGGTGCCAATCCTCGCATGCGACGCGTTAGCGGTCCTCTGCTGGCGCTTAAGATTCTGACAGGCGATTTCAATACGCCGCTGTAGAGTGCGGATCTCAACATAAGTCGCGGCAACATCCGCGATTCGGGTCAGCAGTACTGCATCATAGTTCTCGATACTGGCGTCGAGATTTGCATCTGCCAGTTCGACGCGTCGTCGCAGTTTCCCCCAGACGTCGAATTCCCACGCAAGGCCAAAGCCAAGATTCCAGTTGTCTGAGACCATGTTATTACGCAATTGTCGATGCGTGTAGCTCCCCGAAGCAGTTTGAGATTGAGGAAACAAGCCTCCAATAGCAACGCCTCGCAGCGCCCTCGCTTCGAGTACACGGAACGCAGCTTCCTGCAAACTCAGGTTCTGCTGATAGGCGGTCTTGATCAGGTCGTTAAGAATCGGGTCGTGGAAAGCATCATCCCACCATTCGGCGCACTCGGTATAATCCGATGTAAATTGTGGTTGGTTGGGAATGGCCGTGGCCTCTGCTTCCTCGCAGTCAACACTCTCCGTCTGATTGCTGTTAACCCAATAGTGGTTAATTGAAGAGGCTGGTTTGAGATAGTTGTGGCCGACCTTGAATCCGTTTTCGAACCACTCGCGAGCCGACGTGCCACCCATGTGTGTGCAACCGACAGACGAAAGAGATATCAACAGGATAAGAGCGATTCCCGTATTGAATCCTCCAGGGAGCACTCGTGGGCAACCGTGAATCGTCGATTGACTGCGACGGGCCGATATTGCTCGCTTCGGACCTTCCATGGTCATCTCCTGATCTTGTGACCGATTGTTCCATCCTTTCGTTGTCTCATCGGTACACTGAACACCTGGAACTTCATGAAATCACTGAAAAATGCATGATCTCGTGATTATCGAGTGACTTTATCCGTCAGGTCGTCTCGAAACTCTCTCAATTGCCGTTTGAGTCGGCGGAATTCAGGCAATCTGGCGACCATGTGGTATTCCTGATGCGTATCAACAAAGACCATGATCTTAAGCGTTTTGGCGACCTGTTTCGGCTCAAGTTTTCCTGATTCAAGCGACTTCGGCAGCGCGAAACTGCGCTGCCAGTGTGCACGCGTATTGAAACGCTCAAACCGTCGAAGAAGTCGTTTCCAGCTGATGTGGATTTCCTCGACTGGTGATCGAGGGGACGAGGGGGCAAATTCCCAAGGTAGCATCGGTGATCGGAAGGGAGGCTGGTATTCGAACGGCGACCCGTACTGGCGCCCCAAACCCGGGAGTGAATAGCCCGGGTTCAGTGATTGCAACGGACTTGGATCGCGTAATACCGCATATGGGCTTTGCGGATGGAGCGTGTAGATCGCGTGATTGTCAAAACTTGGCGTCAAATAGGGCTTCCTGACCGCTTTGAGCGGAGTCGGATCCTGCAAAACTGCGTATGGGCCGATGCCTGGTAATTCCAACACAGGTCCTAGCTGACTCGAATCTGGTGGCTGGGCGGATACTTCTTCGAAAACGATCGCGAAGCTTAGAATCAGAACGGTGGATTTGAACATGTGAGATGCTCGCTTTGATTCAGTCAACCATGTACCTGCAAACACAATGTTAGATACGGGAGATAGGCGAAACAACGACAAAGCGTCCAGGCTGGTTCAGCCGTCTCCTGGATGCCGATGGCCACTGGTGATAGGCGTTCAAAACGGACCCACTTCGGGGAGCTGATCGGCGTTGAAAATGAATCCACCGTAGTAGTCTCTGGAAGCTTTGAATCATTCTGGTTCAGAGCTTTGGGGGCGAAGGATGTGGACGATGGAGGGATGTGAGTACAAAGTCGGGCCAACACGCCGAAGTGGGCAATAATCCGATTCGGACGTCGGCAGACTGAGTCGGTGCGGGCAGCTACAGGAATTCTAATACTTCCAGACCTCACCGGCTAAGCCACACAACAGCTATCCGGACACGCTCCTAGGCCGAGCACCAAGCGTTCGACTCGCTGACCAGGAGTCGGAACTTCCATGCCGAGGAAGTTGTCGAGTGTCCGTCGCATGGCATGCCCCCAAGGAAGAGCCAGATGCAACGCGAAGTTTCGCGTTCGGATCTCTGAGAACCTCGGATCGCCGAACTTGCTCCGAAGTTGTCGCCCGCCGCATCGAAAGTGAAGACGGAACTCCGGCCGCGAGTCGCGAAGCGGCGTCATTTTGACTACAGCCACCTGCGTGGAGCGTGTAACCAAACAACATCGGCTGATGGAACGGGAGCGTTGAAGACGGACGCAGTTCTCTGCCGGTCGAAGAAACTCTCTTACTTGGAGTACTCCGAAGGACTCTTCATATTCCCGTTAACAACGAACACGAACGCCTTCGACGGAAACAGCTTCGCAGCCGAAGTCTCGCCGTGTGTTTCAACGTCTGTGAGAAGAATATCGTTTCGAATATCTCCCGGCGGCCTATCCTTGGCTGTCACATCGAGAACCAGCAATACGCTAACCTGCCGCGCTTCAACTCCAGCGTACTGTGCGGACTGCGCGGTATATTTTTGGCAGATCTGTTGTCGCTCCCCTCTTTGCTTTTCCACCTTTAGTTCAACAATTACACCCCGAAAACGAATATCAGTGATGCCGCCAGCTTGACCTGGGTGCTCCTGAACGTCCTGTCCAAGTTGATTTCGCAAGTCACGGATTACGGCTGTTTGGAATTCTGGCTCGGAAACGTCGCTGCGACCCTTGTAGATTGCTTCTTGAGCGTACGTTGAAAGCAACAAAGTTAAAGCTTGGAGCATCGGTAGCAAGTCGTCTAGCTCATCTCGCACACTGGGGCATTCCTTTAACAACCTTGTGAGCAATTCCTCGACGTGCCGATCCAGCCGACGATTTCCACTTATCAACGGGTGGTTCTGCTGGTTCGTAACTCGCAGCCGCAATTCGTGGTGCCCGATCACAGGGATTTCTTGAAAACCGCCATCGGGCAATTCGAACGCGGCACGAACGACAAAGACGAGGTCATCCAGCAAGCTGCTCTGTGCGGTATTGAACTTAATCTGTCCTGAAACCTCACCTTCGTATTCGAAGTCCTTGATCGTCTTCGGACGATCTAACACGAAATCCGAGACGGAAAACTCGCTTCCAGGGCAGGTAGTCAACAAGTCCACTCGAAGACGCTTTGCTCCGTCTGGCCACGTCAATCCTTTCAACCGATACGCCAACGGGTATAGCAGATCAGCTTTGATTAATTGAGGAGTTACGAGTGGGGCGTGATCCAAGAATGCAATTGCGCAAACAAGTGGTGCCGGCGCGTCGTCCCGCGATTGGGCGCATTCGCGGACGGCCAATGGTTGCTCCCTCTCCTTGAAGTAGATCGTTGGAAGGGGAATCTGCAACAAGAAGTTGCGAATCGTTTCTGCACCTGGATCAGTCGTTCCGGAGAGTTCTCGACGAAGTTTTTCGATCTCACCTGGACGAACCAGTACTGCCTTATTCATTTCGGTGCGGAATTCACCAAGCAGTACGTGCGTGCGGGCCTGCTCCGAGAGCAAATCTCCATGCGCGCCATGAGCGATCGCCACACTCTTGGCTTGGCTCGCCACGACAGACAATCCTGCACTCATTACTCGCCACGGGTTGGGTAGGTACTTGTCTGGCGTCTGGCGACAAAGTTCGCCAACTCGCGTTCTCAGCCGCTCAAGGGCAACTGCATCACCCGACCTAGTCTCTAACGTCTCACGAACGTCCAGAACGACTGAAGCGGATTCGAAGGCGTGGTCTAGTTCTAATTCCAATTCATTCATTCTGGTCGCGTTTCTCCTGCCGCACATTTGACGCCTCGCCGCTGATATCGTCAGTCAACAAATCGACATTCGCCGCAGCATTTGATGCGAGTTGATTGAGCTCGCTTCGAAACTCATCGTATCGCGGCTCGTCTGGAAGTGACTGACTGGCAGTTTCTAGCACTTCCCTTTCTTGTTGAAATACTCCGAACCGAGAAAACAGACTAGCGAAATGGCAACACTCCCATGCGTCTCTCTCCGCCAGTTGTTTCGCCGAATTGAGCAAGTCTCCCGCAACTCGTTGGAACGATTCTGTCGGCATCTCATGAAGCCACTCGAACATTCGTTTCCGGTCGTAACTGTATGAGTTATATCGGTCGCGGTCGTGTTGGCCCAAAAAGTAAGCGATCTTTGGCGCTGCTAACACCGCCAGACGCTCAGTCGGTTGGCAAAAGTGCGTCAGCTCCTTCGCAATGTTCGAGTCAACATGCTCTTCGCCGGTCGGATATACAGACTCAACCGAACGCAGGGAAAACAATTTCAAGCGTTCGTCACCACGACCAACGCTCAATACCGCGTCACAGATACTCTCTAATTGAAACGGATCGTCCCGATAAACGTGCAAGTGGACGGCGAGCGACTGAAGGGCTTCGACCGTTTGCTGTTCGTTGAACCAACCAGGCCGCCGTCGCACAGCATCTACCGCGGCTTTATGGACGACGACCATCGTGTCTCGAAGATGAACGATAATCGTATCGACGAGGTTGGCGGGCGGTGCGGTCCGTGAGTAAGAGAACATCTCAATGGCTGCACGAATTGCCTTCGCACGCACCCAGACGGACCCATAGTCCATCAACGCACGCATCATCAGCGGCAGGGCTCGTGGTCGCAATTCGTATTCTTTTCCAAGCTCTCCAAGCAGAGACACGAGCGCACCCTTGAATCCGTCACCGAGACTGGCACAAGGTCGAATATGCGGACGTTGACGCCGCTGTAGATGTGTCGATCGAGTGGGCGGAACAATTTATAGCAGAGTTCGGTAAGTTTCAGCAGAGTGTCCTGCCATGGATGCGAGCGAAGCCGTAGTCATTCGAAAAGACGTTGCCGCCAATGCGTCCCCAAAAGGACATGAGGTATGATTCAGTCCGTTGTATGACGAATGCCCAAAGGCCCACCATGTCGCTCGATGATTTCCCAACCCGTGATAACAACAGTGTGCTTGCCTCACGCGCGGAGACGTCGTTTGAGCGTACGATTGCTGAGGTCGATCGTTTCGTCGTACAGCAACGCGACCGCAAGGACTACGGAACCGATTTCCAGATGGAGGCTGCCAATGCGGGCGGCATGACAAACTTCCGCGTCCATGTGCAGCTCAAAGGCACCGAATCGGATGCCAACAAGGACGAGTCGATCAGCGTTTCAGTGAAGCGGACGAACCTGAACTATATGCTTTCACAGCCACATTCGATCTATGTGTGCTATCACGCACCGACTGATAGGTTGCTCGTGCGATCTGCGGACGATGTCTTCCGGGATCTGGAACACCAGGGAGCGGAGTGGCGCAGTCAGGATTCCATTACGATCCGGTTTCGCAATCCGTTCAACGCCGACTTTCAGGCTGCGCTTCATGCTCGGACTATAGCGGACTCTTCGTCGCTCAGGGATGACCGCCTGGACTGGGTGACTACCCCGCCACAGAACTTCCACAGTGAGGTCGTGACGCAGGCTGCGAGCATCCATGTTCCGGAATCACCAGAAGATGCATTTACGGCGCTTCAATCACTCTACAACGAGGGACACGACGAAATCGTTTCAAAGGCGTTTCCGCAATTCGTGGCATCCCTCGGGGATGACGATCCGCGTCTTATCTTCGCGTATCTGTCGGAGATCAACCTCGCGATGCGGCGTGCACCATTCAAACGCGATCGGGTGAGAGAAGCCATCGCGTTTATCGAAGTGTCGCGGCCTGATAACCTCCCGGATGCCCTATACTGTCGCGCCAACGCTCACAGCGCACTGGGTGAAAGAGACGAAGCCAAACAGTTGTACCGCGAAGCTATCGAACAGTGCGACGGCGCGTTGCCCGAGATCGAATCGCAGTGCTGGAAAAACTTGGGATCGGAGTGTGAAGCTGAAGGCGACCGTTCAGAAACTCGTCGATGTTACGAGAAGGCCCTCGCAATCTCGCCGCAGTTGATGGAAGCGCACATGGCCCTTGCGATGGCCGAGCAGGAGGCAGGAAACCTGGAATCCGCTCTGGAGCACTTCGATCAAGTGATCTGGTCGGTGGACGATCCCGCATCCACGATCGCCGCTCGTGGGCATAGACTCGAAGTGTATTTCCGAATGGGAATGGTCGACAATGCATTCGATGACATTGCCGTTCTTCTCCCGCAAGCACCACGTCACCCTTGGATTCTCTCATGGTGCGCGCGACTCGTTTTCAACTACGCACGAACAAACGACTCAGCGATCGGGAAAGCCATCCGGTTCTGGGATGCGTACCTGCGCGTAGCATCCAAGGACATAACTGCGAGAGAGGAACGCCTCAAGTGCCTCGCGTACGCCAAAATGCACGGGCAGCCCGTCCCGATTGACTTCGCACAGTATGAGGCTCAGGTTGCTGCCTGCATTGCTGACGATGCGTCCGTGGATGTGGCGGTGTCTGTGCCGATGACCGACAGCTGGGAGCCGGCCCAGACCGACGAGGCGTATCAGCTGGACACCGACGGTGTGCACTTGCGGTACGCGCCGCTGGTGGAGCGAACGTGGATACCGTTCT
>JABMPE010000673.1 GCA_013203845.1 Rhodopirellula sp. | reverse complement strand
GTTCAACCCACTGGTTGGCCACATGCAGCACAACCTGCGCGATCCCAACCGAGACCACACTCACGGAAGAATCTGGCGGATCACTTATCCGGGTCGTCCGCTGTTGAAGAATCAGGATTTGACGAAACTCTCGATTCCAGAACTGCTTGAGCAGTTGAAATCACCGGAAGACCGAGTTCGACACCGAACACGAATTCGACTGCGGGAGTTCCCGGCTGACGATGTTGCCGCCGCCGTGCAAACCTGGATTGGTGGCCTCAACAGGAAAGCAGAAGACTACGAACACAACCTGCTCGAAGCGTTGTGGGTCTGCCAGCATCACAACACGGCGGCAAACAGCAACGCGGAAACTCGCAAATTCAGTCGGTCACTGCTGGAGAGTCGGCTTGCTTCTCCAGATGGCCGCGCTCAAGCGGCCGCTGTCCGGGTGCTTTCCCACTGGCGCGACCTCTTTCCGGAAAACGACGTCATCGCGTGGTTAAATAAGGCCGCGAACGACGAACACCCACGAGTTCGGCTGGAAGCGGTTCGAGCCTGTTCTTGGGTGAACACGGCAGCTGCGGCGGAAGTCGCTCTGGAAGTCCTGAAGCACGAACGCGATTACTACATCAATTACGCACTGGAAGAAGTGATTCGCGGAATGGAGCCGCTGTGGAAGTCAACGATCAATGCCGGCGAGCCGTTCGCTGCCAGCAACCCGGCAGGAGTTGACTACATTCTTGGAAGCATTCCGACTGCTGATCTTGGCAAGCTGCCGAAGTCCGCTCCGGTCTTTCTGGCAATGCTGACGCGTCCCGGAATTCGGGAACAGCAGCGCAGCGAGGCTCTGACCGGGCTCGCCAGGGCGAAGAATTCCAATGAGCTGGCTGAGCTTACCGGCGCGATCGAGTACGTCGACCGCAACGACATCGCCGGTGCCGAGCAGGTGATTTACGACCTGGTGTTGCTGCTCAGTCGTCGCGAGCCTTCTGAAATTGTCGGGGCACGAGCCCGATTCGAAGAGTGGACGAAATCGGCCAAACGCCCCATCACACGACGCATTGGTTATGTGGCTCTCGTGTCTGCCGATCAGTCAGTGGAGAAAGTCTGGAGTCTCGCCCTGAGTTCATCACGCTCACTTCGCGACTTCCTCGATGCCGTGCAGATCATTCCGGATGCTCAACTTCGAGCGCAGTTACATACAAAGATTGAGCCACTGCTGCATGGTCTTCCCGATGAACTGGCCGCAGCGGCCGCCAGGGAAAAAGGCACCGTCGGTCGGTATCTGAGAATCGCTCTGCCCGGAAAGAAGCGCGTCCTGACGCTGGCCGAAGTCGAAGTGATGGTCGGTGGTCAGAACGTAGCACGACGTGGCAAAGCAAGACAGTCGAACACGGCGTACGGTGGCGAAGCACAGCGAGCCATCGACGGCAATAAAGACGGAACTTACGCCAAGGGCGGGCAGACTCACACGGATGAAAACTCACGGGATCCGTGGTGGGAACTGGACCTTGGTCGTGAAATGTCGATCGAGTCGATCCGCGTCTGGAATCGAAGTGAAAACAACGGCACATACGCCGATCGTCTGGACGGGTTCTGGTTGACCGTCCTTGATTCTTCCCGGAAGGAAGCATTCCAGGCCAGAAACAATCCTGCGCCGGCAGAGGTGGCAACATTCGAACTCGGTTCGAATTCGGCAGGCGCAATTCAGCGAGCAGCGATCAACGCGATTACCTACGTGCCGGGACATGATGCGGAAACCTTTGCCACACTTTCCACCTTCATTCAGCAGGGCGTTGCAAGGACGGCTTCAGCACGAGGCATCCAACGCATCCCTCGCTCCCGCTGGTTGAAGGACGAGGCGGCGATCGCTCCGCTGGTCGATTCGCTGGTCTCTTATGTGAAAGGGGTCGACGCCACCGAACGAGCCACAATCGGTGTCCGAACATCGCTGCAGCTGGCCAATGATCTGGCCTCGCTGCTTCCCGCTGAGAAGGCAAAGTTGATTAAAGCCGAAATCGGCGATCTGGGCGTTCGCATCATCACGATCCGGACGGTGCCGCATCGCATGCGGTACGACCGACCCGAGATCGTGGTACAGGCCGGCAAACCGTTCGAGCTGGTTCTTGAGAACACCGACATCATGCCGCACAACCTGCTGGTGACGACTCCTGGAAAAATGATGGAAGTCGTCCAGGCCGGCGAGCTGATGGCGACGTCGCCCGATGCCTTCGCCAGAGGTTTCGTACCGGATTCCAAAGAGATTCTCCACGCGACAAAGCTGCTTCAGGCCGGGGAAACAGAGCGTCTGGTCATTGTCGCTCCAAGTCAGAGCGGCGATTACCCCTATGTCTGTACCTTCCCTGGCCACTGGCGAACGATGGCCGGCGTCATGCATGTCGTCTCGGATGTGGATGCCTATCTCGCAAAGAATCCGATTGCTGAACCCACGGAAATTGGTGAGGTTCGCCCCTTCGTTCGCGACTGGAAGTTCGAAGAATTGTCGGACAAGGTGACCAGCATGAAGAGCCGATCGTTTTCAAACGGCAAGAAACTCTTCACGGCAGTTGCCTGTTTCGCCTGCCACCAGATGAATGAGGTGGGTGGTCGAGTTGGACCGGATCTGGCAAAGCTCGAAGCCAAGAAGGATCGGCTGCACGTTCTGAAATCGATCATCGATCCGTCAAAGGAGATCGACAAAAAGTTCCAGGGCTGGGTCGTCGTCACAGACGCCGGCAAACAATTCACCGGAATGAAGGTCGCTGAAGACGACAAGTCGGTCACGCTGATGCCGAACCCGCTGGGCATCGAAAACTGCGAACCGATCGTTATTGCGAAAGACGACATCGACATCATTCAGCCCTCGCCGATCTCGCTGATGCCGGCCAAGCTGCTCAACACGATGACCGTCGAAGAGGTTCTCGACCTGATTGCCTACATTGATGCGAAAGGTAATCCGGATCACGCGGTCTTCAAATAGCGATTAGAGATTTAGTATGTAAACCGAACTCGCCCCGAGGCCAGCCTTCGGGGCGTTTTCGTGATGGGACGTAGCGATGCCGCGAATCGCCAACGAGGAACTTTGCATGCTCGATGCCATCTGCAATCCACTGCTTGTGGCGTTTGTTATGAGCGTGTTGTTCGCGATGCCACTTTCAGCCGCCGAGGACATTGGGCTTGCCTTCTGGAACGTCGAGAACCTCTTCGACACGATTGACGATCCGAAGACGGAAGGGGACGAGGAGTTTACTCCCGGAGAACCCAAGGCGTGGACCGAGACTCGGCTGGAGCTGAAGCTGACGAATCTGGCGCGCGTCATCGGTGACATGAATTCCGGACGCGGGCCAGACGTGCTTGGTCTTTGCGAGATTGAAAACCGGACTGTTCTGGGGATGCTGGTTAAGCACCTGAAGAAGACTGGCCGTGATTACAGAATCGTCCACGAGGATTCACCAAGCTACCGCGGCATTGACTGTGCCTTGCTTTACGATTCGAAGACGGTGAAGCTCGATCGCTCACGAATTCATCGCGTCGAGAAGTTCGCGACCCGTGATATCCTCGAAGCCGAGTTCACTGTCGATAGCAAGCCGTTCTTCGTCTTCGTCAACCACTGGCCGTCACGGCGAAATCCGGATGCAAATCGGATTGAAGTGGCATCCGTTTTGCGTCGTCGAATCGACCAGCTTCTGAAGAGTGATCCGGCGGTCGACGTGGCGATTCTTGGCGACCTGAATGACACGCCGTCTGACCCGTCTGTCAGCAAGGCACTTCGCACCTGG
Source organism: Rhodopirellula sp. (assembly GCA_013203845.1). GTDB lineage: Bacteria > Planctomycetota > Planctomycetia > Planctomycetales > Planctomycetaceae > JABMPE01. The sequence goes on along the minus strand of JABMPE010000673.1, from coordinate 3,967 downwards.
GGAAATCCGGATGAACTGCGGCCAGGAGTTCTGTTTAACTCCATGTGGAAGTTTCATCAGGAAAAGGACGCCGGAACTTACGTGTATCAGAATAAGTGGGACGTGCTCGACCACATTATTCTGTCACCGGGCATGCTGGACGATCAGGGCGTGAACTGGGTGCGAGATTCCACGCAAAGAGTTAAAGCGGACTACCAGATGTTTGTGTCGAAGACGCCGGGTTCCATTCCACGTCCGTCACGGAGTTATCTCGGACCTCGATTCTTTGGCAATGGATACTCGGATCATCTGCCCGTGGAATGTCGCCTGCGAGTTTCTGCGGAGTAAATCCATCCAATGTGCCTGCGCTGCGATTGTCACGTCCTGCGGCAACCGCCCAAATTCAAAAAGCGTGAGCAAGGATTTCAGAAGGTCCTCGCTCACGCTTCGAATTGTCGTCGTCTTACGTTTCGTTTCTTAGCGGAAGCTGCCGACGGGCAAATGTCCCCACAGCGTTTCTTCGCCACGGAGTACATAGAACTTCAGCGGCGAGAACGTATTTAACTGCGGGTGATCGATCACGTACTTCACGTTTTCGAAGGTGATCGATTCCCAGAGATGCAGACCCACCAGGATGTCGCCCTGCTGGATGCCGTTCAGAGCGGCTGGTCCACCGTCGCGAACCTGGATGACTCTCATGCCACCCCGGTATCGTGGGCCGACCAGCGATCGTTCGTTCGAGGCGAGTTCACTCAGACGAACGCCGAACATTCGATAAAGCGTGTCGTTCGTTCCATCGTCCGAACTGTTGTTGGCGCGGACAATGGTTCCAAAGGTCGATGCTGGCCGTTCGGCGGCATTGCCAACGGTCATCGCGAGTTCCTGCTTTTCGCCGGTTCTCTGCACGGAAAGCTTCAAAGACTCACCCGGCTTCTTACCGAGGCAGGCTCGTTCAAAGTCGGCAGCGTCGGCGATTTTTGTCGAGCCCGCAGTAACGATCACGTCTCCCGGTTGCAGTCCAGCTTTCGCAGCAGGGCTGTCGGGAAGCGTGGTTTCGACAATCAGTTGGCGATCACCGGATGACTTGACGTCAGTGGCGACAAGACCATGCCAGGTCTGGCTCAGCTTTTCGACATTCAGAAGTTCAGCGATGATCTTACGGGCGTCGTCGATGGGAATCGCAAAGCCGATCCGTTGGGCTCCGGCTCGGATCGCCACGTTGATGCCAATGACTTCGCCGTCGAGATTGATCAGTGGTCCGCCGCTGTTGCCGGGATTGATACTGGCGTCCGTCTGGATCAGGTTGCGATAAGACTGCTTTTCGTTGACTTCGACATCCCGTGACAACTGGCTGATGATGCCGGTGGTCATGGTGTTCTCATAGCCGTAGGCGTTGCCGACGGCGATCACCGATTCACCCAGCATGAGGTCCGACGAAGTGCCCAGCGGCATTACGTTAAGCGAACGCGTCGGATTGATCTTAATGACCGCCAGGTCGTGCTTCCGGTCGAAGGAAACAACATGAGCGGTATAAGCAGAGCCGTCGAACGTGGTGACTCGCAGAGAATCGACGCCGTCGACCACATGATGGTTGGTCACGATGTAGCCGCGTTCGTCAATGATGACGCCCGTGCCCATGCCGTTGATCTTGCGTCCCTGATTCGATGAAAACAGAGAACCGGAATCATCGGCTGTTTTCTCGCTGTGGATATTGGCCACAGCCGATTGGGCACGACGGATTGCTTTGACCACCGCCGTTTCGCGAACCGACTCTGCCTGAGCAGAGAGGGTTGAAAGCGTAAGGACAATGGCACAGAGGCTGAGTTGGAAAATGCGGTTAATCATATGATGGCGTATCGGTTGCAGGGCGATGCTCGGACTCCGACCCGGAAACTGGTGATCCTTCACCGGGGTCAGCCGCGATCTCCGTCTACTCCTCCGCGACCTGGTGGATCGGCCATCGACAGGCCGCCGCTTGAAGCCTCGCACGGTGATACGCACAACCGGCCTGCGCGGAATGACAATCGGCTCACGACCGACTGTGGCGGTCAGGCAATGCGAATGCCGGAATTACGCTGAAGCCCCGGCAACTTCGCTCAAGAAGCCCGTGCGGGGGCGAGCACACTTGCGAATTCAGTGGTGGGATGCACTTGCACTGGTTCAGGCAGCCGTCAAAATCCGGGACGTCTCGAATCGTGTCGGCTTTTTTTCGACACGATGGAAATTCGACTGAAGCAGGACTTTTTTGAAAGCGACTCCGGACAACCGGTAGAAGTGGCCCAGATGCCCAGCCGCGAACAGCTCCAATTGATGCTCGACGTCAATCCTGCAGACGAGTTCCTGCAGTACTCCGTGGCGATGGCCTGCGCCAGCGAAGGAAACAATGAAGCCGCAGCCGAACGCCTGAAGAACCTTTGCCTCTCCAACCCGGACCATGTATCGGCCTGGTTTCAGCGGGGACAGATTCTCAACCGGCTGGACGAAACCGACGAAGCTCGCGAGGTCCTGCTGCTGGGCGTCGCCGCGGCACAACGAGTCGGCGATTCTCACGCGGAAGCCGAGATGCGTGCATTTATCGATACGCTGTGAGGATTCATCACCTCATCACGAGATCACGAGCTGTAGGACACCGTCAGGCGCAGCGCAGGCGTGCCATCGGAAATTGAGCTGACGATTCCCAAACTGGCATGCCTGCGCTGAGTTTGTCATATCCTGTCTGTTTGACGGAAACAGCGTTGCGCTCGTCCCCGTCTGCTACTTTTCCAGCAGCCAGACGACTGCCGCATCGACCGAGTTCTGCTGGTCTGAGGACTGCACGGCGTTTTTCGCATCGGCTGCCGCGTACGCCGCCTTCACGACTTCTGGTGTAACTCCCGCTTCGCCGCCAATCCACAGCGGGTGTGGAGCAGAAAGAGCGAGCAGTGCTGGCAGGTCTCCATATTTAACGGCGCCGACCATGAAATCCGGATGTCGATAGCTGGTCAGGTCTGCGAAACGAAATCTCCTGGTGTCGATGGCCAGCTTGTTAACCGCATGGCCAGCGACTGTGCGGGCAGCGGCAGCGATCGGACCTGCGCCACCTGTACCGATCAGGTTGAGTCGTTTGGGTTCGTGCTCGTCGTTGCCGACCCACGAGATCAGTGTCAGCACGTCGTGGACGCGTCGGACGAAAAGTGTGTCGTTGTAGCAATAGGTATAAGCCGCGGCCTCGCGTGGGTTAGCAACGACCTGCTGCTGAGTGAGTGGCTCGCCACTGCCCAGGAACTCGCCCTGCCCAAACAGGTCTGCCGACACCACTGAGGCTCCGCCATCGAGCAGTCGGACGACTTCGTTGCGAGCGTCGCCTGACTCCGTGAAGAGACCCTGCTTGCCTTGACCGTCGATCCAGATCACGACGTCGCCGTTCCATTTTGTTCCGGTAGGGAACAACGAAATAACGGGCAGTTCTTCGCTCGCCGGGTCGAGTCGAACGATGTCTTCAAAGTAAAGGAAGCCGTTGCGTTTCTGCTTGTCGACTTTCTTTCTTTTGATGTCGTCGTAGGCGGGCACGCCTCGCCCAATGATGGTTTGAAATGCTCCGCCGACAACTTCGCGGTACTTCTGCAGTGAGTCGTCGTCCTGCGGAGTCAATGCCTCGATCTGTTGGTCCGAAACAGTCGCCAGTTGTTTCAGCAACGAGCGTTCGTAATCGTCGCCGCCTTTCGGCTGCGGATGCCTGGCATCCCACACGCTGTTTTCTGCAGCCGTCAGCATCTCGAAGTCTTCTTCGACAACTGGTTCTTCGAGGCCCAGGTTCAGATGTTTGTTAAACCACGAGTACATTGTGGCGCGCGACACGTAGTTGTAGTTGTGAGGAAAATAAAGCAGCGGTCGGCAGTAGACGTTGTCTTTCGCTCCGAACATTCCATAAAGCTGCTGCAGTTGCGGATACCCTTTGGTCATCATCTCCTTCGTCCAGTCGTTGGCCGCGGTCATGGCCTGCGGTTTC
>JABMPE010000672.1 GCA_013203845.1 Rhodopirellula sp. | reverse complement strand
TCTTAGACGAACCGAGCTTGCTGCTACCGTCCTTCTTGCTCCTGCCGCTCTTCTTGGAAGAGCCGTGCTTGCTGCTGCCGTGCTTCGAAGAACCGCATTTGTCGCTACCGTCTTTTCGGCTGCTCCCATTGCAATTGTCATCCTCACCGTCATAGCACCACCACATCGCACTTGGAACGATACGGTCTTCAAGACGAGTGATACGGAAACGGCCTGAACGGTTTTGCTGATTTGCCATCTGATGTTTCTCCGAAGGTTAGGCTGAAAGCCGCGAGTAAAGGTTTCTGAACTGAAAGGTACTAATCGCACACAGTGTTCCAGAAGTTTTACGCACCCTTGCAGAGTTGACCTCAACCACTTGATACCAAACGTGTTGCGTCTTTTTCGACTGTGCCAAATGAAAAACCTCTGATGTCGTCAGGCAACATCTCCTCGTTTGACGATTCGCCATAACTCATTCTCAGAGAGAGAGTTGCGATCGTGTTGCTGCAATGTACTCGCGTTTTCGCAAGGCCAACACGCCGTCAGACTCGCTGGCTACTGCCAATCCGGAAAATGTCAGCCCGACATCAGTCGTCCGTTTCGTACCGGAAAACAGGCTTCCGCAACGACTTACAACAATCCCTGATCAGCGGTGGCTGCGAGTGAATGGCTGCGGGATCAAGCCGGAGGATTCGCGGAGCTGGATGGCTGCGCCATCTCGTGACGGCGTCTGCGCAGTTTTTCTAGATAACGGTCGAGCATCCGGTTTCCAGGGGCAGCGCTGGTCAGGAATTGCAATCGTTCGATAGCGGCATCCAGGTAACCGACGGCGCCGACTGAATTCTGCTGAGCGGCACTGATCTCTGACAACCCCCACAATGTCTGCAGGTAGGCAATCTGGTAGAGCGAGACGGTCGAGAAGCGTTCGGCGAGCGACTGTTGAAAGTCAAGCGCCTGATGAAAACAGTCTGCCGCAAGTCCATAGCTTTCCTGCCGCTGAAGCAGGATGCCCATGCGGCTCAGCGAAGTGCCCATCAGTGCCTGATATTCGGTCACGTTGGGATAGTTTTCGATCAGGTCTTCGCACAGCACAATGGCGCGATTGACGCGTTGCAGTTGTTCCGCCGTCGGATCGTTGTCGTCGTTCCGTGTGGCTCGCAAACATAACGTATCAGCCAGTTCAAACCGGTAGACGGGATCGTCGGGAAAGTCTCTGGCGAGTTCTTCCAGATGCTGAATCGCCGTCGTTATTGCCTCGCTCCCCATCTGAGCGTCATTGATGAACCTGGCGACCGTCACACGGTTCCGCCAGGCGACAGCCAAAGCCAGGCGGTACTCAGGACGCGAAGGTTCATCAGCCAGCAATTCATTCAGCAAGGCCAGTGACTGGTCGCTGGTTTTGAGAAATATTTCGTTCCAGCTTCGCAAACTGCCTCGCGGATTCCCTCCCGGTCCCGGACTTCGCCGTTCAGCGCTGGAACGTCCGCCTCCCGACTGATTATCGTTGACTCCATTGCCGTCGGGACGGTTGTCAGTTTTCTGGTCATTTTCAGATCGATCACCGGGCTGTCTGCCATTATCGCGTCGCCCGTCGCCACGTGAGCGTCCGTCAGAAACTGCCCGTCCGTTGGGAAACGGTTTGCCATCAGGAGAGTCGTTTCTGGCGAGCGACATCAATGCAGACATGCCGGATCGAGATCCAATCGTTGTGAGCAGCCCCAGCGTTCGGGCGAGTTCCAGTTTGCCGCTCGCCGTGTCCATGACGCCGTCCGTTTCCTGCAGAAGCTGTTTCGCACGATTGTGTTCGTTAACAGCTCCCCACATGGCTCCGCGCCGACTCGCCGCGATGGCGATTTCGTTCTGGATTCGAGCTTGTGCAATGACTAACTGCAGGTCTTTGGGATTCTGGCGTGAAAGAGTTTCAAATGCGGCGAGCGACTGACGATACGTAGCTTCTGCCTCTTCGAAACGGCCCAGCCGCTGTTGAATGTCTCCAACTCGTTTTCGAGCGTTGGCGGATTGTGCTCTGAGATCGGTCGGATTCTGGCTGGCGAAGTCATCAAAAAACTTCAGCAGTGCTTCCAGTAGATCGGCATCAGCTGCGGTCAGGACCGTGTCGTAAAAGTGCGGTTCCCCGTCTCTCGGCTCCTCGTCTCCGAGGCTCAGTGTCAATGATTGAGGCATGCCGCGTGACGCAACGTTCTTGATAATCGAGTCGAAGGCGGTCACAGCAAGCTGCAGATTCTTTTCGGCGCGTGCGTATTCTTCCCGTCCAGTCTGCGAGGCCTTTCGCTCAGCAATCAGCGACTGGTCGAGCTGTGTCTGTCGTTGTTCGAGTTGCGTTTTCTGTTGCTCAACAATTTCCAGAGCGGCTGCCGTTCGATACTGACCGACCGCAAAGACAACCGCCACGGTTGCCAGCAACGTAACGGTGGCTCCGCTGAGAGTGGCCACGACCGGGTTCCGCCGGGACCATCTCAAAAACTGCTCGGCCACCGTGGCCCGTCGAGCCAGCACCGGGCGGTCTTCGAGGAATCTCCGCAAATCGTTAGCCAGTTCACCGGCAGTGGCGTAGCGGTCAGCAGGATTTGTCGCGCACGCTTTCTGAGTGATCGTTTCCAGATCACGGGGGATAGCGGCGTTAATCGAACGCGGAGCGGGTGGCATCGAGTTGGTCTTCTGTGCAATCAAAGGACCGTGTCGCGATTCTTCAAAGGCAGGACGTAGCGTCAGCAGTTCGTAGAGTGTCAGTCCGAGACTGTAGATGTCGCTGCGTGTGTTGGAATCGCCGTTGAACTGTTCCGGAGCCATGTACCGCAATGTGCCTACGATATCGCCAGTGTTTGTGATCCCATCCTGATCCTCGTGGCGAGCCAGGCCAAAGTCGGTTACCCAGACGACGCCCTGGTGGTCCAGAAGCAGATTCGACGGTTTGATGTCTCGATGCAGAACTCCGTGCTGATGTGAGTAATGCAGGGCATCGGCGATTTCAGAACCGATCCTCGCGATACTCCGCCAGTACCGCGTGGAAATTTCCGGCAGCTTGTTCTCGATGCCGGTTAACGCACTGCACGACTCAATCGTTGAAGGATCCGCTCGACGCTGGCGACTTTCGTCGGTGGTGTCTGAGCCGATAGTGTCTGAGCCGGTGGTGTCTGGGCCTGGAAAATCTCCATCGGCCACTTGCCCGGACGATGAATCGCCTTCGGTCATCAGCGGTCGGTCTTTTAACGTACCGCTTAGAAGGGCTCGAGCTGCTCTGGCAGCGTTAAACTGACGTGTCAGGTTTCCGGGTTCATCGTCATTCTGGTTGTTCAACAGTGATTCGCCATCGGTCACTGGCGCGAGCAATCTGTCGGCCAATGATCCACAGGCTGATGCGGTGGAAGCCGATCGATTCGCCGGGCGACCGCTCACCGAGTGAATGACATCACTCAGCGGGACACCATCAATGAACTGCATGGCGAAGAAGTGAAGATCGTTTTCCTCACCAATGCCGTAAACCGGAACGATGTTCGTATGGTGCAGTCGCGCCGCCGCTTCGGCCTCGCGAATGAATCGCTGAATTTGTTTTGGTGAGCCGGCAATATTGGGCCCCAGAACTTTTAACGCGACTCGCCGCTTGAGAGACTTTTCGACGGCTTCATAGACAACTCCCATGCCGCCACGACCGATCTCACGAACGATCTGAAAGTCGCCCAGCGTTTCAGTGGCGTGTCCGGCCAGCCGGCTTGTCTGACGGTCGAATTTCCGCTCCGTGTGCTCCTTCCGGCTGAGCTTCTCCATCATGGCGATTGATGGGAACGTTGCACGAATTTCGTCAGCCAGATGGGGGTGTCTGGCAACGTACTCGCCGATCGAGGGATCCGCACCGTCGCGGAGCCGTGCAGCAAACTCGTCAGCCAGAACGTCGACGGGATTTCTGTCAGAAGTCGTGTCAGTCACGATTCCGGCTCCTGAAAATGAGGCAGCGAAGCCAGCACATCTCCCAGCCGCTTGATCGCTCGCACATAGCGGTTGCTGGCGGCGGTTCGGCTGATCTCCAGAACTTCAGCGACTTCGTTGTTTCCGAGCTGTTCGAAATGCCTGAGCGCCAGGACTTCACGATCGGTGTCGTCCATCGTCGCCAGAGCGTTCCGCAGCTGGTCGTAATCCTCCCTCCGTCGAGCTGCTCCACTGGGAGAAGTCAGTTGTGCCACCAGTGCATCGGCAATTGAAAATGTCGTTTCGTTGGGTCTTTCCCGATTGAGACGCACCTCCATATTGGGGTGCCGTTTCTGGCCCAGATGGCGTCGATGCACCGACACCAGAGTCTGCCATGTGATCTGTCGTACCCATACGTAAAACGCAACGGTTGGGTTAGAGGTGTAGTCGCTGATTCGACGCGAAATCTCGATGTACGCTTCCTGAATGATGTCTGATGAATCAACTCGCCCGCGCAGACGCTTATCCAGACGGAACTCAACCATGCGCTCCAGCCGGGGCTGAAATTCGGAAAAAAGTTCCGCCACGGCGGCAGCACCACCGGTCACCAGCTTGTTGACAACCTCGTCTTCCATGAGACCAATGTGACTTCGCGACGTGACGAAAGCAAACGGGATTAACCGTAAGCTCGGACAGAAAATCCACAGTTCCTGCCCCGGATTGCCGAAGAAGAGCGGTCACCACCATAATTTTCGTTCAGGTATGAACATCAGGCATGCTCTCGTTCGTGGTTCTGGAGATCCGATGAGAACGCAGCTGCTTGTTCGAGTCCGGGCAGAAAACTGTCAACTTTCGGTGTGGATGCGCCCTCCGTTTTTTCAGTACATCCGGGAGTCAATCGGTTGTTCAGCACAGCAAGGTCGAAACTCATTGAGACAATACGGGATCGATGGGTTGAAAACTCTTCTGACGATTCAGAACGCTACAAGACATCAGGCCTCGCGTTTCTGGTGTCACTTTCCTAGGTTCACTGAAAGGGCTGCCGAATCAGTTCGGCTGTGCCTTTTCCCTTATATCGTCTTGGCAATCGACTTTTCGAAGGAACCGGGGAATGAAACGTATTCTGAAACTCTCCAGCGTCGGGCTGGCGCTCGCGATGGCGCTGACGACCGTGACACAGGCTCAGGAGCAGGAGCAGCCGCAGGGACGTAATGGTGCAGGTCGAGAGCGTAGTGCTCAGCAAGGACAAGGCCAGGGGCGACCGCGAGGCGGCGACCAGGGCGGTCGTGGGCAGCGAGGTGGCAGATTCCCCGGTGGTGGATTCCCTGGTGGCGGGTTTTCCGGTGGTGGTCGAGGACCTGGCGGTGGCATTGATAAGCTCACACTGATCGCTGCCAAGCCAATCCAGGAAGAATTGAAACTCGGTGAGGACGAATTGTTCTTCGTCTCTAAACTCACTGAAGATTTCCGGACGGACTCCAGAGAACTTTTTACGGGGATCGATTTCCGCAGCCTGTCCGAAGAAGATCGTCGAACGAAATTCGAGGAACTGGGCAAAAAGCGAGCAGAACTGGTCAAGGTATCCGAAAAAGGTCTGGCCGAATTCCTGAGTGAAGCTCAGTCAAAACGCCTGGATGAGATCGCTCTGCAACTGATGGGTATCCGAGCGTTGACGAATGACGATGTTGCCCAGAAGCTCAAGCTGACTTCAGACCAGAAAAAGGGTGTTGAAGACGCTCTGAAAGCGGCCGACGAAGATCGCCAGAAAATGTTCGAAGAATTGCGAACTGCTGGTGGCGGCGCTGGTGGATTCGAGGGCATGCGGGAGAAGATGGAAGAAGCCCGTAAAAAGAGTGACGAGAAAGCCTTGGCGGTGCTTTCCGTCGACCAGAAAAAGCAGTTCGAAGAACTGAAAGGCAAACCATTCGAAGTCGATCGACGAGCACTCTTTAGCTTTGGTGGTCGAGGCGGCACGCAGGGTGGTGGAGGTCGTCCCGGTGGGGCTGGTGGTCGACGTCCAGGGGGTGACGCTGGCGGACGCCCCCAGCGACCGGCTACTGAGTAACAAGACCTTGCGACAACACAAACACTCGCTCATTCGGAAACCGGATGGGCGAGTTGTTTTATTGGCTCCTGGTGACTCCAGTTACTTGCCGAAAGGTCGGCTGGTAAAGCCGCCGCTCTCGTTGCGGTGTCCGATTCTGTACCTCCACGGCAGCTGGCGTGGAATCGGCATCCTGGAGAGCGGCGGCCCTTCTTTCGAGTGGTTCACGTGCGGAAACATTAGCAGTACCCGGTTGATTGCTCATCCGTCAACTCCGTGCGATGATCTCCAGCTGCCGTAATTGTCGCGTCGAGTTTCAGAGACCACCTCGTCGACGATTTTCAGACTTCCTGATTGAACACTCCTGTAACGGATCGTCGCGTTTCGCTTATGCCCGCCAAACCTGCCCTTGAATTGCCATCGCGACTCGATTTCACCTTGAACGCAGCCAAAGAAGCCGCTGAATTCATCATGTGTCACTACCAGTCTCCGGAACTGGCCGTAGAACGGAAGCGTGATGCATCGCCGGTGACAGCCGCTGATCGCGGCGCCGAAGAGTTGCTCCGCCGTCTGATCACAATTCAATATCCCAACGACGGAATTCTTGGCGAAGAGTTCGAAGAGAAACGTGGCACAAGCGGCTGGCGCTGGGTTCTTGATCCCGTCGACGGAACGAAATCTTTTATCCACGGTGTCCCGCTATTTGGTACGCTGATCGGATTGGAATACGACCATAAACAGACGCTGGGCCTGTGTTGCTTTCCGGCCCTGAATGAAGTCGTCTTCGCAGCAGAAGGACTCGGTGCCTGGTGGCAGATTGGTGATAGCCGCCGACCAGCTCGGGCATCGGCTGTGAAGAAGATTGACGAAGCCGTTTTCTGTACAACGACGATTCAAGGCTGGCGCCGAGTCGGACGCCAGGCCGCCTTCGACAAGCTGTGTGATTCGACAGCCATCAGCCGAGGCTGGGGCGACTGCTACGGCCACATTCTGGTCGCCACTGGCCGCGCCGATCTGATGGTCGATCCACTGCTCAACCCGTGGGACTGTGCCGCCCTCGTTCCGATCATGCAGGAAGCCGGTGGCCACTTTGTTGACTTTAACGGAGAGGTCACGATTCACTCCGGAAACGGCCTGTCAGTCAACGGCCACCTTCGTGACTCCGTCCTGGAGATCCTGCAGACTTCCGAAAGTGGCTCGGACTAATCAGCAGTTTGACCGCCGACGGTTAATAGAAAAACCGGTACGGTCGACACTGCTCGAAGAACCAGTCCACTGACTATGAGCAGGTCCCGAAAGTTGCCGCGTCGAGTGTTGCATGGCCGCAGACCATCGGCTAGAGTTTCGCGTCTTCAGAACAGGAGTAATCGACGCAAGTCGTTTGACAGCTTGGAGATTGTGCCGAGCATGTCATCCTGATACGCCGTTTCGGCGAGTGTCAGGAACTGAACTTCGTTGCAGACTCACTGAAATCCGGCAAATCACCAATAGTTGCCGACAAAATCAAGAGGGGCGGATAGCTCAGTTGGTAGAGCACAGGATTGAAAATCCTGGTGTCGCCGGTTCAATTCCGGCTCCGCCCACTTTCATAAAGCCAGTAACCTCAAAGGGTTGCTGGCTTTTCTT
>JABMPE010000671.1 GCA_013203845.1 Rhodopirellula sp. | reverse complement strand
GCGATGCCTCCGGACATGCCAGCACCGAGGTTGCGCCCGGTCTCCCCGATGATCGCGACCAGACCGCCGGTCATGTATTCGAGTCCGTGATCGCCGACACCTTCAACAACGGCACGGGCTCCCGAGTTGCGGACACAGAATCGTTCGGCAGCCATTCCGCGGAAGAAGACTTCACCTTCAGTGGCTCCGTAGAGAGCGACGTTGCCAATGATGATATTCTCTTCCGGTGCGAACGTGGATTCTTTCGGCGGATAAATGATGATCCGTCCGCCGGACAGCCCCTTGCCCACGTAATCGTTGGCATCGCCTTCCAGTTCGAGCGTCACTCCGGAAGTCAGCCACGCTCCCAGACTCTGTCCGGCCGAGCCTTTAATATCGATGTGAATGGTGTCGCCTGGCAGTCCGTGCTCGCCGTGATGCTTCGAGACTTCGTGGCTGAGCATGGTCCCGAAGGCTCGGTCGATATTCTGAATTTCCATATCGAATCGAACGGGTGTGCCTTCATGGATCGCCCCCCAGGCCTTTTTAATCAGCTCGTTATCGAGGACTTCTTCCAGACCGTGATTCTGTGAAACCGTGCAGTAGGTGCCGACGTTTTCGTGAGGCTTCACGGCTGGCGTGAGAATCGGCGTCAGGTCCAGGCCCTTGGCCTTCCAGTGATCAACCGCGTCGTCGATCTCCAGAGCTTCCACGTGGCCGACCATTTCGTTGATCGTGCGGAAGCCCAGTTCCGCCATGATTTCGCGAGCTTCTTCCGCCACCATGAACAGGTAGTTGATGACGTGTTCCGGCTTGCCGGCAAACTTCCGACGAAGCTCCGGATCCTGTGTCGCGATACCCACCGGGCAGGTATTGAGATGGCATTTCCGCATCATGATGCAGCCCAGCGTGATGAGCGGGGCGGTGGCGAAGCCAAACTCTTCCGCCCCCAGCAACGCGGCGACAACGAGGTCGCGACCAGTCTTGATCTGGCCGTCGGTTTCGAGCCGGACGCGACTTCGCAGGTCGTTCATGACGAGGACCTGGTGAGTTTCAGCGATCCCCAGTTCCCACGGCAGCCCAGCGTTCTTGATACTGGTCAGCGGCGACGCCCCGGTTCCACCGTCTGCGCCAGCGATGAGAATTTTGTCCGCATGCCCTTTGGCAACTCCGGCAGCGATCGTGCCGACTCCGACTTCGGAGACCAGCTTCACGCTGACAGCGGCACCTGGGTTGGCGTTCTTCAGATCGAAGATCAGCTGCGACAGGTCTTCGATGGAATAAATGTCATGATGAGGTGGAGGGCTGATCAGACCAACGCCCGGCGTCGAGTGACGCGTAGCGGCGATGATCTTGTCGACCTTATGACCTGGCAGTTCTCCACCTTCGCCTGGCTTGGCACCCTGAGCGATTTTAATCTGAAGCTCGCTGGCGTTCGTCAGGTACCAGCTGGTCACTCCGAATCGCCCCGAAGCCACCTGCTTGATGTAGGATCGCTTGGAATACTCATTTGTGCGTCGTTCGGCAGCTTCCTGATCGAATTGTTTCAGGCTGGTGACGACGGACTCATGGTCTTCCGTAAGAGCCTCATAAGGAATGAATCGCTGATAGTCTTCTCCACCTTCGCCGGTGTTACTCTTTCCACCGATGACGTTCATGGCGACAGCCAGCGTCTCGTGTGCTTCGGCCGAAATCGACCCATAACTCATCGCGCCTGTGCAGAATCGCTTCACGATGCTGCTGGCGGATTCAACTTCTTCCAGAGGGATCGATTCCCGTTTCTTGAACTTCAGCAGACCTCTAAGGAAACAAGCCTTGTTATTGTGGTCGTTGACCAGTTCGCTGAATCGCTTGTACGCGTTCCTGTCACCGCTGCGGGCGGCATTCTGAATTTCGGCAATGGTGTGGGGATTCCAGGCGTGAGCCTCACCCTCTTTTCGCCAGTGGAACTGACCGTCGTTTGGCAGCACCGGCAGCGACTGCGTTTCCCTGGTTGGGAATCCGATCTCATGCCGACGGATGCCCTCTTCAGCAAGGACGTTGAAACCGACACCGGCAATACGACTGGCCGTTCCGACGAAGCACTTTTCAACGACTTCGGAGTTCAGACCGACCGCTTCGAAAATCTGAGCCCCCTTGTAAGAGGCCAGCGTCGAGATGCCCATCTTACCCATCACCTTGAGCATGCCCTTGGCGACGGCTTTCCGGTACGTATAGACAATCTTCTCGTCGGTGAATTTTTCTTCGAGCATCCCGTCAATTCGAGCCTGTCGGAGTGCTTCGAAAGCCAGATACGGATTGACCGCGTCGATGCCGTAGCCGGTCAGCAGACACAGATGATGGACTTCACGAGCCTCTCCCGACTCCAGCACAAGTCCAATGCGGGTTCGCAGTTCCTGGCGAACCAGCGAGTGATGAACGGCGCCGGTTACCAGCAACGAACTGACAGGCACCCGGTCGGCACTGACGTTGCGGTCGGAGAGCACAACCAGACTGAAGCCATCGTTGATCGCCTGCGTGACTTCGTCGCAGATTCGATCGATGGCCGGACGAAGGCCCGCTGCACCTTCCGAACGAGGGTAGGTGATGTCGATCGTCTGAGTTTTCCAGCCGCGATAATCGAGGGATCGAATGGCAGCGAGTTCTTCGTTCGTCAGAATCGGATGCGGCACACATAGCCGGTGAGCCTGCTCAGCAGTTGAGTCCAGCAGGTTGCCTTCCGGTCCGATGTAGCATTCGAGAGACATGATGATGTCCTCTCGAATGGAGTCGATGGGCGGATTGGTTACCTGCGCGAAAAGCTGCTTGAAATATTCGTAGGGCAATCGCGGCTTGTCGGAAAGACAGGCCAGCGCGGCGTCGTTTCCCATCGAACCAATCGGGTCTCGCGATTCCCGCAACATGGGCATCAGCATGAACTGCATCGTTTCCGACGTGTAGCCGAAGGCCTGCATGCGTCGAAGCAGTTCATTCTCGTCGTAAAGTGCTACTGATTCCTGCTTCGGAAGTTCATCCAGATGCAGGCTTTGCTCGTTCAACCAGGCCTTGTAAGGACGCTTTGACGCCACTGATGCTTTCAGCTCTTCGTCCGCAATGATGCGACCTTCTTCGAAGTCGACCAGGAACATCTTCCCCGGCTGCAGTCGCCCCTTCGTCTTGACGTTCTTTGGATCGACGTCGATGACGCCCACTTCCGATGCCATGATGACCTTATCATCATGCGTGACGTAGAACCGGCTGGGACGCAGACCGTTGCGATCCAGACAGGCTCCGATGTAATGCCCGTCGGTAAACGAAATCGAGGCCGGTCCGTCCCACGGTTCCTGCAGTGCCGAGTGGTACTCGTAGAACGCTCGCTTTTCTTCAGACATCGAGTGGTGGTTCTGCCACGCTTCCGGCACCATCATCATGACGGCTTCCTGCAGCGTGCGACCGGAGTGGTAGAGCATCTCCAGTGCGTTATCGAAGTTGCCGGAGTCAGAACATTCCGGTTCGATGATCGGGCAGAGCTTGCGGATATCGTCGCCCCAGAGATCGCTTTCCATGACACCCTGACGGGCGAACATCCAGTTGGCGTTACCTCGCAACGTGTTGATTTCGCCGTTGTGAGCCATGAATCGGCACGGCTGAGCACGGTCCCAGCTCGGGAATGTGTTGGTCGAAAACCGCGAATGAACCATCGCCAGATGCGACTTGTAATCCGGATCCTGCAGGTCTTTAAAGAAAGGCGTAACCTGTTCGGGCATCAGCATGCCCTTGTAAATGATGACCTTGGTTGACAGCGAGCTGATGTAGAACATCAGGTTCTGGTCGAGTTCACTTTCCACGCGAATCCTGCGACTGGAGTACTTGCGGATGATGAACAGTTCCCGTTCAAAAGCATCAGCGTCCAGTCCGTCGGCAGACCCAATGAAGAGCTGTTCAAAATTCGGCATGCACAACACCGCCGTCGGCCCCACATTCGCGCCTTCCGGGTCGATTGGCACTTCTCGCCAGCCGAGCAGTTTCTGGCCGCGTTCTTCAATGATCGCGTTGACGATCGATCGACATTCTTCCCGCTCGGCCTCGTCGGTCGGCATAAAGACGATACCGGTTCCGTACTGACCGCGTTCCGGCAGGTCGACTCCGAGATCGCTCTTCGCCACCTTTTCCAGCAGCTCGTACGGCAAGCCAGTGAGCATGCCGGCACCATCACCGGTGTTTTCTTCGCAGCCACACGCGCCGCGGTGCGTCATGTGCAACGCCATGCGGTCAGCATCGTCGATGATCTGGCGAGATCGCTCACCTTTAATGTGCGCAACAAAGCCAACCCCACAGTTTTCCTTTTCGTTCTTCGGGTCGTACAGGCCGCGTTTGGCGGGCAGCCGTCCATTTCGAAGGGCGTCACTGAAATACTGCTGATCGGTCGAAACCTGCGCCGGATCGGTCATCGAAATACTCTCGCTTTATGACTAACGATACTTCTGTGTTTTCTCTCATGGTGGCTGAGAATCTCTTCGATGAGACGCTCACCCGGGTGACGAGCGACGACTCTCGTGTGTTCGAGAGAAATTGCCACGCCCTGCACTTCGACATTCAGGTCGAAGCATTCTGCTTGCGGTCGCGATTTCCTGCACGACCCTCGCGGAAAGACTGCCGAGTGTCCCGCAGTAAGTTCAGGTCTTCGTGAAGCAACTCCACAAACCTGTCTGCTGCGTTACTGAGCTTTCGAAACCGCTTATGAATAACACCAAGGGGTCGAAACCACTCGACGTTTTCCAGTTTGAGACTGACGAGCGTGCCCGTTTCAACGCTGCGGGTCACCGTTGCTTCAGGAAGCAACGCGACTCCCACACCGTCTTCAACCGCACGCCGCACCTGCTCCACGTTGTCAAATTCGTGAACCACATTCGGCGAAACTCCCGCCTCCCGCAACCATCGATCGAGCTGATTTCTGACCTTCAACTCGGACGTAAAGTTCACGAAGTCCTCACCTTGGATCGCTTCAACCGGGACAGAATCGTAGCCATCCGCGACGCGTTTCGCCAGCGGATGTTCTGGATGAACGATCAGAGCCACTCGTTGTTCCTGCCAGGGAATTGCCGCGAACTCCGAGGTTTCCTCAGGAAAGGACACCAGCCCAATCTCAGCCGAATCTGATCGAACCCGATCGTAAACCTGATCCGGGTGGACATATTCAACGCGTAAGTCAACGTCCGGGTAGGCCTGCTCAAAGTAATGAACGTACGAATCCATCTGCAGCAGCCCGACCGAGTAAATCGCCGCCACCCTTAACCGACCTGCGACACAACCCGCAAGTTGCCGAACTTCCGTATCGAGACGCTCGAACCCACGTAACAACTCGCGACATCCGTCGAAGTAGTGTTGCCCAACCACAGTCAACGCCAGCGGTCGATGACTGCGATCGATTAACTCAATGCCGAGTTGCTTTTCGAGGTGTGCAACGGCCTGACTGACGGTCGACTGGGAAACTCCCTGCCGGTCCGCCGCCTTCGAAAAGCTGCGGCATTCTGCGACTTCGCAGAAAAGTTCGATATTGCGAAACGACATTCGGGATCAACGACAAGAAGTATAAGCGAAGGTTAATACATCGAGGCACAAGCCATTACGAATCGCCAATAACGATAAGAATGCCGCTCTTAGCGGTCAAGTGTCCAACGGCTCCGCCTGAAAATACGGCTGCATCAGAACTCAGAAAGTAGTGACTTTCTGAAGCAACCCGTCATTCCCTTCAGCTTCTTTCCTTGTTCAGAGCGGTGTGTACAGAATTGCTGAATACTTGATTATTGGGCACAGGAAGTTCAGACTCCTGGTCGAAACTAATCCTGGTCGCCTGCCTGCGTCTGCGGTCGGGATGTTTAGATCGGGATGTTTAGAATTGAACAGACAAGGCAATAATCAATGCCGGATATCATGATCGAAGTCTGGGATGCGACGGGCAACAAACGGCAGCAGGTGGAAGTTCCCGCCGAGTCGGAAGTGAATCGTGTCATTGCCGTTCTGGTCGACCGAATGACACTGCCGCGGCACAGTCCGGACGGACAGATGATGAGTTACAAGTTCCATCACAAGGCCAGCGGTCGACAACTTCTGGACACACAGACCCTGGCCGATGCAGGCGTCTCGAACGGCGACATTCTCAGGTTGCAACCAGAGATTACGGCGGGAAGTCTCCCTGCATGTTCGTTTCAAAGTCAGAATCACCGCCAGACCAACTCGGGTCAGCGTTATGTCTGACGTAATTCGACTGACCACAGAAGATAAAGAAGACGGTCGATTCTCCCGCTTCGAGCTGATCAGCTGGTGGGATCAAAACCGGCTGACGAATGCCCGTGTGGTGGTAATCGGCGCCGGCGCTTTAGGCAACGAACTGCTGAAGAACCTGGCGCTGCTCGGAGTCGGAAACGTCTTTATCGCTGACCTCGATCGGATCGAGAAATCGAATCTGTCTCGCTCGATTCTTTATCGTGAATCCGACTGCGGACGCATGAAGGCCGACGTCGCTGCGGAACGGGCCAGAGAAATCTACTCCGGGCTTCGCACTCAGTCTTTCGTTGGCAACATTGTCCACGACCTGGGACTGGGACTGTACCGCTGGGCGGACGTGATTCTGGGCGGACTCGATAATCGAGAAGCCCGAGTGTCCATCAACCAATCAGCCGCTCGCGTTGGAAAAGTCTGGATTGACGGAGCGATCGAACGGCTTGATGGCGTCGCTCGCGTATTCAATGCGGCCACCGGCCCGTGTTACGAATGCACCATGAGTGACATCGACTGGAAGATGCTCGAAGCACGACGAAGCTGTGCATTGCTGACTCGTGAAGAAATGGATCAGGGCAAGGTCCCCACCACGCCGACAACGGCATCCGTCGTGGCTGGCATTCAGACTCAGGAAGCGGTCAAGCTGATTCACGGCATGCAGACGCTCAGCGGCCAGGGTTTCGTCTTTGACGGAATGTGGCACCAGAGTTACCTCGTCAATTATTCGCGACTCGAAGATTGTCCGGCACACGAATCTTTCGAAGCAGTGGAAGAGCTTCCACTGAAAGTCGCTGAGACCCGCGTCGGCGATTTTCTCGAACGCGTTCGACGTGACATTGGTCCGCAGGCGGTGATCGAGGTGAACAGTGATCTGCTGGAGTCGCTGACGTGCCTGTCGTGTGACAAAACCGAGCCGCTTCACGCTTCGCTGGGAAAAGTCAACGAGTCCCAGGGACGCTGCCCTGACTGTGGCGAGAACCGACGTCCCAACGTGTACCACACGATCGGCGACCAGCCAGCACTTCTGGATTGCACGCTCGCAGAACTGGGAGTGCCGCCGTGGGATATTCTGACCGGGCGTGAGGGACTGAACCAGAAGCACTACGAATTCACCGGCGATCGTGAGCAGATTCTTGGGCAGATGGCGAAGGAGCGCCATCAGGAATGACAGACTCCCCTGTTCGACAATAACCGATCTGGCACCAATGAAAGTGCGACAATGACAAAACTCGACGTGACGCAACTCACGAAGGAAAGTCTGTCGTCCGGAACATTTCCGGCCAGCATGGCAGCCGACTTTCGGCTGTTCTTCCAGCCGGAAGTCCATGCGGAAATTCTTTCCCACGCTGCTGAGGACACGTCGTTTGAAATCTGCGGCATTCTGGTCGGTCGCTGGGAAAGCGACAACAACGGTCCTTATGCGGTCATTTCAAATCGCATTCGCTGTGACAATGCCAGCAGTAAGCTCGCCGAGGTGACGTTTACTCACGAATCGTGGGCGCAGATCAACCAGGAAATGGATACGAAGTACAGTGACCTGAGAATTATCGGCTGGTACCACTCGCACCCGGACTTTGGCATTTTCCTTTCTGATCGAGACGTCTTTATTCAGGAGAATTTCTTCTCCGGGGCCGGTCAGGTTGCGTTTGTTGTTGATCCGGTGCGCAGGACTGAAGGCGTGTTCGAGTGGCGTGACGGCAAGCCCGAGCTGATGCTGCAGTACTGGGTCGGTAACTCAATGATAACCCGAGCAGCGAGCGGGACTGAAAACGCTGCTCCCGCACGAACATCTCGCGAGTCAACAGCTTCTGCGGCAGTTTCTACCGCCACAGTTTCTGACACGTCTCTTCAGTACCCGATTGGTCGCGAATCTTCACTGGGCGCGATAACAACCGTACTGGGCTGGTGTTGTCTGTTTCTGCTCGGCTATCTCCTGGCCGGGCAGCGCAGCCATTGGGAACAAACCATGCTCCGCGAAGGAACGGTCGCTCATTACGGCCTGTGGAACCTGCTGAAGCCTGGTTGGGAAGCGGAGCTCCAGAAAGCAAGCGCCGATCTCAACAGCATCGCGGGTGATCTGAAGACGCTTTCAGACGAACACGTCAGTCTGAGCGATGGAGACAAAAAAGAACTGCGGAGCAAGTGGCTGTCGATTCGCAAAAAGGTGGATGCGTCGCAGAAAACACTTTCGCGTGTTCAGATTGCGGCGAAGTTCAACACTGGTTGTGCTGGGACGCCAATCGCGGATGCGGCTCTTACGATTGCAGCATAGGCAGTCTGCCTGACGATCGAGGCAACTCAGAACCACTTCTGAAAATCACAAACGAAGACGTTCGTAATGCCGTCCCAATGTCCCCGGGAATTCCGGGCACTTATCGTGGTCCGGCAATCTCCATCCCGGTCGGGCCCGCCGCGGGTTCAGACCGCTGGAACCGCATGGCAGTTGCTTCATTCGTCCTGGCGTTACTCGGTATTCCATTGTTTGGAATTGTGACGGGACTGTTAGCCGTCGTTGTGGGCGGACTGGCCCTGGCCGGTAAACATTCGCTGAAGCGTCGTGGAGCCGGACTGGCCGCTGGCGGCATTCTACTGGGTATCGCCGACTTTGCGGGATGGGCGATTGTGCTCTTTCAAATAGGAGGCGTGCCTGGCCTGGAGCTCGCGATGAACGTCAATGAGTTCGAGCCCGATCAGTTCGCACTGGATTCCCTGCCCGAACATCTCAATCGGGCAATGATGGCAAACGTGCTGATTCAGACTCAGCAGGGCATCGATAACCTTTGGGGCTCCGCGATCGGATCGGGAGTGATCCTTCGTATTGCCAACGGTTCGGCGCTCATCGTGACGAACCGTCATGTGGTCGATTCGAATTTTCCTGGTAATCATTCTGACGAACCTGCCGAACCCGGCGAAGGCGACAGCCTGCGAGTCAAACTTGTCGGACAACCGAATGTCGTCGGGCAGCTCGTCTGGGTAGCAAGCGGCGGAATCGACCTGGCTTTGATTCGAGCGGCTGTGACTTCCGACAAGCCATTGGCTGCCTGGTGGAATGCCGTCCCGAACGCCACCCTGGGGGATCCCGTCTTTGCGGTTGGCAATCCCCACGGCCTTGGCTGGACTCTCACTCGCGGCGACGTCTCACAGCTTCGCCAGCAGAGATATGGTGGCTCCACACTTCGCGTCATCCAAACAAGTGCCGCCATCAATCCCGGTAACAGTGGCGGTGGACTGTACGATGAAAACGGCTACCTGATTGGTATCAATACCTGGACGCGTGATAAACGTTTTGCGGAAGGACTTGGATTTGCGATTTCGTTTCAGGAGTTGCTGCCACTCGCACCTGACAACCTTGAGCTTCCAGACAGCCAGCTGGAGAACAACACACCATGAGCACTGTTCGTCTGCGGCGACTGACTGCCGACTACGCACGCCTGAAGGAATACACCTTGAGTCATCCCAGACTCAAGTTACTCCAGTACGATGGTGATCCACCTGAGCGTTACCACATTGAGTACCGCCTGCGCAGCCTGCGACAGGTTGACGGTGAAATGCGGATCATAAAAAGTCACACGGTGGAAATTCTGTTGCCGAGGAATTATCCGCGTACGCCACCACAGTGCCGCATGTTGACTCCGGTGTTTCATCCAAACATCGCACCTCATGCAATCTGTGTCGGCGATCACTGGAGCCCTGGCGAATCGCTGGAATCACTCGTCTGTCGCATCGGCGAAATGCTGGCGTATCAAAGTTACAACGTAAAAAGCCCACTCAATGGCGAAGCCGCCAGATGGGTTACTGAGCACGAAGACGAACTCCCACTCGATCCCGTAAGCATGATAATCGACGAGTCTCGTCAGGCTGGCGCAGCTCCGCTCGTGCGTCCTGGTAAACCGGCCACTGAAACAGTGACCGCTGTCCAATCTCCCGAACGCGGTCGTCCGGAATCATTTTCCGCGGCACCTGCTGTCGACACACAGGCCGACACTGCAACCAGCGTGGCTTCGAGACACAGCTCCGAACCGCCGCAGATCTCGCCAGATGCCGAAGAGAAACCAGCGACACTGGTCGCTCAATGCCCGGTGTGCCAACGGAAATATCGCGTTCCGTTAAAAGCCGCCGGTCGGAAAGCAAACTGCTCCGAATGTGAAAACGTCTTCCAGATTCCTTCACTGCCTGAATCGATTTAATGGACGTCGTCGAGCCTGACCAGCAGAAGCAACGAAATCACCATCGTGTGATGCTGGCTATTTATGCGACCGTCGTCGTGCTGATGTTCCTGCTTCAGGTAAGAAACGATCAGCGCGTCGAGTTCTACTTTCTACCCGGAATTCCATTTCCTGAAAGCTGCTTCAGTCGCAGCCTGTTCGGAATTGACTGTCCCGGCTGCGGACTTACTCGCAGTTTCATTTACCTGGCGGCAGGCCGGGTTATCGAATCATTTTCAGCCAACCGTATCGGCTGGCTCCTGATGGTCGCCGTGCTGATTCAGTTTCCGTACCGGATGATGGCGATCAGGCACATTGATCGAGGCCAGGAGCCACCGTTCGTCAGGTGGCACACACCATTCTCAGCCGTCCTGATCGTCGCTTTAATTTCAAACTGGCTGCTGAAAACGATCGGTTACTGACCGCCATCGCGTGCGCGACTTCCGTCCGACGCTGCTGCTTCCGTGTCTCGCAGATTCTGTACGAGTACCGCCTTAATGAAGCAGACTCAGGTCCGGAGCCGGCACCACGCGATGAATCAAGGACGTCAGTCAAATTTGACTTCCTTTTCTTTCTTCGCGTCGGCACCAAACGATTTTCGCAGAGCCGTTGCCTGAGCGGCCACCGTTTTGTCCGGGCCGGTCATCTTCATGAAATAGATGCCCTTGTCTTCGATGCCCAGGATGACTCCCAGCATTCGCGAACCAGGAGCCGGCTTCGTCTGACGGGCAATCGGTGGACCAATCGGCTGGTTGTAGGTTCCGCTGACATCCACGAAGAAGTACCTGCCAGTTTCGGTGGCTCCTTCCAGGACTTTGACTTCGCGTTCTTCCGCCTGAAACTGACCGATCCAGCGATCAATGTTGTCTTTCGCACTGCCGCCAGCACCGAAGTTAAAGAGTGCGAGTTCGCCGTTTTCCATGTCATCTTTGACCGCTGGAATGGCGAACTGAGCCAGTCGCAGTCGACTGGTGGGCTGACTTTGCTTCCAGGTTTCGGGAACGTTCAGCTTGAGGCCACCTTTGATTTCAACTTCAACCGTCTTGACCTCTTGCGCTTTTGATTCGGGTTTGTCAGCGGCTTTTTCGTCCGCCTGCGCGACGATAGAAACAGTCAGTAGAGTCGTGAAGCAGATGAGCGATGAGGTGCGTTTCAGCATTTGAAGAGTCCTTTGTGATCCAGTCGGAATTCAGTTTCAAAGTTCGGCGTGGATGCGGCAGACACTACCGCCACGGTCGTGCCTGTAGACACGACGTTAGTAATAGTAGTAGTGCATAAAGACCGCTGCTGAGCACAGCAGGCTGGCCCAGAAGCGGTCGTCACTGACGAGTGGCACCAGTTCTTTCGCCGCTTCAGTCATTGTTTCTGGCAAATTTTCACCGTCAGAGTCTGGCGACAACACGCGGCGGTGGGAGCTGATGTGGAACTGAAACACGGCCAGCGTCCACACGGCAGCGATCGAGGCAGCCACGCCGGGAACAAACCAGCCCTTCACCATCGTGGCACCGAGCACCGCGAATACCAGCATCGACAGAATGATCAGCGAAACGAGGCTTTTCAAATCACCGGCTGAATGGCCGCCAAGATCAGTCCAGTTAAGGCGGCCTTTCGCTTCGTCTGGTTGAGTGAGAAGACTGACAACGACATGGATCAAACCGGAAAGCCCCAGCACAAAGACAACGCGATGAAAGAAGTTGAGTTTCGTCCCCAGATGTTGCTGCACAGCGGGCCAGGATTCGATGTTGGCGTTGTAAAGGTACTCGGCCAGCCACGAGAAGAATACGCCGCTGATGATCGCCGCGAAGGCTCCCGTGGCCGTTCCTCGCGGCCAGAACATCCCCATGAAGAACGCAACCAGTAATCCGGGCGTGAAGTAGTTCTGATAGTCGGCGATCTGCAGGAAGAAGTTTTTTTCCGAATTCGGATCCATAATGAGCAGCGCCAGCAGCGTGGCAAAAATCACGAACCCGACGATCGAAATCCGACCGGCATGGATCATTTCATCATCTGATGCGTCAGGCTTCATGTACTTTTTGTAGATGTCGAACGTGACGATCGTCGCGGCTGAATTCATCATTGAGTCGATCGACGACAGGATCGCTCCAATGAGGCCGGCTCCGATGATCCCGATCAGCCCGTAGCCAAGAGGGATGACGAGTTTGACGAGTTCCGGAAAAACGGCGTCGGGAGAAACGGTTCGGTCCGGAAGCCTTTGCTGAAACAAATAGTAAGCGGCGACGCCGGGGGCGATCGCGAAAAACGGGATCAACAGTTTCAGGAATCCCGCAGCGACGATGCCGAGTTTGGCGTCGGAGTCCGATCGAGCGCCCAGGGCTCGCTGCACGATGAACTGGTTGGTTCCCCAGTAGAAACAGTGCATCGCCATCAGTCCGGTAAAGACTCCAGTCCACGGCAATTGAGGATGGTTTGTCGGAAGGTAGATATGCATTCTCTGGTCGTCGCGCACTTCGGCCTGATCGAGTCGCATCATCTCGCCCCAGCCGCCGAGTTCGTGAAACGTCAGAATCGCAATGGCAATGCCCGCGACAAGCAGCAGCATTGATTGCAGGAAGTCCGTCCAGACGACGGCCTTCAGTCCGCCAAAGATGGTGTACGCCGCCGAGGTAATCGCCAGCAGAATGACGAACAAAGCGTAGTAGCTGTATTTGACTTTGGACTTTGTGGGAGCAGTCTCCGCAGTTGCCGTGACTGTTTCTCCCGCAGCAGATTCTCCTGCTGCGGCGGCGTCAGCAGTTATGGCGTCAGCAGTTGCGGCAGGCTGGGCGACCTCTTCCACAGCGTCGCCTCCGAGCAGGACGCAGATCGTCCGAGACCCGATGTAAAGGCCCGGCACCATCTGCACGGCGGCCATGATGATGATCATGATGACCGCGTACGAAACTCGGCTGCGGTCGTCGTATCGTCGGCCGAGATATTCAGACAGCGTGTACACGCCGAGTTTGCGGTACACCGGCAGGAATCCATAACACAGAACCATCAGGCCCAGGATCGCTCCCAGTTCGAAGTGGCTCTGGAAGAAGCCGATGCTGAATCCGACGCCCATCATGCCGACCATGTGATTGGCACTGACATTGGAACCGTAAATCGACCCGGCAACGCCCCACCACGGAATGGTCTTTCCGGCGAGGAAGTAATCTTCGGACGTCTCTTCCTTACGACCGGCAATCAGGCCAACGATCATGACTCCGACTAACGCCACGAAGAACAGGACGATGTCCAGAGTTTGAAAGACTTCACCCATCAGGCAGGATCCCGGATTGCAGACGTTCAAGCGGCATTACAGACGAAGCAGGCGAGAATAGGCCAATCGACTCAGACCGGACAACTCACTCGCAGTGAGTCAGGCCTTTTGTGCGTCTGCCGCAGCGTCCATTGCGGTAGCACTCGGCCAGCCCGTCGCATTAAATGACGGCTACTGACTTTCCAAAGCCCCCTGGAATCGTGGTAGACTGGTAAACTTTCAGAATTTCTGGACTTCCTCGCTGAGCTGCCTGGCGGCGTTATGTCAGTCGGTCTCCCTCCTGACTCCGCTTGCTGTCCTGCCCGTTTCAAACCTTCCCTGCGAACAGTCTCATGGCGATACGTCGCAAATCCCGCCTGCTGATCGAACCGCCCGCCAGCGCGACAGGGGACATTGCGTTTAATCTGATCGTCTTTTTTCTGGTGTGTGCTTCGGTGCAGCCGGACAGCGGTCGCAAGCAGACCATTCCCAAGGCAGAGCAGACTGAGCAGAAAGACCAGCAGACCGACACGATTTCCGTCGAGCTGACCCGGCAGGCCGTGTTCCTGAACGGCGACCCGGTGACGCCGAAAGATTTCGGCCCGAAAATCAAAGCGAAACTCGACGCGCGATCGAATCCTGCTGAAAAGGTGGTCGTCGTGAAAAGTAAACCTGACACCCCGTACAACCATTGGATCGCCGTGACCAGTCAGATCGAAGATGCAGGCGGCATCGTCACACTGCAGCTGGAAGAGGAGCAGACCGTCACGGTGCCCTGAGAACCACAGTGGCAATATACAGCGGTAGAATACCGAGGCAGAATATCGGACGGGAGCTGAATATCGGACGGGAGTTAAGGGCGAAGAGGCGAGCGAAGGAATTTCGAACACGGGTCATCAATGAAAATCAAACGCAGAACATCACGAGCGGAAGTGCCCAGCATGGCGATGGGGGACATTGCGTTTAATCTGCTGATCTTCTTTGTGATCCTCGCGCGAGCCCAGGACGACAGCCATCTGCAGTGGACTCCGGCCAAAGCCGAGAACCTGGAAAATGCCGGGCACGCGATGGTCAGTGTTGTCATCGATAATGAAAACAAGCTTTATCTGAATGGCCAGGAAATTGGTGTGGGACAGCTGGCCACCGCGATTGAAGATCAGCTCGGAGACGCTCCGGCGGGCGAGAGAACCGTCCTGCTGAAGGTGCATCACGAAGCGGTCGCTTTGAGGTTTGAACCGGTGATTGAAGCCGTCAGTGAAGCTGGCGGCGATCTCGTACACATCGTCGAGGACGTCAAGAAGAAAAATTGATCGACATTCGGTGATATCGAAAACGAAATGGTAGCGCGGCAGCAAAGCCGCAGAGCAGCAAAGTTTTTCTGAAACTGGCGGAGACAAAAAGTGGATCAGACACGCGAACATCTCGAAAAGCCTCCGGCGACGTCGACCGGCATCGGTGCAGATATGAAGCGGCTGAAGTCAGACGCCTCCTCAACCGCAGAAGAGGTCCGCGATTTCATCGCGAACATCAAAGGCCGAAGTCCTCAGGAAGTGCTGGGCGCGGTATCCGAAAGCGGACTCGTCCAGGCCACCATCCAGGCCACGATCGGCTGCGTGGTCGTGCTGGGAGTTCTTTCCGTGGTGCCCTGGGCATTGAAGTCGGATGAACCTGCCGCGGTCGCCGCAGAAACTCAGGCGGCAGCTTCAGAACCGACAACCGCTGCTGCGAAAAACACCGCGACCGCCTCGTCAGCAGAAACAGCTTCGACAAAACCTCGATCGAGTACCGACACGCCGACAGGCAGCGACGCAACCAAAGCTGCCGCCGCGATGAAGATCGACGAAACGGTTGTCACCGACCCGAAGAAAAACCCACTCGACGGAAACCTCGACAAACTTCTCGACGGCTTGGATTGAGCGGTTCCTTATCCATATCTATGTGAAATGAGTTTTGAACCACGAAAGACACTAAATACACGAAAAGTCAGAATTCATTTTCGTGTATTTAGTGTCTTTCGTGGTTGAATCCTTACCTGACTGAAACAGTTATCGAGCTTGTCGCGAGTCTGAAAACTTCATGAACCTGTCCCGTCTCAAATCTGATCGCCGCCTGGCTGCGACTGCTGTCATTGCAGTCCTGTGGTTGGTGTGCATCTTTGACTGGTTGTGGAGTGGAAAGATTCCGCAAACGGGACTGGAAGTCGGTTTCGGAATAGCGGCTCTCGCCGCGCTGGCGTGGGAACGCTGGG
This sequence comes from Rhodopirellula sp., assembly GCA_013203845.1. Taxonomy (GTDB): domain Bacteria; phylum Planctomycetota; class Planctomycetia; order Planctomycetales; family Planctomycetaceae; genus JABMPE01. The sequence continues at coordinate 4,976 of JABMPE010000671.1, read as the reverse complement.
CTTACCGAATCCGATCCGCACAACCAATTCTGGCGGCGGCCGTGGCCAGCGTTGCGTTCTTCCCGCTCTGGCAATTCACAGTCTTCGCACTGGACCTGCTTGAGCTGCCAGAAGCCCGCGCGATGTCGGCTCGCGTGGGAACTGCCGCTGCTTACTTTATTGGACTCGGGTGGGTTGTCTGGGGACTGGAGCGGACAGCTCGTCGATTCGATCGCGAACGCCGGACGCGACAGGCAGAAATCGCGGTCCAGAGCTTGACCGTGTCATCGCTGGTTAAAGGCGACGTTCCACAGGACGTGCCGCGAGAAAAAGTCACCAACCCGCTCGATCCGGAGGCCTGGTATTACGGTCGAAAATCGAAACGGTTGAATCAGTCGGTGGCCGCGTTCCTGGGTTACTCGCTGGCTTTCTTCGTCGCGTTTCTGATCCTGACTCAAGTCGGCGGCTGCGAAGACATCTACGAAATGCCGGCTGGCGGTGGGGAACAGCAGCAGATAGCGCAGGTCGTCAAAGTTCAGAAAGTGATCCGCAAGAAGTTCGTCGTGAACCCGTTCGCGTCGATCAGCTTCAACATTCCTCCAATCGACGAGATCCAGCTGCAGCTGACCGAGATCACGAAGCACCACTACACAGTCGGCTACGGAGCCGGCGCGGGCGCCGGATTTGCGGGCGGGACGAAAGCGGGAAAGGTCCGGTTCATCCGACTCGAATATCTCGGTGGAGACTGGGATCAGGACTTCGGCATCGGTGCCGACGTCAACATGCTCATTGAATACGGCATCCGAACTCAGCAGAAGGTCGAGGCGCAGACGGAGTCGCGTACGGTTTCGCAGTTAAAGTTGTTCCCCGTCGGCAAAAGCCCGCCGTTCGTTTACATGACCGGCCAGAAAAGCATTCAACTGTCGAAGTCCGAGATCAAGGTTCTGCAGGAATACATTCTCGACAAACACGGAATGCTGTTCGGCGATAACGGTGGCAGCCGCGGCTGGCACAGTCAGTTTCTGTCGATGATGCAGCAGGTGCTGCCCAACGTGCGTCCCACACCGATTCCGCTGGACGATGTCATTCACCGGATTCCGTTTCAGATTCCGTTCCTGCCGTACGTCGCTCCGCACGGCGGGAAAGAGGCGCTCGGCTGGCGAGTCGATGGCCGGCTGGTCTGCTATTACCATCCGGGAGACATCGGCGATGCCTGGGCGGACGACCATTCGGGCGTCTCGCCGGAAGTCTGGGAAGCGTGTTATCAGCTCGGCACAAACGTGATCTTTTATGCTCACACGGAGTACGCAAAATGGCTCGAAGCACGACGCGAATAAAACGTTTGATGGCAGCGGTAATCCTGTTCGCTTTGTTCGTGATGCCTGGCCGTCTGGCCTGTGCGCAGAAACTGGACATCCTGTCTCTCGATCGCTGGGCCAAGCTCCGTGAAGTTGAGCGGTATCAGCTGAACATCGCCGAGAAGTACTATCTGGAGAAGAACTACAAAATCGCAGGCAGCGAATACGAAAAATTCCTTTCGCTCTACGAGTCAAGCGAAGGGGCACCGTACTCGCTGTTGAAATGGAGCCTGTGCCTCATCGAGCAGAAGAAGGCGAACACCGCCATTACTGAAGGGTTTCAGTCAGTGATTGATTACTGGCCGGATTCCCCGGAAGCCATTGCTTCCGCCTTTTACATCGCTCGCACTTACAAAGACATGGGCGAGGTTCGAAAGGCGAAGAAGGCCTTCAAAGACGTTGTTTCCAAACACGGCAAGCATCTGGTCGCGGTGTACTCGCTGGTCGACCTGGCGGATCTGGCATCGATTGAGAACGATGAAGACGAGCAGGTCGCGGCGTGGCGTCAGTTGACTTTCGACGTCGACCGCACCAAAGAGTCGAAGCAGCTTTGCGATAAAGCTTCGCAGCAACTGGCAGAGTGGAGTTTCCGCAACGGCAAGCTGGACGACGGTGTCAAGGCTCTGGCGAGTTCCCACGCCAAAGCGGAAGTTCCCGACCGGGTGCGTGATTACGCACGGGCTCCGATCGATGAGCTGGTCCGCAGCGACGAAACCCGTACGCAGGGCCACGCCATCGCCGACAAGGCCGTCGCGTGGATCCGACAACAGGTTCCCACCGGAAACTCTGAAGAAGAAAAGCAACTCGCAAAAAACTACTGGCTGCTCAGTGCCGACGTGCTGGGCTATTCAAAGCGGCCTGACATGGTTCGCGAAACCTTCGACCAGATTCTGAAGAAGTTCGGAGCAGACGACGCCATTCTGCAACGGCTCGGAGACTGGCTGAAGTCGCAGGGCGAGTACGACAAGGCTCGCATCGAGTACGCAAAGTTCGAAAACAAAATCGAAGGCAACAACCAGATCGCCTACAGTTTTCGCCAGGAACAGAAATGGGAGCAGGCCGTCACCGCGTACACACGCAACCTGTCGCTCGATCAGGAGCACCAGGCTCGATGGAATCAGCAGATTGCTGAAACCTGGCGCGATGGTCGCAAAATTCCGCAGGCCGTTGCTGTTTACCGCGAACTGATCGCGACCGATCCGGACCGGGCCGAATCCTGGCTCTGGAACGTGGCGTACACGTACCACCATTACGGCGGCAATTACAAAGAAGCCATCGGTTCGTATCGTCAGTGCAACAATTTCCCCAGCAACATCCAGCAGATGGCTGACTGTCACCGACGTCTGAAGCAGTATTCAGAAGCCATTGGCCTCTACGGACAGATCATCGGCGGCTCACCTCAGACTGCGCCGTGGGCGTTACTTCAGATCGGCTACACCCACGAACAGGCCGGCTCCAAAGAGAAAGCGATCCAGGCGTTTCAGTCGGTCTGCAAACGCTACCCGAAAGACAGTCACGCCAGCACGGCTCACGCACTCCTGCAGGATAAGTACGGCATCAGCGTGACTCTGGGCGGTGCGAAAGACGAGTAGGCGATTCATCCTACTCATCCAGAAAATCAACGACGACGTCGTCGCCCAGCGCTTCGAGGGCGTCGGCGAACTCGTCCTGGTCGAGTGGTTCGGGGCTGTCACCCACGGCTGAGATTTCAAACATCATCAGCCCGGTCATCGCGGCGGGACGAAGGTTGGTCTGCAGTTCCAGGATGTTGATCTGCCTTGCGGTGCAAAGCTGAGCGAACTTGTGCAGCAGTCTCGGACGGTCACCACAGAGCACGATGATCTCAAACGAGTGACGAGGCTGTGCGGCTTTTCGGTCGGCGTCGCTGCGCACGACGGCCAAATGAAACTCGGGCTGGAACGAACTTCCCAGCGAGTTCTCAAACTCACTGGCATTGTCGTCTGGAACTTCTGCCAGGAAGACTCCGCCAAATTGCCCGTCCGCCTGCATGATGCGGCTTTCGCACCACGCTCCGCCATGATCGGCAACGGTCTTCGAAAACGACTCGACAATACCCAGCCGATCGCGACCCAGCAGCGTTATCACAAATTTCATGATTGATTCTGTTTCTGTTCGATGCGTGTTGTTTGAGAAGCGGCTCGACGTTGTACTGCGAACCGTCGGTCGGTTGGAATGCTATCAGACCGGCGCCCCGATTTTTCGCGTGAGCCGGTAGTCGCTGATGATCACCGTGTGACTGAAGGCTGTTTCGGCTGCCCGGCGTCCGGGTCACGCTGTATCAGGCGTGGTGCCTGTTCTTTCAGGACGAGCTGAAGCACGACGAGCACGTCTTTCACAACCTGACCGCCGACTGGCTGAGCGGGATCGACTCGCGGCTGTCGGCACTGAACTTCGATCGTGACGAGCTGACCGGCTGGCTGGGCGTTAAACGAGAACGATCGACGGGACGCCCTCACCGCCGCCACCGAACTGCACCAGGCCCTCGACGGCCTCCGCCAGGCCGGCACGATGGACCACCTCCCCAAAGCACTGCTGACGGCGTCGCTGCTGGCTGCCGTGTGGCGCGCTGCAGGGCCGGTTCCCACCGGCCGATCTGACTCCGTAGGGCCGGTTCCTACCGGCCGATCAGACAGGACCGAAGACCAGACCGACGGCCGGTGGGAACCGGACCTCCCGGAAACCTACCTGTCCGAAGCTCAGCAGATCGCCGAGCGAGGCCCCATGCCGCTCTTTCTGGCCGACGTCCACCTGCACCGCTCCCGGCTCTGTGGAACCTCTCTTTTGCGAATTCTCCAGCAGGGAGAGCTGCCAACAGAGCAATCCAGGGAATCGATCAAGCACGACCTCGCTGAAGCCAAGCGTCTGATCGACAAACACGGCTACGGGCGACGCCGCGAAGAACTCGCCGATGCCGAACTCGCTCTGCGACCGTGGATCAGCCCGCCGTCGAGTGCGTCCTGAAGCACCATTGATTCGCGTGGAGCTGTGGTCCGTCGAGACGCACCCTGCTCGGAATGGCGAGCCGTTATCAGCCCGGCTTTGGCCTCACACGGCGACTTCGACGTCCTTGCGGTTCATTTCTTCCAGCACAATCGGGTGCCAGGTGTCATCCCGCTCTTCCGGAGCGGCGTAGTTCAGACGTGCCCAGGTTCGCAGCCGGATCTCTTCGACAAGGTCCACCAGTCCATGAGTGTCAATCACTTGTGCAAGTCGCGGGTAGCAGGGTTCCATCAGTACGGCTCCTGTTGCCAGTGATCAAACAATCGACTGGCCGTGAAACATGCAGTCAGTAGTGTTTTGTTCGAGCGGCCACCTTACCCGGATTTCTTTCAGTTTCTCAAGTGGTGAATCACAGATTAAGGCATCCGCCGGAAAAGTGGCCTCACAGCGGGAATAACCGTCACAACGCGGTGACAGGATTCGGTGGCGCAGGAACGTGTCCGAAACAACTTCCCGAAATCATCAGGAGAATTTAACCACAGAGGCGCGGAGCGTTTCGGGGCGACAGTTTTGACAGGTGACCGATCGCAGCCTGGAAGATAGGTAATCTGCACACCTCGGCAACGATTATGTGGCTGCACTAGCCTGCTTTGCGCACCGGTGTGATGGCTGTCTGGG
>JABMPE010000670.1 GCA_013203845.1 Rhodopirellula sp. | reverse complement strand
TCCCGCGACCGTAAATTCCGTAGAGTTCGATTTCCTGATTGACCGCTCCTTCGAACTCAGCCGGGTTGATCCAGTTGTTGTTGTAGTCACCTCGCATTCCGTTGTCGTAGGTAACCGCGACGTCAACGCTGTCCCACGTTCGAATCGGCCCCTGTCGCTTGAATGTCGTTGGGGCAACACCGCGACGGCGAGCAATTTCGACGTGATGCCTGTCCCAGTTGAGTAACAGGTTCTTTTGCCCGGTCGCAAACACGGCGACCGGTTTGACTTGAAGGTAGTGATGCACGACATCCAGCCAGTGACAGCCAACATAAGCAAACGGGTTGCTCTGTTCCGCCCACGCGAAGACTTCCGTGCTGACTTCCAGCGGCTCTTCCAGTACGGCACGAACCCGGTTGATCGCTCCATACTGTTCCGGAGCTTTGGTCATCATGTCACGTACGAACGGGTCATACCTCTTGTGCATGTCCACCGCGACGACGCGTTCCGTCTGCTTTGCGGCGGCGATGACCTGGTCCGCTTCAGCCGTTGTCAGGCATAACGGCTTTTCCGTAATCACATCACAGCCAGCGTCGAGCGCATCGAGAATTGGTTGCGCATGAACGTGATCCGGCGTCGCCACGAAAACGACATCCGGTTTGTGCGAAGCCAGAATGTCACGCCACACAGCGTCGCCATAGCAGGCATCGATCTTTCGATCGGGAAACTCATCCGCGAACCATCTGGTGATGTGTCCGGCAGTACCGCTCTTTTCGCTGCGGGTTCCCACCGCACAGACATTGATGCGAACGTCCGCCACCGTTGGAGCAAAATGGCTCATGCCAATGCTGGTCAAAGCACCTGACAGGCCACCACGCATAAAGTCTTTAAAAGACTGACCGATGATCTCGTCAAAGAACATCCCGCCACCAATGATGGCAACATTGAGTGACCGCTCCGACGCACTCATCGCAATTCTCCTCGTTGCTGATTTGTAGGATCATCTCCCCGAAAACTGAATTCGTACCGTAGCGTAAGAGCGTAGATCACGTCGTCAAACGATTGACGGATCACCGCGGTGAAGCTCAAGACAATTTGCTGGACGACTCGTCTCGTCCCGGTGCGTCAGGCAGCGTGAAGACGAACGTGCAGCCTGCGTTAGGATTTGACTCGACGTGAATTTTCCCACCATGTCTCTCGACGATCCGACGACAAACGGCGAGACCAATTCCTGTCCCCGTAAATTTACTGTTGCCGTGCAGGCGTTGAAAGATGACGAAGACTCGTTCAGCGTGCTCTGGTGCGATGCCGATGCCATTGTCTTTAACGCGGATTGTCCAGAAGCCATCGTGGTTTCGTTTTGCCGAGATTTCGATTTCTGGAGTCACTTCGCGGCGATATTTCAAAGCGTTGCCAATCAGATTCTGCAGGAGCCGAACCATTTGCCCCGCATCCGCCAAAACGACAGGCAAATCGTCCACCTCAATAACAGCGCCCGTTTCCTGAATCGCAGCATCGAGAAGAATTCGAGCGTCCCGGACACTGTCGCTCAGGTTAACCGTCGCGAACGAATTGCCGTTTCTCGAAACGCGGGAATATTCGAGCAGGTCCGCGATCAGCTTCTGCATCCGCTTCACGCCTTCGACCGTCCGATGTGCGTAGCCCTTGCCCTTTTCGTCCAGCGAGTCGGCGTAATTCTCTGCCAGGAGTTGCGTGTAACCGGAAATCGCCCGCAACGGCTCCTGTAAATCGTGAGACGCCACGTAGGCAAACTGTTCGAGTTCGGTATTACTCGCCTTGAGTTCCTCGGCCTGCTCGGCGAGAAGTCTCTGCTGCTCGACCCGCTCGGTAATATCGATGTGAACTCCAACCATCCGGAGCGGTTCTCCTTCGTCGTCACGAAGCAACTGCCCTTTGGAGAGGATCGAACGGTAGCTGCCGTCGACATGCCTCAGTCGAAACGTGTTTATGTATTCGGGAATATCCCCCGAGAGGTAATCGGCAATGACCTTTTCGGCAACGTCCTGATCGTCGGGATGCAGGCTGTCGACCCAGTCTGTTAACGAATTCCACGTCTCGGCAGATCCGAGCTGCGCTGTCAACTGCGGCGAAACAAAGACGTCATCGGTGACAACGTTCCAGTCCCAGACTCCGATCTCTGCCCCGTCCAGTGCATTCTCCAGTCGCAGTTCCGCTGTAATGAGAGCATCACGCGATGCCTTTTGTTCGGTAATGTTTCTCCCCTCAGGCATCAGGTAAATAATCTCGCCCGAATCGTCACGCAGCGGTTTCAGTGTAAAGTCAACATAAATCAGACTGCCGTCGGGCGTCGGATGCGTGGCTTCAAATCGATCAGTTTCGCCAGCGTTCGCCCGACGAATCGATTCTTTCAAGCGTTCCTGCATTTCTGATGAATGAGTCCACCAGGGTGTCTCCCAGAACGGTTTGCCAAAAACTTCGTCCCCGGATACGCCAGCCGCATCCAGGCCCGTGCGATTTCCATCCAGTACCACTCCGTCTGTCGAAAGCAGGCCAATAAAGTTGAAGGCATGATCAATGATCCCGCGCAGCTTGGCCTCGCCTTGCGATATCTGCAGCGTCATCTGCGCTGAGGTCCGATACAGAATGTGGATGTTGTAAATCACTCCGAAAAGCACCATCACGTAGCTCACGACCTTCATTAAATGAGCCAGGCCGAACGGTGTATCGAACAGCTTTGCCGAGCGTGACATGACCATGCTCTGAACGACGATTGAAAGCAGCACACTGGCCAGCAACCAGTACGAGAACGGACTGCGTCTCCAGGCTCCTCGGCGCACCAGAAGCACCGCCGCAATCGCAAACAGACCTGCAGAAATCAATTCCTCAGGCCGCCCGATAAAACCGACGGTGTACCCCGTTGGCAGCGGCACGAATGCAAAAAATAGAAAGCACAGGACTGCAAGAGTCAGAACCCCAACATAGACAAATTTTGCTTCAATGATCGAATCATCCGGTCGCTGGTCCTGTCGGTCCTGAGCGCGGCAACTCAGTACAAGAAACGCACCAAGGAATATCCGTGACGCATTCCAGCTCCACGGAATCAATGAATCCGGTGCCGACGATGCAAATTTCGCATACCAGGTGCTCGTCAGAAAAGCGTGCGAGCCATCCAGTAGACCTGTACCGACAAAACCGGCACCAACACAAAGATGAATCACAGAACCATTGGCGTAAAAGTGAACGAGCGAGAGCGTTCCAACGACCAGGGCAAATACCGTCGCGACCGATTCAGCGACGGAGTGAAGCTCGCAACTACCGTTAAATTCAATCTGCTGGAGGCCGACTCCTGTGACGACGCTGAGGATCGTCACAACGATCAGCCCGCGCCATCGTCCACAAAAGTCAGCACCGCCATCCCGCCACATCAGGAAAGGAGTGGTGGCAGACTGTTGCGGCAACACCGCCTTGCTGGATTTGTCAATCGGCATTCGATGATGTCCGCTGCCCATGCACGTGGAACCTGTCAGTAAGTCATCAGGATAACATTGTATTCGCCGAATGAGCAGCAAACGCACGCAAAGGCGAAAGCCGCGTCCTCACTTTCAATGGCTGAGTTCCATAAGGCATCCTGACGGCTCGGCTTGATTCTCATTCTGGTGACCGTTCCAATCTTTCCCGTTGCGATATACTCAGTATCTTCAATCGTCGTTTCCCCGAAACGAATGCTTAATCTGACCAACTTCTGATTCACGGAGCACCGCCATGCACCTGGACTTTCAAAGCCGCCGATCGTTCATGAAATCAACGGTCGCAATTCTGGCCGCAGGAAGATCAGGCACCGCTCGTGCCAGCGAGGGGCTTCCCGAAGTTGACCGTCTCCGAGCTACCGATGGCGATGACAGGCACCAGCCAGCCTGGGACGAGATGCTCGAAATTACGGTGGGCCCCAGGAACGCCGACCTCGTCGGAACGGGCGACCGAGTGATTCAAGCGGCCGTCGACTATGTCAAACGCCTAGGCGGCGGCACCGTGCGAATTCTGCCAGGAACCTACACACTGCGGAATTCGATCTATCTTCCGTCGAAGCTTCGACTGCTGGGCAGCGGTCCGGAAACGATCATCACGAAGAATGCCTCAGAAACAATCGCGATCGCCGACGACTCCGACTGGTACGACCAGGAAATCACGCTCGCCAGTAATGGAAACTTCAAGGTCGGTGACGGAGTCGTTCTGCAAATAACAAACCCTCACAACGGCAGCACCGATGTGATCAAACGAAGTCTCGTCGCGAAATCCGGTAACCGCTTCAAACTGAGCGATGGTCTGAGAAAGAACCTGTGGCTCAGCGGTAAACCGACGTGCTCGTCGCTGTTTCCACTTTTCACCAGCGAATACACGTCCGATGTGACTATTGAGAAGCTGACTCTCGACGGCAACGGGAGTAACAACGCGAACCTGAACGGCAATTACGGCGGTTGCATTTTTCTGCAGGACTGCAACCGCTACACGATCCGCAATGTCGAAACCCGAAACTACAACGGCGACGGAATCAGTTTTCAAATCTGTCACGACATTGTCGTCGAAAACTGCCACTCGCATGACAATACGAATCTGGGAGTACACCCCGGATCGGGTTCACAGCGTCCGCTGATCCGCAACTGCGTGCTGGAACGCAACGATCAGGGACTGTTCTGGTGCTGGGGCGTCAAGTTCGGTCTGGCGGAAGGTAACCGCATGATCGACAACCGAAGTTACGGAACCTCGATCGGCCATAACGACACAGATAATGTGATGCGGAACAACGAGATCTCCGGCAGCGGCAAAGTCGGCATTCTGTTCCGGGACGACAATCGTGGTCGTGACTTCTGGGCGAACCGCAACGTTGTCGAGCACAACCGCATCAGCAACACCGGCGGCGAAGACGGAATCGCGATCGACATCCAGGGGCAGACCAAAGATGTCCGACTCGTTAACAACGATCTTCGCGAGACTCGACAACCCATGAAGAGAATTGGAGTTCGCGTCGGAAGCCAGGCGGCAAACATCGAACTGGCCAGAAACACGATCGAAGGTTTCTCAACAGCCATCGTGGATCAGCGAGCTGCAACGTAACGGCTTAGATAAGTCCCGGAATCACCTGTCCGTTCGTAATGGGAGTCGGACGCGTGAGTCGCGGAAAATAAGTCTGGTGATGGTCGAAACCCAGAGCCTGATAAATGGTCGCCGCGATATCTTCAGGGCCATGCGGCTGCGTGATCGGCGACGCTCCGTTGCGATCCGTCGCTCCGATCACCGCACCGCGAGCGATTCCGGCACCTGCCATCAGGACGCTGCCGGCTCCAGGATAATGATCTCGCCCGGCAAACTTGTTGATGCGCGGCGTCCGACCGAATTCACCCATCACGACAACGAGCGTCGAATCCAGCATCCCCCGTTCGTCAAGGTCGTCGAGTAACGTCGACAGCGACATATCAAGCTGCGGCAGATTGCCTGGCCCTTTCGTCGAATGCCATTTGTAGGTTCCAGGAATATTGGCCGGCTCGTCCTGAAACGACATCATCGAATCAAACAACAGGTGATGGTTGTCCCAGGTTCCGTTGGTCGTGCCAGCTCCAAACAATCCGCCCTGAACAGCCTGGTTGATCGTGACAAACCTGGAACCCGCCTCGATCAAACGACGAGCCAGCAAAATTCGCTGACCGTAAATGTTCTGACCGTATCGCTCACGAAGTTCGACCGATTCCTCGTCGAGATTCATAGCCTTCTGCATGGCCCCGCTCGTCAACAGCTCAAGCGCCTCGGACGAGAACTTGTCGTGAGCATCCAGCGAACCTCCATTGACCTCGCCCAGCTGGCAGAGATTGTCGAGCTGCGTCAGCATCGAACGACGGTCTTCAAATCGAACTTCTTCCAGATTCGGTTTACCAAAATCGACCTCGGGCGAAGAGGGATCGCCCTTCACATTAAACGCGTCGAATGCTGTTCCGAGGTAACCAGCGGGCGTCGTGTAGCGAGCCGCGACGGGCAGCCCAAAATGCGACGGCACGCCAGAAACACGATTCCCTGCCAGAGCCGACACCACGCACCCGAAGTTTGGAAAGTGCTGTCCGGCAGGCGGTGGGAAAAATCCGCTGGCAACGTGCTGCGAACCCGTCAGGTGTGATCCGGTTTTGCCTCGCCAGGACCGAATGATCGACACCTTGTCCATCCGCTGCGCCATCAGCGGCATCTTCTCGCAAATAAAGGTGCCCGGGACGTTGGTTCTGGTCGGATTCCAAAGACCACGAATTTCCGGCGGTGCATCCGGTTTTGGATCGAACGTCTCGAAGTGCGAAGCACCTCCGGCCAGAAAGATGAAGATACAAGAGACATCCTGCTTCATGTCTCCCGCGGCGCTCGCAGCACGTAGAAACTGCGGCAGATTCAAGCCGAACAGCCCAGCACCAATCTGCAGTGCATGACGCCGGTCCATCTGCGATGCACCAGAAACAGATGGTTTCGACACGATTCGCTCCCCAGAAACTGAACGGGCTCGGCAGAGTTGCGGCTTCTCACAACTTGATGAGTCAGTTTACTGAACGCTTCCAGACAACCGACAGTGATCACACCTTTTGGTGGACCGGAATTCCGAGCCCTGGGCCGTGACGATAATACGAGTCCTGTCCGGCGCGACCGCTAACTTGCCTCTATTCAACCAACGCCGCACGAGCGACTCTCATTACATTGCCGCCAATTATCTTCTGAATAACTTCGTCAGAGTGACCACGTTGTACCAGCCCGACCGTAAACAGCGGCCAGTTCGTCCAGGCTAGACTTTGCGTTGCTGAAAGTACTGTTTTGTAATCATCGGCTGGCCACAGCGAGGCAAACCTTGTGCGTTGGACGGGAGCCGTTCCGACTTTTCGGTTCTCTTCCGCGGTGTTCTGCGAGGAGTACGCAACATCTGTACCGATCGCCACGTGATCGGGGCCAAACTTCTTCACCACATAGTCGATGTGATCCAGAAACGCGTTGATGTCACCTGTGCCACGAAGAAAACGAGGGATGCAACAGATGCCGATGTACCCACCGGTATCAGCAATTGCTTTGATGACTTCATCCGGTTTGCTGCGAATATGTGGAAAGATGCCGCCGCAAGTCGAGTGACTGGCGACCATCGGCTTCGTGGAAACCTGCGCCGCTTCAAGACTCGTCTGCCACCCGCTGTGAGCGCAATCGACAATCACTCCGACACGATTCATCTCAGAAATCACCGATCGACCAAAGTCGCTCAGACCGGCATTGGCTTTCTCTGCACAACCATCCCCAATCATGTTTCGTCGGTTGTAGGTCAGGTGCATCATGCGAATTCCAAGTTCAAAGAAGACTCGCAAGTATCTCAACTCGTCCTGGACCGACTCCCATTGCTCGGTGAGTGGGACTCCGTTTCCTGTCAGATAGAGGCAATTTCGCCCACCCTCCTTCGCGGCGACAACGTCGTCCGGAGTTGCAGCCTTCGAACAAAACTCCTTCAACATGTCCGTCAGGTAGGTGAACCGCGAAAGACGTTTGAGCAGCATCATAACGCCCTGCCCTTCCTCGCCGGCATTCTGGAAAATGCACGTCACGCCGGACGCTCGCCAGGCATCGAGGAATTCAGCCTGCTCAGCCGGGTTTGACACACAACGCGTCATCGACATGTCTTCGCTAGCGTCCTTGTACTCCAGGTAAGAGCATCGCTGCCTGACAAGGTCTGCAAGAGCATCGCCATCCACCGCAGCTCGGGGAGCAAATGCGTACGCGTCAAACACGACCGACCGGGCATGCAGCTCCAAACCACGCTCCAGTTCGGTGGCGGAAGGCTTCAGCAAATCAAGGGCGACTTGACGCGCATACTGCGTTGGCGGATTGAACGGTCGATCTTTGTCATCACTTGAGACTCCCGTCGTCGCCTTTTTCACCGGATCGGCGGAAGCTGCCGACGCCTTGAAAGCTGCAACAGTCGTCCCGGCAACAATCGTTTTTTGAAGAAACCCTCGGCGGTTGAGCGGCATATTCTGAGAACTCCTGACCTGACGAAAACAGTTAACCAAGTGGTACATAGAATGCGAACCGCTGATGCGTCAATCGTTCCGTGAGAATCTCCTGCGGATTAAGTGCTCCAAACAAAGCCAATGACTGATCAGCCCAATTGATTCGACCAGGGCAACACGGCTGAGCCGATTGCGCTGACGCCCTGCGGCATCAGTACCAGAGTTACTCAAACCGGGCAGACTCAGATGGCGATCGCGTTTTGTCAGTCGCATTTTGCCGAGAGAAGATTTCACGAATCAGCATGAATCCTTCCGCAGCATCACAGGCAACGGTTGCTCCACGATAATTGGCGAGCGCTGTAATGTTGCGAAGCGATCTCGCACTTGGCGCCGGTTTGAGTTGCGACTCGAAGCACGACATCGCGTCGAGTTTTCGTGAAAGAAATGCTGACACGTCGATAAATACGGTTGGGTAGAAAACGGCGTCCATTTGAGGCGGAGCCCATTCCGTCTCAGAGAGAGTCTCGTAAGCCAGAATTCTTCGAATCGGCGACCCATCAAGCGGGCGAGCAGCAACTAAAGCGGCCTGATGCAAATGGAAATGGTCGCTGTGAATATCGCCGTGATGTGGCACGTAGAGCACTTCGGGCTGTAAGTCGCGAATACAGTCCAGAATGGCACCGGCCAGTTGATAACGCGGTACTGTGTCCAACGCTGGCGCCGGAAAATCCAGAAAACGCGTTTCGCTCACACCAAGCAGTGCATGAGCACTGCGAGCTTCACGTCGACCAGTCTCAATGAACTCATCCGAAAAGAGTTCGGGAATCCCTCGTGTCGCAACCACAACGAAGACTCGATCACCCGCTTCAACGTGTCGGCAAATCGTGCCGCCACAACCAAGAACCTCATCGTCCGGATGAGGAGCCAGTACAAGTACATTCATCCTGGAATCGCCCTGTCAGTCGATGATTTCGAAATTGCCGACCCAGACCAGAAAAAGACGCGCGTGAGGTTACGACATTGGCGAGGCCAGGATAGCTGCATCACCAAAGTGCAACAAGACGAACGCGAGCAGGCCTACTCTCAAAACCGCCATGCGAAAACAGGATGTTCAGCGAAGCCTCAAATAGAAAGAAACCTCACCTGATTCAGGTGAGGTTTCTCAAAACTCATCGTCAGCAATCTCGAAGCAAGCCAGTCGACTACTGGGCAGCGGTCACTACTTCTGCCTTTGGTTCTTCTGCGACCGGTTCTTCAACGACCTTAACGACACCCTCAAAACCGAGCCGATCCTGATCGCCGACGGTTTTAACCGTAACCAGAATATGATTCTTGCCTTCGAACGCACCTCGAAGCAGTTCTTCCGAAAGCGGGTCTTCGATTGACTGCTCGACAGCTCTTCGCAAGGGTCGAGCACCGTAATCCAGATCGCCACCAGACTTGATGATGAACTCTTTCGCAGCATTGTTGAGTTCCAAACCAAGTCCTCGTTCACCCAGTCGTTCTCGAACTTTTGACAATTCGATATCGATAATCAGCTTGAGATCTTCGCCCTGAAGTTTCTTGAAGACAACCACTTCGTCGAGTCGGCCCAGGAATTCCGGTTTGAAATCACGCTCCAGCACAGACATGACTTCCTTCTTCATGTTGCCGTAATCAGCTTCCTGCGACTTCTTTCCAAACCCGAAGCCAGCCCCATGAGCGATCGCGTGGGCTCCGGCATTGGTGGTCATGAT
>JABMPE010000669.1 GCA_013203845.1 Rhodopirellula sp. | reverse complement strand
TTCTCGACCTGCAACTCGGCAATCGTCTGCTCCAGTCGCCGTACGAGCGCCACGAGATGATCGACACTCAACGCTTCGCCGTCACTCGTGCCTGTCGGGGTTGCTGCGTCCATTCCCGACTGATATCAAATTCCCTGTCCTGCGCCTGGCCCAGTTTTCAATTTCAAAATTGGACAGCTACGAACGATCGTCAGCTCAAGTTGGCAGGATTCCCACGGAGTACCGGTACATCTATCGAACGTCAAACTGCACCTTGGTGCACCGCTGACCGGGACGCATCTTTTTTGGGGAGCGATACGTTATCCCGGTTGCCACCGGGAATTGACGCTGTGTTCCAGTAAAGGGATACTCGGGCTGGAACCATGTTCGGTTCCTTGCCGCCAGGGGGCCAAAAGGGGTTGCCGCCCCGGTCCCTTGGCCTTTTTGCGCAACCGCAAACGCTTGTTGCGAGTCGAACGACTAAGCATGGGCGGTCTGCGCACAGGGGACGCCATGCGATCATTAAGAGGGATCATCATGTACCAGTTCCTTACCTCGACGCAGGCCGGTTGCCGCCGGGAATTCCCACGTCGTTTGCTACACAGATTAGCTGCACTCACCATTTCAGCATTGGCGGTAGCCTTTCCGCAAACGCTTTATACGAAAGTACTTTCCGCCGAGTCTACCGCGCGGCCGAACGTCGTGATCATCCTTGCCGACGACATGGGTTATGGCGATGTCGGCGTTCTCAACCGCGACAGCCGAATTCCCACGCCCAATCTGGATCGGCTGGCCAGCGAAAGCCTGAGTTTTACCGACGCCCATTGCTCGGGGTCTTATTGCGTTCCCTCCCGCTATGGCCTGTTGACTGGCCGGTATATGTGGCGCACTCGACTGGGGGCCGGCGGTAACCTGGCCAATTTCGCCGGCACGCTGATTGAGCCGGGACGCAAAACAATTGCGGACCTGCTCCACAGCAAAGGGTATTACACCGGTCTGGTCGGCAAGTGGCATCAGGGAATCGACTGGAAGCTGCATGATGAAAGCGATCGGGAAGTCATCCGGGTCCATCCCAACTACCAGGATTTTCAAAATATCGACTTCGCCTCACCCGCTCTGAAAGGACCCAGCGACTACGGTTTCGGTTACTCGTTTGCCACTGCCGGATCGGCGGAGATGAACCCCTCGACTTTCATCGAGAACAATCGGGCCACGGTCATCCCCACGCTCTCCTCTCAGGCCGCAAAGGAAAAGTACGGCGAATGGTATGGCCGGGATGACAACATCATTGCCGAGGGTCACACGATGGAACGCCTCGTTCCGACGTTGTCGGATAAGGCGTGTGAATTCGTCGAGACGGCTACCCGCACCCGGCCCGGTCAGCCGTTCTTCCTCTATTACGCGATGACGACACCGCATAACCCGATCGTTCCCAACCCGGATTTCGTCGGGACCAGCCGTGCCGGAGCCTACGGAGATTTCGTCGTTGAACTCGATCATCATGTCGGGAAACTGCTGCGCACAATTGCCGATCTCGGCATCGAAAAGAACACAATCGTCATCTTCACCAGCGACAACGGGCCGGTCGATCGCACGAAAGGATATCCGACCAGGTGGGTCCGAGGCGACACCGCCATTTACGGACACGACAGCAACGGTCCTTTCAGCGGCTGGAAAGCGGGCCTGCAGGAGGGCGGACACCGTGTGCCGTTCTTCGTCCGCTGGCCTGACAAAATCAAACCGGGCGAGAGTTGTTCCACGACGATCATTTTCAATGATGTCATCCCCACGCTGGCGGAGATGTTGAAGGTCAATCTCGACCACGACACTGCCGAGGACGGTCAGAGTTTCTACAAAGCGTTGACGGGCGATGTTCGCCCCGAGTCGTTTCATGAGGCGATCGTGCATAATCACAGCAATGGGACATTCGCCATCCGCAAGGGTGATTTCAAGCTGACAGTTAACGGGCCGAAAACCAATGCACAGGTCGTGGATGACTCCTTTCCCGTATCCTTTAAGCTTCATGACTTGAGTAAAGACATCGAAGAGACGACCGACGTCTCCCGCGACCATCCGAAGATCGTGAAGGAGATGCATGTCCTGCTCAAAAAATATGTGCGGGAAGGCCGAAGCAACGGTAGACGGTGATCCATTCCTCTGGAGTATTGACGATGCTGTCACGGAACGGTTGGGGATTCAGATTTACGATGCACAGTCAATGGCACGGCACAGGGGCACTGATCCTGCTGGCAGCGACTCTCGTGCTCGGAGTTGTCACGGGGCAGACGCAGGCAGCGGAGACATCCACACAACCGAACATGGTCATCGTGGTCGTTGACGATCTGCGCTGGGATGACATTGGCTGCGCCGGCCATCCGTTTGTTCGGACTCCGAACATTGATCGCATTGCCCGTGAAGGCGTGCAGTTTCGAAATGCTTTCTGCACGACGCCGCTGTGTTCGCCGGTGCGAGCGTGTCTGCTGACCGGACTGCACACACATCACCACGGGATCCTCGACAACATCAACCGCAGTGAGCAGAGCCACCGTCTGAAGACGTTTCCTCAGGAACTGCAGCGGTCAGGCTACGAAACGGCCTACGTCGGCAAGTGGCACATGGGAAACGACGATACGGCCAGGCCAGGGTTTGACCACTGGGTCGGCATTAAGGGACAGGGAACGTCGTTCGACCCGGAACTCAACGTCGATGGAAAGCGAATCAGATTCGAGGGGCACACGACCGACGTGCTGAACAGTCACGCGGTTGAATTCGTCCGCGGCAGCAAGTCGAAACCTTTCTGCCTTTACATTGCACACAAAGCGCTGCATCCGGAATTGACGCAGCGCGACGATGGCAGCATCACGGATCCGAAAGCTGCCCGGTTTCTCCCTGCCGAGCGACACCGTGAGTTGTATGCGGACGCGGCAATTCCCAGACGATTGAACGTGCTGGACTCACTGCAGGGAAAGCCCGCTTTGACGCGAAAGGTCGATAGACTGCCTCCGCTCAGTCGAGCGACTGGCACCGACGATGAGACCGTGCGCGATCGTCTACGTATGCTCGCGGGTATTGATGAAGGCGTGGGAATGCTGCTCGATGCATTAAAAGCCAGCGGAAAACTCGACAACACGGTGTTTGTATTCATCAGCGATCACGGCTACTGGTACGGCGAGCATGGTTTGAGTGTCGAACGGAGACTCGCTTACGAAGAGGGCATTCGAATCCCGCTGCTGATCCGATTTCCGCCATTGATTCAGCCGGGCCGTGTTGTGGATGAGTTTGCCTTGAGTATCGATCTGGCTCCCACGCTACTTGAACTGGCAGACGCTGCATCCAGCCTGCACGTGGATGGACGCAGCCTGATTCCGTTGCTGAAAGGCGAGCATCCGGCGGACTGGCGCACGTCATTCCTGATTCAATACAACACCGATACGGTGTTTCCTCGTGTGAAATCGATGGGTTATCGAGCGATCAGAACTCAGCGCTGGAAGCTGATTCGGTATCTGGAACTCGACGGCATGGACGAACTCTACGACCTGCAGTCCGATCCTTATGAAATGACAAATGTCATCAGTCGTGAGGAGACTCTGGAAGTTGTCCAACGCCTTAATCGAGAACTGGACGTGCTACTGAGCAATTGAGTTGTCTGAATACGCCTCATTGAACAGTCAGAAAAAGCGGAGTTGCAATGTCACGTCTTAGCATGAGCCTCGGGCTGTATCGCCTGTCACTATTGATACTAATTGTCGCGATCGGCGGACCACAGCTTTGCGGTGGGGCCGATTTCCCTGCGTTCCCAATGCTGGTGCCGAATAAAGTCTGATCCGGTGTCGAAGAATGATCTCTCGAAGTTTCACGTCGAATCACTCACTGCAGCCTGTTAATTGAGACAGAATGGTTTTCCTATGAATCGATT
Organism: Rhodopirellula sp.; assembly: GCA_013203845.1. Taxonomy (GTDB): domain Bacteria; phylum Planctomycetota; class Planctomycetia; order Planctomycetales; family Planctomycetaceae; genus JABMPE01. Next base: position 3,740 of record JABMPE010000669.1, on the reverse strand, counting down.
CCATCGTAACCGCGGTACTCTTCTGACGACCTCCGTTGCACTGATGGGCGTCATGCAACTCGTCACCGGTGTGCTGCAGGCACAATCGACTGAAGATCGTGGGCCGCTCGTTGCCTATGTGGGCACATTCAGTTCTCCATTAAAAGATGTGTTGTCAACTCAGGTCGATCTGCCTCCAGGTAACGGTCGTGGCATCCATCTATTTCGAGTGAACCGTGACACCGGTGTGATGACGCCCTCTGGTGTTTACGAGATGGGCACAAGTCCCAGCTGTCTGGCTTTGAATGCCACTGGAACTCGACTCTATTCCACGAACGAAACTGATCGAGTGGGGAAAGACAAAGAAGGCACAGTCAGCGCCTTTTCCGTCAATCGGGCAGACGGACAGTTGACGTTGCTCAACACTGTCCGCTCCGGCGGAGCCGGTCCAACATATGCCAGCATTCATCCATCCGGCCGGTTTCTCCTGGTGGCCAACTATTTTGGAGGCTCGGTATCGGTGCTCCCAATTCTACCGGATGGTCGGTTGGGTCATCCGACGGACGTCAAGGACGATGTCGGTACAATTGGGCCAACAGGAGCGACTAATGCGCCGTCGGGCAGCTTTGCCATCAGCGGGCACGATCGGACTCACGCGCACATGATTCAGGCCGATCCGTCGGGACGATTCGTACTGCATGTTGACCTGGGGCTGGATCGAATCTTTGTCTGGAAGTTCGATCAGCAGAAAGGCATTCTGACGCCGAACGAACCGCACGCGGTCTCGCTGCCACCTGGGGATGGGCCACGACATTTCCATTTCCATCCGAATGGTCGATGGTTCTACTCGATTCAGGAAGAAGGCTCGACAGTTGTGTTGTTCGACTACGATGCTGAATTGGGACGATTGGCTCTGCGCCAAACGATCTCCACGCTACCGCCAGGATTCGCGGGGAGTAACTTCTGTTCCGAGATTCTCGTTTCAAAAGACGGCAACTTCGTGTATGCCGGCAACCGGCTTCACGACAGCATTGGCATCTTTTCTATTGGCTCAACCGGCGAACTGACGTTCCTTGGCGAAGAATGGACCAGAGGCAATTATCCGCGCAGCTTCAGCTTCGATCCAACTGGCCGATTTCTTTACTGTGGAAATCAGCGAGCCGACAGCATTGCTGTCTTTGAAGTGAACCGCAAAACCGGCAGCCTTAAATTCACCGGCCACTACGCCCCGGTTGGCAACCCCTCGCATATTGTCTTCGTCGACCTTGCCACGGCGGATTAAAGTCAGGTGATGAAATACATGTCGGACGCTCCAGCAACCATTAGCCGCACGTGGAACATTCCACTGCGTGCTGCTGTAGACGTCGCAGTGATCGGAGGCGGTTCGGCCGGTGTTGCCGCAGCAACCGCCGCGGCTCGGAACGGTGCGTCGACATTACTGGTCGAACGATATGGATTTCTGGGAGGGACTTCTACGGCGGGCATGGTCGGCCCGTTCATGACGTCATACACCGCAGACGGCAAGCGGCAACTGGTTGCCGGCGTTTTCCAGGAGGTGATCGACCGCATGGTGGTCATGGGTGGTGCTGTCGATCCCTCGACGACGGAACCCGGTTCCGCCTGGGCATCGTTCATCCGGCTGGGACATGCCAACGTGACTCCGTTTCATGTGGAGTCACTCAAGATGGCGGCCCTTGAAATGGTCTGCGACTCCGGCACCCGGATTCGATTTCACACGTCGTTTGTGGATGTTGTGATGGAGGGCGAACGGATTACGGGGATCGTCATTCTCGACAAGGCTGGTCTCGGCCTGCTGCGACCGAAAGTTGTGATTGACACTTCGGGTGATGGTGACATTGCCGTCAAAGCGGGAGCACCCTTTGAAATGGGCCGGCGTGAAGACGGCAGGATGATGCCCGTCACGCTGTTCCTGTCGATTGGCAATGTGAATGACGAAAAGGTGGCAGACTGGATGCGGGAACACGAAATGCTGCATCCGGGCGAGCGTCTGTTTGAGTGCATCGTGAAGGAAGCCAGAGCTCGCGGCGAATGGACTCTGGAGCGGGAGTTCCTGAATCTCTATCGCGAACCGACTCCCGGACAATGGCGAATCAATTCGACGCGGATTCAAAACATTGATGGTACGAACCCGGAGGATCTGTCGCGTGCTGAGATCGAAGGTCGTCGGCAGGCATGGGAGCTGGTCCGTTTTCTGCGATCTCATTGTCCCGGTCTGGAAGACGCCCAGTTGCTGGCGACTGCGAGTCAGGTCGGCATCCGCGAAACACGACACATCCTGGGTGACTATGTGCTCAACGGGCAGGACGTGCTGGAAGGTCGCAGGTTCGAGGATGGCATCGCTCAGTGTTCGTATCCCATCGACATCCACGACCCCGACGGTCCGCGCGGTCGTCTGGAGGGAATCCGATCCGATCACTACGAGATCCCGTACCGTTGCCTCGTGCCGCGTCAGGTCAGCAATCTGCTGGTGGCCGGTCGGCCGATTTCAGCCGACCATGAGGGGGCAGCGTCCGCCAGAGTGATCCCTCCGTGCTACGCAACCGGCCAGGCCGCCGGCACTGCGGCAGCCCTCTCGATCAATCAGAAAGTTACACCTCGGGAACTTGATGTGCAGTTGCTGCGTGCGACACTGCGTGGCCAGGGTGCCATCGTGTAAAGCCAGCTTCCCGTGCAGAGATGCCTCGCGCTTGCATGGAAAGTGGACCACACGATCGGAACGCCGGTGTGGGACCGATTTGTATGCCGATCTCTATGCGAGACCAGATCGCGCAACATGTCCGATCCCAACTACCTCCGGTGTTGTCGACCGAAGAGCTGAAACAGGGCAGCGACCGATTAAACTGAACGTCAGATTGGGACACTGCCATTCGAGAGCGCTGGAGACTCCAAACGGTGATCGCATTTGACAGCAACGCCCCAACGGCTCCTGCGCAAGTCTGGAACCTAACGAATGTCGCTGAAATTGCTCGATGCTGGTATACTACGTGGCTGCCTCGTGGCCACCTTTCCTGAAAGTACCACGCCCCGCCGAAGCATACTCACCCTCGTATCCCGCCGAATCAGCCTTCCCGTCCGATTGCCGGTTCTTCAGTGCGTCCAAGTCGCACCCTGGAGCTGTGGATGGGCGACAAGCAGCCTATGAAAACTCTCAAGATCGCCATTCTGTTGGTACTCACCGGCACCAGCACCATTCTGGCAGCCGATGCGCAGGAAACTCCCGTTTCTCTGGGACAGGCCAGGGAACTGGGCCGCCTGAAGTCCAGATTTCTGAAAGCGACTCAGGCGGATACGACAGCCACTCACGCTATTCCAAGCGCGAACGTCGCTTACTTTCAAGAGTCGGTGGGGCCGATTCTCACCAGAAGTTGCCTGGCCTGTCATGGCCCCGAACGGTCCGAGGGCAGACTTCGTGTCGACAGGTTGAACGCTGACTTGTTGACCGGTCCTGACGTTGAGCGATGGCGTGAGATCTACAAAGTCCTGAGCAATTCGGAGATGCCACCCGAGGACGAACCAATGTATGCCCTGGCCGATGCGGATCGAGGCAACATTGTTGAATGGCTCAGCGACGAACTGACGAAGGCGTCTCTTATGCGCCGCCACTCGAAGGAGCACTCGTCTTTTCGCCGGCTGACGAAATACGAATACAATTACGCACTTCAGGATCTTCTGGGCGTGCCCTATGCACTCGCGAAGAAGCTGCCGCCGGAAACCGCATCCGAAGATGGATTCAAGAACAG
>JABMPE010000668.1 GCA_013203845.1 Rhodopirellula sp. | reverse complement strand
TGTCCGAGGAGTCATTTCCTCGACATCCTTGAGACTCATCCGCTCCTGGACAGTCCGTCGCAGCTTGAGGAATCCTTTGCGGATTTCGTCGGCAGCCAGTTCATCAATGGTTCGCAGTCGACGATTACCCAGATTGTCGATGTCGTCAACGTAGGCTGTCGGGTCATTTGTACGAAGCCGAATCAAGTATCGGATGGCATTGACATAGTCTTCCGAATCGAGAGTCATCTCGTCTTCGGAGACGCTCTGTTGAAACTTACGGTTGATTCGAAATCGTCCGACCGTACCCAATCGATACCGATTCAGATCAAAGAAGCGGTCACGGAACAGATCAATTGCCTTGTCAAGCGCTGGAGGATTGCCAGGACGCAATCGCTGATAGATCCGAAGCAAGGCCTCTTCGTGGCTGGACGTAACGTCCTCGCGAATCGTATTAAGAATCAGCTGGTCATTAACATTATCGATGACGCTGATGGTCTTAATCTTTGCTTCTTTGATCTTCGCAATGTGCTCCGCCGTGAGAATCTCGCCGAATTCGATGATAATTTCGCCACATTGTTCGTGGCCACCCGGAAAGATCACATCATCGGCAACCGTCTTCTTCTCAAGCTTTTCAGTGACTTTTTCATCGCTCACACTGTAGAAAAGCTGTGCCAACTGGGCGTTCGATGAGAACTCCGCGCCCATTGCACGCAACAGTGTCGTTGCTGCAAACTTACCACTCTGGTCGATCCTGACCGCCAGTCCGTCTTTCTTCGTTGGGTTCAGCTCAATCCAGCTACCACGTTCCGGAATAACCCGACAGGAATAGGCCTTGCGTTCGCCAGGTTCGGAAGCCAATACAAAGTCGACTCCAGGCGAACGATGAAGCTGACTGACAACGACTCGCTCTGCACCATTGATGATGAATTCGCCGCCGCCAAGCATGATCGGCATATCGCCAAGATAGACTTCTTCCTCAATTGGCTGCTCCTTGTTCAGTCGCAGGAGCACTCGAAACGGACGACCATACGTGAGTCGCAATTGCCGGCATTCAACAGGCGTGTAGCGAGGCTTGCCGAGTTCATAGCGAACGTACTCCAACGAGTACTGACCGTCGTAACTTTCGACCGGGAAGATCTCGCGGAGAATCGCCTCGAGACCAACGCTGGTACGTTCGCGTGACGGCAGATTCTTTTGCAGGAATCGATCGTACGAATCGTTCTGAAGCTGAGTCAGCGTCTCAATCGGCTGTGAACACTCAAGCGACCCCATCACTCGGACGTCGTCAGCTACAACAGTTCGTTTCGAAGAAATCGGCATATGTCAACTATCCGTCAGATGAGAGGATGAGGTCACAATTCATTGCAGGTTAAAAGCAACCCCTGCAGTCGAGCTGAAGACTTCGAGTACGCAACGCCGCGTCATCCATAAAGGCAAAAGCGGAAACAGCTCGAAGCGGCGTCACCGTACGGAGTTCCAGAAGCAAGACACAACAACGGGACACAACGTCTATCAGATCGTAAGCCATGGCCGAGTGGCACTTGAGCACGGCGGGAATCCGTTCGTAGATTTTGGTGCTGATGCGGAAAGGCGACGTAGACAGGAGCTTTCCCGGAGCGAAAAAGTCCCGCGATACTAACCGAGAGGTGGGATTATGCGCCATCGGAACAGAATCTGCACCCCATCGACCGCAAATAATGCCCCGAGCAGTAAAACTAATCAAAGACTCAAACGCAGCGTTGAAGTTGAAGCTGTCAGCCAACCACAGTGCGATGGGCTTCAGCGTTACGGACCTCAGTATACGGGTCCAGAGCGTCACCAACACCAGTACAGAGGCCCGAGACCGTTACCCAAAGAAAACAGAGATCAGGATGCGTATAACGCATCCTGATCCAGCTGCTCAATTCTGGTAGTTGTCCGAAACTCACCGCGTCGCTAAACGCCCACATCGAAGACCTCTGCTGCGCCGAAGCACAAGAAGATTACGTCTGTCGAGTTAAGCAGCACCTCAAGGATGCAGGCAAAAAACCTACTTGACCTCGACAGTACCGCCGGCGCCTTCGATTTCTGCTTTCAGCTTTTCGGCATCTTCTTTCGAGACCCCTTCTTTGACGGGCTTCGGAGCTCCTTCAACGACTTCCTTAGCTTCTTTCAGGCCAAGGCCAGTGGCCGCCCGAACAACTTTAATGACGGCAATCTTATTGTCGCCGAAGCCAGTCAGGATGACGTCAAACTCAGTCTTTTCTTCAGCTGGAGCAGCAGCGTCGCCACCTGATGGGCCAGCCATCATCACAGCGCCGCCAGCAGGCTTAATCCCATGCACTTGCTCCAGATAATCAGCCAGTGACTTGGCTTCCAGAAGGGTCAGGGCGACGATCTTATCGCCAAGTTCTTTTGTCACATCGCTGAATTCGGCTACTGCTGCTTCTTCGGACATTACTCTAACTCCAGAAAACGTAAACTTGTGTTTCGAACATCCGACCTGCCGCGGGTACCACCGTAGTGGAAATGGGAGTCTTCTCCCAGCAAACAGACGGTTTTCACCAGACTTACTAAGGACCAGACTCCAGCCTTAGCAAGAAAATAACAGAAACGGCGTTTCGCCGAGGACGCACTACATGAACACTTAATGTCAAATGATGGATTACGACATCATTTGGCACAACCACTAGACGTCGCGTTCGCTGTGACTCTTGATCTGGCCAGCAATGGTCCCACCAGTGCCGAGCAGCGCTCCGGCGATGTTTCCCGCTGGTGACAGAATCAGACCGGCGATCTTTGACAGCAACTCTGGACGCCCTGGGCTTTTGCTTAGTCGTTCGACTCCTGCAGCGTCCAGGGTTTGCCCTTCGACGGCAGCCCCTTTGACGTGAAATTCAGAAAGCTCTTTGGACCACGCTGTGATCTGCTTCGAGAGAGCGACAACGTCGTCACTCCCCCAGACCAGCGTGGAAGGACCTTCAAGAATCGGGTTCAAGGCATCCAATCCGACGCGACCGCAAGCGAGTCGTGCCAGCGAATTCTTGACTCCAAGAGTTTCAATATTGTTCTGGCCAAGCGCGACGCGAAGCCGATTTGCGTCAACTCCGGTCAACTTGGACATATCAACCACGAGAACTTCACCTAGATCACGCAACTGATCTTCGAGTTCCGTGATAATGTGATCTTTGATGAACTTGCTCATCGAATTTATCCCACCACAAAGCCGCCAGGAGCCAAAGCCAGCATCTTCGACCTGAATTGTCGTCTCGCTGCCGGCGCGAAATTTGAATCAAACTGAGACTGATATACCAGGCAGCATCGTTGCGGACAAAGTTGCTCCCCGCACGTAAATGCCTTTAGAAGTTATCGGCTTCAGCGACAGGACCATGTCCAGGAGGGCAGATACATTCTCAGTCAACTGCTCTTCGCTGAACGAGAGTTTGCCAACAAGACAGTGAACGTTCCCACCAGCGTCGACTCGGAACTCCACTTTGCCTGCCTTGTACTCACGTACTGCCTTGGCGACATCCTGGGTAACTGTGCCAGCCTTTGGCGATGGCATCAAGCCTCGTGGCCCGAGCACACGTCCTAACGGTCCGACAACGCCCATCATATCCGGGCTGGCAATCGTCACATCGAAGTCGAGCCACCCGTCTTTGATTTTGTCGGCCAGTTCTTTTCCGCCAACCTCGTCAGCCCCTGCGTCTTTAGCAGCGGCCACGTTATCACCCTGGGCAAAGACTACGACACGCTGAGTCTTGCCGATTCCGTGCGGCAGGACGATCGAGCCTCGAACCAACTGGTCCGCCTGCTTTGGGTCGACGCCAAGCCGCACCGCAAACTCGGCGCTCTGGTCGAAGCCGCAGGCTTTAACGCCCTTCGGCAGCTTTGCCTCAAGAGACTTAAGCTCTCGGACTGCAGTCGCCAGATCAACCTGACCTACCGTCGCTGCGTACTCACGCAACGCTTTCATTCGCTTAGACTGTTTTGCCATTGCACTCTTTCAACGACTGCCCCAAGGACAGTCTGCCATCATAGATTGAATTAACTTGTTGAAAAGCCTTACGCTGATGGTCAAGCGAATAGCTTTCGAGACAGTCAACCGTTGCCTGAATCCTGATCTCCCGGACGTTCTCAGCCGGTAACCTCGACACCCATACTTCTTGCTGTGCCCGCGATAATGCGGCACGCCTGAGCCTCGTCTTTAGTGTTGAGATCGTCCTTTTTGATTCGAGCTATTTCAAGGATTTGGTCCCGCGTCACCGAACCAACCCTGTCCGTTCGCGGATTGGATGCCCCTTTAGCAACTTGAGCATATTGCTTCAACAGTACAGCCGCTGGCGGACTCCTCACATCGAACTCGAACGATCGATCATTGTAAATTGTAATCACAACGGGCACGATCGTTCCGTTCAGCTCGCGAGTCCGCTCGTTGAACCCTTGTACAAACTGGCCAATATTCACCCCGTGAGGCCCAAGTGCGGTACCTACTGGAGGTGCTGGCGTCGCTTGCCCGGCCGGAATCTGAACCTTTACCTTGGCGGTCACCTGTTTAGCCATCGTCGTATCCTTGAACCACATTCAGTGGTTGAATGATTCAATAACTTTAACTTTGCGTCAGTGATCAACTGCGATTTACGGTCGCTCAACTTCGTGATACTCAAGTTCCACTGGCGTTGGTCGTCCGAAAATCTCAATCAGAACTGAAATTTTACCAGTTGCTTCGTCGATTAATTCAATCTCGCCTTCAAATGTCTCAAACGGCCCTGTGGTAATCTTAACGACGTCCCCAACGCGAAACTCAATTTTAACCTTTGTCGGCTCTTCTTCTTTCTGCTGCTCAAGACCCAGCATCCGCTCGACTTCGTTTTCGTCCATCGGGTGAGGCTTACCAGCTGCACCTGTAAAGTCTCCAACGCCGGATGTATCTCGAACTAAGTACCATGTCTCGTCATTCAGAATCATCTGAATCATGACGTACCCAGGGTACAACTTCTGCTCTCGAACCTTCTTTTTGCCGCCTTTTGTTTCAACAACTCTCTCTGTCGGAATAATAATCTGCCCGAAATAGTCACCAAGCCCTTCGCGAAGAATGCGACGCTCAAGCGACTTACGAATCGAGTTTTCGCGATTCGTCTGGACCTTCAGCACATACCAAATCAACTTTGGATCGGCCTTTTCTTCTCCACCCTCAACTTCGCTCGGTTCCACGAACCTAGCCTCCTGCGAAAATACCGAAATCCAGATCAATCGTTCGGAAGAGCTGCCCAGCAAGCTGACGAGCAGGCTCAGTCGACAAATTGAAGAAAGCCAATGGCCGAAAAGACATATCGCCAGATTACATCAAAGAGGAACAGCATCCCTCCCATCATAAGCATGGTCACAATAACAACTACGGACGCACGTTGCACATGTTGCCGATCAGGCCAGTGAACCTTCTCGACTTCGGTTTCCGTAGCGATTAAAAATTCTGCAAATTTCTCGTAGTGAATCACCCGAAACGCAAGCCAACACCCAAGAATAGCCACGGCGCCGGGAATACCATATTTGATTGGCGATGACGCTTCAGCTGCAAAGGTTACCTGAAATGACCACGCCCCCAGTATTGCGATTGCAGCAATCGCAACACCAGTAAGTCGACGCGCCAGTCGCCCTTGGCTGCGTTTGTACAGTCCAGAGCTGGCCAGTTCCGACCAGAATGTGCCGCCACTGTTCTGCGCCACGTTTTGGATTCCAATCCTTGAATTGAGCTCCGAAACTAATCGAAGCAGACTTTTACGTCAAACACGGGCGGAGGGACTTGAACCCCCAACCTGCGGATTTGGAATCCGCTGCTCTGCC
>JABMPE010000667.1 GCA_013203845.1 Rhodopirellula sp. | reverse complement strand
GTCCCTGCGTGCCGATCACGGCATCCAGATCGTCATAGGTGACCGCTACCATACGAGTCGCGACGTCATCAATGGCGTAGCCAGCCGGAGCCACGGTCTCAGTAATTGTGTACGTACCAACCAGCACGTCGTTGACCTGCAGGATGCCGTTGGCCAATCCATCCGCATCGTTTGCACCACCGTCGACCACAGTCAGCGTACCCATCCCGGTCAGCGGATTGGGGCTGATCTCGAACGTCGCACCGGCCAGCAGAACCGGGTTCGCGTCCGTCGCTCGCTTCTCCCAGGAGATGCTTCCAATGCCGCAGTCGGCGATGGAAACCTGATTGGAATCCAAGGTTACTGCACCATTCTGTGCCAACGCTCTGCCGCCCAGAATCGTCGCGTTGGTCACCAGCGTGATACTCGTGAGCGCGAGAATATTGCCTGTAAATGCCGTATTCGTCCCGAGAGTCGCGGAACTGCCGACCTGCCAGTACACGTTGCAGCCGTCGGCGTTGTTGATCAATTCAACAGACGAGTTGCTGGCAGTTGTAATCGCGCTTCCGATTTGAAATATGAACTCCGCATCAGGGTCGCCCTGAGCGTCGAGAATCAGAGTTCCTGTTAATTGAGCCGACGATGAAAACGTATAAACACCCGGTACCAGCGTCAGTCCGCCGAGATCCTGTCCAGTCAGGTCAAAATTGGACGCTCGTCCCGCGAGATCATTGTAGGCGATGGTGACATCACTCTGAGCCTGCAGCGCAACCGCATCGGCGATGTGTATTGTTCCCGGTGCCGTCACAATCCCAGGAGGAAAACCGGTCACTGCCGACCCTGGGCGGACTCCCAGATTCCCGTCGATGACGCTAGTGCCGGTATTGGTTACCGTTGAACCGCCCAGAACAGCAAAACTTTCCGCGGTCCCCAGAGCCACTGCAAGCAACAGCCGGCCCTCAAGGAGATCGACTTCATGTGACAACGTGCAGTATTCCGTGTACGACGTGCGCCGGGTTCGATAGCGGGAAAAGCACTTTTCGAACAGCCGAGCGAGACTCAGAGAGGACCGTTTGCGCCTTCGTGTCAGATGTCGTGAGCACTGAACTTCGTTGTTCACACTGTTGGTGTGTCGTTCAGCGGTCACGTTTGGGCTCGTCTTCATCTGAAGATTTCCTTTCCACTGGGCGCATAAAAAAAGCCGACGTGATCAAACACCCGAAGGGGCTTGATCACGTCGGCTTACTAAAAACCGGCCTCTCGATATCGAGCTGCCGCTTAGTTGGTCGTCCGACGACCTGATATTGCTGTTCGCCGAAAGCTCACGCTTCCGCACTTCGAGCAAGTCTTGACAAACCTGGCCAAACTAGCAAGGACAGTTCGCTGGTTCTGACGGGACAATGGCGACCAGCAAAAAGATGGGAGTGCCTTCCCTAAACGATTCCACGTGTGATGAGTGTCTAACCGCGTGTGGTCAAGGAACTGGAACGACATGTAAGGCGTGTGACCATCGGACCTTGATTGTGTCGTCTGACGTGATTGTCGACTGAAGTGAGTGAGCCGTTGACGTACCGCCGCTACGCCGAGTCGCGAATCGGCAGACCGGCGCGGAGTCGAAGCGCTCGAGGTGGGCGACTTCGAGATGGCCGGGGCCGAACAGTGGAAGGCCATCGAGATGCTGAAGGCGGAAAATGCCCCGAACAAGGACGACCTGAAGAAGGCCGAAGCGTGGCTGAAGTCGTACCGCGAGAAGTAGCCGTACCGGGATGAAGAGTGAGCTGCGTCAGGCGAGCGGCGCGACCGCCCACTTGGTCCGGTGTCTAACTCGGCTGCGATCACACCCGCTTCCTAAGGCTGCCTTCGGCCGCAACCAAAGAGGCACGCCAGGTTTCTTATCTGTTCGTCGACGGTGTCGTGAAACCTGGAGGTATTCTCGCAGGAAGCCGCACGGTTCGCTGGCACCTTGCTATCTGCAATGGTCCACGGAGGCAGGTTGATCTCTGCACGGGAATAATGCAGTCCGCAGTGTCAGCGTTTCGCATTTTTGTGCCAGATTTTGGCAGCATCGCGATGGAACCCCTCACAGCATTTGTTTAACCGCGTAACCACGTACTGTATGTCAGGGGCAACGCCTTTGTCGGGCCGTCAACAACCAGCAGCGGCACTTCAGTGTGACCGCAGATAGCGTTGGACAGTTCTGCGACTGACTCCCATTGCTGTAGCGATCTCGCGATCTTTCAGGCCCTTGGCTCTCAACGTTCTCGCTCGCTCAGGCTGCGCTTTGAACGTATCGGGTTTTCTTCCTTTGTAGACCCCGCGTTTCTTTGCCACAGCGATGCCTACCGCCTGCCGCTCGCGACGAGTTTCCTGCTCCATCTCAGCCACGCCCAGCAGGACAGCCGCGAGCATCTTGCCGAGCGTGCCGTTGAAGTCGATCTGCTGCGTCACGCTGACCACTCGCAGGCCACGGTCGCACCAGTCGGCCAGCACGTTGATCCCATCGCGGAGACTGCGAGACAAGCGATCCAGCTTCCATACAACGATGGTCTGAAGCTCGCCATTGAAAACGGCTTCCTGCAATTTCTGGAACGCCGGTCGGTCTGTGTTGTCACCTGAAGCCTTGTCGACAAACCAGCAGACGTCCGAAATCTGATTTCCTGCCAGCCATCGATCAATGGCGACTCGCTGCCCTTCGGTGTTCTGCTCCAGAGTGCTGACTCGAATGTAGACGCCAACCATGCTTCGCCCTCCCGATGAAGTGAGACTGATAGAGTCTACCCTATATGTCTCCTATTATGCGACGGCGCAGCACGTGAAATCATCGTGTTTTTCGACTTCATCTAGTCGACACCCTATCTGTCACAGTTTTGGTCGGTTGGTTGGGACGCTATTCCCAGTCCGCGTTTTTGAATCCAAGACTGTTGGCGTTCTCGTTCACAGCCCACTTGATCTGATCGGACGCACCATTCGGAAAGGTTGCTTGAATATCCAATGTGAGATTCAGTGTCGTATTCGGATCGCTGTCCAGCAGGCTGATGATTTCGTCTGCTACCTGGACGAGCCACATTTTCGCAGTCGACGCATTGATCTCTGCCGCGTCATAGAACGCCTTCGGTAGATGAGGAGTAGTTTCGGCGGGGCCATCGTCATTCCGGCTGTCGTGTTACCTATTGGCTCTGTGCCGTCAGCAGGCGATGTGCCGGCCACAGATGCACCAGCAGTTCCAGGCTGATCGGCATCCGCTGGTGAGTCGATCATTGGCGACTGTCCTAAGGTTGCCTTGTAATCGGTCGACGATTCCGGCTGGATCAACAGCAGCGTGTCGTCGAGTTGATCCGAGCCGGTCCCGTATTGGAAAACTTCAAAGCTGTCGCCGCTCTGACCGTTGGCCGTGCCGAAGAAATCTTGACTGGCAACTCCGGTTCTTCTTCTTCGCGGCAGCCAATTCGATCGCATCCATGAGATGGTCAGTTCGTTACAGGCTCGCATGTCTTCGGCCAGTTGCACGGCGGTGCGGATCGTCGTCGTCCGACCGATCGTGGTATTCTTCATGTAGATGGCCTGTTGAATTGCAATTGTCGCAATCCAGTGGTGGGTCGATTCTGCGGTACGTTTATCTAATATCAGAACAAAACAGAACACGAATCAGCGTTTCTGCTGGAATGGCTATCAGTGTCATCTGGCCCCCCTCAGTGCTCGGTCGAGCGGTGATTGCTGACGCCTCTGATGCTTCGGCAGCAGCAGGTTCAGTCTGATCAACTTCGCTTCTGTAATATCTCCGCGGTCGATTCGTCTCAGTGCTGCCAAGTGGCATCCCTGGCAGCAGCCACGCCTGACGGCTGACTTGCCGCAATCAGGCACCAGGCGCAGTGCTGGTGCCTCGTTTTTGCTCGTTACTGGTCGTTTTCATGACGTGGATTCCGGCACGCTGCAGCCTCCTGGCACTGCCAATCCGTGACGACTGGCATTCCTGATCTTGATTGTAACCTGACGCCATGTCACGTCTAGATGATATCAGAACAAATTGCTCAATCCATTCTGGCGTTGTGAGCACACGGCCAGCGGAACGTACGACCTGCAGCCTGACTCCATTCAGGCCACGGTCAACGTATCTACGGAGCGTGGAATAGGCCGGAGGGTGCGGAAACCACTCGCCAGCGTCGCTCAGCAGGATGTATTTGGCGTTACCCATAGTTGTTATGATATCGAAACAACTTATATGGTCAATTGGTGTTTCGGGGAAAAATGAGATAACGAAACAAAGTTATTGACGAGCGGTGTCACACTTGTCATGATATCGTCACAATATAGGTAATGGGCAGTCACATACATCGGAGACCGACATGCAGGACCGTCACATTGATGAGGGTTCGCCGGGCGAACAGGCGAGCAAAAAACGCAAGGGCATCCGCAGCACAGCCGAATTGACGAAACAGGTGGCGAGGCTGCGGGGGCGTGCTGTTGAGCTGGATCAGTACGCTGACGAGATGATCGCCAAAGATATTGAATCAGTCCGCATGGACGGCGCGACGCAGTTTAATCGAGCCGTCCGGCACCTGGAACGGTATCTGCGTCAGGTGTCGCGATGGGCGGGCGGATCATGAAAAAACGCAAACCAATCAAGCCGGTCAAGAAGCCGGAACTGACCCAGAAGGAGCAGGCCGGTCGCGCTCGCCGCGCTGTCTGTACGGCAGAAGATATCCACGAGCAGGCCAGAGAGCTTCGACAGGTCTCGATCGAGCTGGAGCGAATGACAACAGAGATCGTCAGTGCGGGCGTGCTGCGGTTCATCATGGACGGCGTCATGACGTTCGACCGCGCCGACAACCTCATCCTGAACCACCTGAATCACGTCAATCGGGCCATCGGCAAAGCTCAGTACAGCTGATACGATTCGGATACGATTGCGGTTCTTGGGATACGAAAACGTTGAGTATTCGTGAGCATTCGCGAGAAACTTTGAGCACCCGTGAGCATGTTGGCGTTTATGTAAATTGCTTGTGGTGAAACACTTAACGGCTTTACTGTGTGAAAAAAGCTGACAATTTCTAATCCGGCGGTCGTAGGTTCGAATCCTACCGGGCGTGCTGCCTAAGCCGTTAACCTCAAAGGGTTAGCGGCTTTCTTCGTTTTGTGGCATTCTCTGAAAAACAGGCTCGTGCTACCCATGTGCTACCCTGGGAATCGTTCCCAGAGTGCGTGTTGAGAATTTTCAGGATTTTTCGGATTTTTTCTGCCGACCCACCACAGAAAAATAAAAACCATCAATTCCCGGCTCAAAGCCCGTCAAATCGAGGGTAAAACTGAGGCGAGCCGATCAGCAGCCGACAGGACTTCTCAGATCGGCACCTGAATCGCCGACAGAGCCAATCCGCTTGAGCGGCATCCCGATGAAAAGCATCGCACTCTGGATCCTGACGGGCATCCCTCTGGTTTCGATGTGAATGTCAGAGACCGAAATCGCCGTCACCGAGATCGCTTTTGATCCAGGCAGTCCTGATCCAAACATCCATCAAACGACGATCCAATATGGCGTGCCGTTTCCTTGGCTGACTTGGAAGCGATCGATCAATGAAGCCGCCGGTTACGACGAAGCTGGTTTCGACTCATTCAACCTGATTTCGTTCCTGCTGCACGATGCTTTGATTGCAGCTCCCCTTCTGATGCTTTTCAGAAAGAGTCGGAGTTCGGTCTCTTCCGAGTCGGATGCGATAGGGAGTTGAGAGTCGGGTGATGATGGCTTCGGCAAATCTTCCACGCTCCCGAGCATCAGTTCGAAAGCACTCTCTGAATTGCAGTTCAGTCCGACTTCACCGAGTCTCACTCGGCGACAATTCCAAGTCATCCGGAAGAAATGCTGCTCGGTCTACTTCAGACTCAGCCGCACTGTCCAATCCATCGGGAAGCAGCGGAGTGACAATTTCGAGTGGTGCTCTGTAGCTCGATGAGCCTGCCTGGTTCTCGTGTCCGGGAGCAAGTGAAACCGACCCGTCGAATAGAGGAATGCCACGGTCCCCAGTTATCGGACGGTTGAAAAAATGGTCTTCGATGTCGGGACCGTTGTTTTGTGCGGGAATTAAGATGAGGTTCGAAGGTGGCGAGTTCACGCTGCTGGGTGAATTATCGAAGAAGAGATGCCAAAGGACCGCCGCAACACCCAGGAAAAAGACTCTTCGAAAAACTCTTCGAAACAACTTGACTGAAAAGCTGTGCGTTTCTGGCTCTTCTGTTTGTTCGTCGTTTTTTTGATCAAGCATTCCATTGCTTTCACGCCAAGTTCTAAAATTCCAGTGCCTTGCAACAGTGGCGTAAGAGTATCTGGTTTCCGAGATTTGGATCGAGGCGAATCTGAGCGATGGTGAGAAGCCATCACCTGTCGTACTCGTTGACCGTTTTCGTCTGGTGCCATTTATGATCCATTCCTTCTGCACGACGCCATGATTGCAGCTCCCCTTCTGATGCTTTTGAGATCGAGGAGGAAGAAGCCGGATTCAGTCTCTTCCGAGTCGGGGGCGATGGAGAAACGACGCCGAGGAAGTTCTCTTCAACAGCCGCTCGGAACCACTTGTCCTGTACGCGAACCTGGGAATTACTGGAATGGTCGGAGCAGTGT
>JABMPE010000666.1 GCA_013203845.1 Rhodopirellula sp. | reverse complement strand
GACCCTTCCGTGCTGGAGAAGATCGGAACGTGTCGTACGGTGATCTTCGACAAGACCGGCACATTGACGTACGGCCAACCAAGCCTGACCGAACAGTCTGTTTTGGATGAGTTTGATGCCGGGGAAGTTCTGTCGCTGGTGGCCGGTGTCGAGCGTTACTCGAAGCATCCGCTGGCCGAAGCGCTCGTTTCTGCCGGTCAGCGCGACGAAGTGGTCGTTCATGAAGCCACAGAGATCAGCGAAAAGCCAGGTCAGGGATTGCGTGGAACAGTGGCCGGTCGGTCGGTTCGTATTACCAGCCGCAAGCAGTTGGCGGCGGAACAGCCTGATGCTGTGAAGCTGCTGCCCCCTCAGTCCGGTGGGCTTGAGTGCGTCGTTCTGATTGATGATCGCTACGCGGCCACGTATCGCTTCCGAGACGCTCCACGCCGTGAAGGGGCTCCGTTTGTCCGGCACCTCCGTCCTCGACACGACATTAACAAAGTGATGCTGTTGTCAGGTGATCGGGAATCCGAGGTGCAGTATCTGGCGGAACTTGTCGGAGTCAGTGACGTTTATGCCGAAAAAAGTCCCGAAGAAAAACTCAGGATCGTGCAGGAAGAAACGCGAGCGGCGCCGACACTTTATGTGGGCGACGGAATCAACGATGCCCCGGCTCTCATGTCGGCGACAGTGGGAATTGCGTTCGGCCAGAACAGTGATGTGACCACCGAGGCGGCCGGTGCGGTGATTATGGACTGCTCGCTGGAAAAGGTCGACGAGTTGATGCACATCGGT
Organism: Rhodopirellula sp.; assembly: GCA_013203845.1. Taxonomy (GTDB): domain Bacteria; phylum Planctomycetota; class Planctomycetia; order Planctomycetales; family Planctomycetaceae; genus JABMPE01. Next base: position 7,415 of record JABMPE010000666.1, on the reverse strand, counting down.
CAGCGGATGCGCCGGATTGCTCTGCAGAGCGCTGTCGGTGGAATGGCCTTCAGCATCGTCGCAATGGTTATCGCCGCTTCGGGATACCTGACGCCCGTGGCTGGTGCCGTCACGCAGGAAGTGATCGATGTCTTCGCGGTTCTGAACGCTCTGCGCGTCGCGTTTCCGCCCAAGTCGTTGACTGACTTCTGAAGCAGGATGCACTTCTGACACGAATGTTATTTTCAACGTCTGTGAATTCAGTATGTCTCAATCAGCGAACACGGGTTCTGTCCAGCCAGTCGACGATGAGTGTATGCCTCCGTCCATCCGGTCGCAGCGTTCGATCAGCATTCGGGTTCAGACCACGCTCAACGGAATTTGTCTCTTGCTTCTGTTTCTCTTGATTGCTGTCGACTACCAGCAGGAAACCGGACGCCGTCTGACCAGTGCGCAGATCGGCCTGCAGGAAGAAGCCGCCATTCTGGAAGTCGGCGTTCGTCAGCTTCGGAACCTAGGCACCGACGCGTTGCAGAGACTGCTCGATCAGGTCTGTCTGCGGATGGAAGAAACCCACTCTGCCGGGCATCACCTGGTACTGCGGATCGGCGATCTTGCTCTGCAGGCACAGTCAACGGGACTCAATGCGGCTGACATGCTGAACGCGATCGATTCAGCCGACAGCACTGGTGAGTACATCATCCCGGCAGGTGACCATCGCCTGATTATCGGAGTCTCCAAACGGGGCGACGTGTCAGTCTATATCTGCGAAATCATTGACGATCTGCATGACGAAATTGTTGGCGACAGCCTTCGACGACTCGGCGGCACGGTGACTCTGGGGCTGATCGCCACGCTGATCCTGAACGTCACGTTGCTGAGGATCGTCGCCCGTCCCCTGGAACGACTGGTCGGTCAAGTTGATGAAATTAGTGCTGGTCAATTCGGACAGGAGATTAACGGGTTCCGCAGCCGGGAACTGAGTCACCTCTCGCACGCGATCAACGAAATGAGCCGGTCGCTTGCAGAGAGTGACCGGCAGAGGCAGGCTCAACTGGCAAAAGCCCGTCGCATTCAGCAGCACCTGCAACCCTCAGATCCCGTGTTTGGTAACGCGAGATTCGCTGTGTGTTACGAACCTGCCGAAGAGGTTGCTGGCGATCTGTATGATGTTCTTTCGCTGCCGGACGGAAGTTCGCTGGCCGTCCTCGCTGACGCCACGGGCCACGGAATTCCTGCCGCCATGACCGCGACTCTGTTAAAAGCGCTACTCGCCGAGGCCTGTGAACGATTCTGCGACCTGCTCGAAATCGTGAGTCACGTCAATGGCCGGTTTACGGAACTCACGCTGCCTGGAGATTTCGCATCCGCCATTCTGATTCGGCTGCCCCCGGACAAGAGCACGATCCAGGTCATCAATGCAGGGCATGATGCGGCGCTGTTCTCGTCAAGAGACGGCGCACTTCGCGAATGCCAATCTTCAGGCCTGCTGCTGGGGATCACCGACGAATCCAGATGGTCTGTCGAAGAAGTTGCCATTGGTACCGGCGATCGACTCCTGATGTTCACGGACGGCGTGACTGAAACGTTCGACGTCAGCCGCAGGATGTTCGGGCGCGACCGCGTCCAGAAAATACTGGAGACCTCGATGGCGTTGCCTCCGGAACAGATTCTCGCCACGATCGCGAGTTCGCTGGTGTCTTTCCGCGGTGATGCTCCCCAGGCAGACGATGTGACGATGATTCTCATCGAGTTTTGACCGGCCCACACAGTCGGTCTGCGAGATGCCCACACAGTCGGTCTGCGAGATACTGAGGCAGAACGGTTTTATTTTGCTGGCACCCGCCGTTTCGAATTGCCCTGTCGCCGCCTATGCATCGGTCGCTGCCTGAAAATTACGCCGGTCTGGTTCAGAGACCGGTGTTGAATCAGCAAAGCGATTCGAAAGTTCTCCGCGTCGGATTCACGTCCCCAGGCCGGATGACTTGCATTCATTCGCATCAACCATCACTGTTACATTAAATGGTGTAATAATAGAGGAGCTGTTGATGGTGACGCTGGATGTGATCCCCCCGGACGCAACGGAGCCCGTGCATACACGGGCTCTGATTTCGCTTGATGAAGCGGGGCGACTGGCACGGTTGTTCAAAATATTTGCAAACGAAACACGGCTGCGACTGCTGCATGCGCTGGTCCGGGATGAGGAACTATGTGTCGGCGATCTGGCTGACGCTTTGTCAATGAAGCCTCAGGCCGTGTCGAACCAGCTCCAGCGACTTGTGAATCGGGGCATTCTCGCCTCGCGACGGGACGGAACCAGCATCTACTACCACATCGTCGATCCGTGCGTGCCGGTATTGCTGGAACGCGGATTGTGTCTTACTGAGTGCTGCCCGGAAGGACCTGCTGAGAACGGCGTCTCTGAGAACATCGAAAAGAAGTCTGAGGCCACAGGTGATTGCTGCACGGAGGCGAAGGACGTGTGCTGTAGCGAGTCTTCTTCCGCGCCTGTGCAGGCTACAAAATCAAAAAGTCGCAGAAAGAAGGCGACAGGGAAAATCGCTCAATCAAAACGCAGGAGAAGCTGAATGAAACGCGTGATGAATATCCGGTGTTGCGGGCTGGTTGCAACAATTGCTGTTGCCGTGCTGACGGCGAATGTCTGTCTCGGTGCAGAGGCGAAGCCCGGTGAAAAGACACCTGAAAACAAGGCCGCTGCGCCGGCTGGGCCGACCTATGTGTTGAGTTGTCCGCAGGATGATTCGCTGCTGACGCGTCCGCAAACGAGTGACGACAGGCAAGATCTGCATCGGCAACTCGACCAGCGCAGCAGGGCGATCATCCGGATTGTCAATCGAGCGAAAGTGAATTCATCACTGTTTGTGGAAGTGTCCGGGTTACGGCTGTTTGTAGAGTCCGCAAAGTGTCAGGCCTTTTTCAACAGCCTGCCGTCAGACAGCGAAACCGGGATCACGCTTCCGTGGCTGGTGCGGGAACTACTGGGACGCCGTTATGCCGAAACCGGGATTGAACCCGAGACGATTCCTGTCAACGGTTCCGTGGCCAAAGAACTCGATAATGACGGCATGGTGTTGCTCAAGGCTGGCGAGTTCGAACGAAGCGGCCATTACGTCACATCGCAGAGCGCGAAACTCGGCGAACGGAAAGGCGACAGATACAACGTCAAAGTTCCAGCGATTTACGTCGACAAGTACAAAGTGACCAATGCCGAATACTGCCGATTTCTGAACGCCGGAAATCCGGGTTACTGGAACTCGACGTCGTGGAATCAGGCGATCACGCGCAACGAAGGCGGCGGATTCAATGTCACGACAGGGCATGAAAAACTGCCTGTCGTGGGTGTGAATTTCTACCAGGCATCCGGTTACGCAAAGTGGGCGGGCAAGCGGCTGCCAACCGAGGCCGAATGGGAATTCGCGGCCGGTGGCGAGAAAGGCCGAACGTATCCCTGGGGCAACGAAGCTCCCGACGAAACTCGCGGCCACTTTGTCGGGAAAGAGTACGCCGCTGTTGACGCTTTCCCTGCCGGTGCAACGCCTGATGGCATATTCGACATGGCAGGCAACGCCGCTGAATGGTGTGCCGACTTCTACGATGACAGCTACTACGAAACAGCTCCGGAAGACGGACTTCTGAAGAATCCCACCGGCCCCAAAGAGGGTCTGGCAAAATGGCAATACCGGCGCATGTTCAAGGGCTTTTACCGCGCCACCGACACGACGGAATTTCTGCAGAGCACGAAGCGTCACGCCCGATCGCCATTGCTGATATCGGCTATCGGATTCCGCTGCGTGAAGCCTGGCTGCACCTGACACTGACATCCTTCGAGTGCGGTTCGCACTCAATGATTAATCAGCGAAAAATTCCGCGGCGTTACAAGGTGCAGCCTCGGAGATGAAGTCTGAAGCAGCAGGAAGCAACGTCGACAATAGTTGCTCCAGTGATTGTTTCATTATTCTCTCTATTACCTGCAGGGCAGGAAAGCTGAGCAGAAGCCGGTCGGCAGAACTCAAAGGTTTGCACCAAACTTCGAATGTATTCGGGAGAGCAGGTATGAGATCACATCAATACAGCCAGAAGCATCGGCGTATTAGCTTGAGCTTTGTACTGGCGATCGTTCTTACGCCATTTCAAATGGCGTCGGCGGCGGAACCAGAGGGTTCTGCTGCACCGTCCGACAAAACGTATCTCGGGCGAGTAACTGCGGGGCCCAATGGCCCTCAGATTACGATCGACGTCGTGAACCGTTCGGAAATCAACGCCGACCTGTATGTCGATACTACGGGCCTGCGGTTGTGGGTGGAGAGTGCCGACTCCCGACGGCGCATTCAGACCATGATTGCCGATCCGGCGGTGGCTCGGAATCTCGTCACTAACCAGATGAATGTTGTGCTGCGTGAGTCCGGCGTCGAGCCGGCCATGATTCCTGTTCGCGGCATAGAGGGTCAACTGGCTGGTACGGAAGGTATGGTCCTGCTTGAAGGTGGCGAATTCACTCGGACGGGCGAGTTCTGGGATTCGACGGGGGGTGGCATCGGTGAGGACCAGAAACCGTCCCGTGGTGACCGTTATCAGGTTCGCATTTCGTCGTTCTACATCGACAAGTTCAAGGTGACCAACGAGGACTACTGTCGCTTTCTCAACGACGGCAATGGCGGATACAGCACTCCGTGGAATCTGCGAATTGGCAAATCTGTATTCGGTAAGAATTACGGGAAGTTCGTTCCCGCCGACCGCTCACTGGCGAGAAATCCAGTCGTGCTGGTCAACTGGTATCAAGCCAAAGGCTACGCGGCCTGGGCAGGCAAACGTCTGCCGACCGAAGCAGAATGGGAATACGCGGCTGGTGGCAAAGAAGGCCGCAAGTACCCGTGGGGCAATGAGCTACCCGATGAGACACGAGCCGACTTTCCAGTTCAGTATCCGCATACGGTTTCGGTTGATTGGTTTCCAGCAAGTGCGACTCCCGAGGGTGTCTGTCAGATGGTCGGCAACTCTGCCGAATGGGTTGCCGACTACTTTGACAATTCGACTTACCGCAAGGCTCCAGCTGGCGGCGTGGCGATTGATCCGCAGGGGCCGACAAACGGCTTTCTACCCGAGACGTGGTTCAAGTACCGCGTGATGTTCAAAGGCTGGTGCAAAACGAATCGGGCGGAATACCTGACCTGCACGAAACGACATGGTCGCGGGCCGTTCGAAGATGCTGCGGCAGGAGTCAGTTTTCGGTGTGTTCGAAGCGCTGGATCTGAGTCGGTCTCACCGAAAGCGGTTATCGCAAAGTAACAGCTGAAACCTGGTGAGTGGTGACGATGCTGTATTCCGCTTGGAGACGATGGCATGCGCAAGGTCGTTGGGTATTGCTCGTTGATAATCGTGGCCCTCGCCGTGGTCCACCTGGTTGGCGAGCCACTACTGGCCGCGGCTCCGTTGTCGGCTGACGAGGTGGCTGAGATTCGGGAAGCATGGGCAGCGCGCATCGGCCAGCCGATTGCGACGACCAACTCGATCGGCATGAAGCTATCGCTGATTCCACCGGGCGACTTCACGATGGGACGCACTGAAAAGCAGTTGGATGAACTGCTCGACGTCATCCGCCGTGATGAGACGATGAAGGAGAATGAAGGCGGTATGGTTACGTGGTCAATGCTGATGATGCCTGCACGGCAGATTCGGATCACAAAGCCGTTTTACATGGGTTCCACGGAAGTCACCGTCGGACAGTTCCGGCAGTTTGTTGAGGACAGCGGCTACAAAACGGAAGCCGAACAGGGACTGAACCACGGCCAGCCGTACAAGGGTGGGCGAGCCATGTCGACATGGCAGAAACCGATGGCCTGGCGTCGTCCGCCACTCCAGCAGCAGGACGACGAACCAGTGCTGCATCTTTGCTGGAATGACTGCGTCGAGTTCTGTAATTGGCTCAGTAAAAAAGAAGGCCGCGAATATCGCCTGCCGACAGAAGCCGAATGGGAATACAGCTGCCGCGCGGGCACCACTACGCCGTGGCACTTTGGGACTTACGCCGATGTCGAAAGGGTGGCGCACGAGTACGCGTGGTGGTCCGACGGAGCTCAGGCGAAGCACGAGCTTCCGCGTGCGGTTGGTAAAGGCAAGCCGAACGCGTTCGGTCTGTACGACATGCACGGCAACGTCTGGGAATACGTCGCTGACTGGTGGCACCGCCTGTCGTACAAAGAGATGCCGCTCAACGATCCGACCGGTCCGGCTCAGCAAAGTGAAAAGAACGATCAGCGACGAATCATCCGTGGCAGTTCGTTTGACTGGGGTCGGTGGGGTGGAGATTCTGCCTACCGGATGCGGATCACTCAACGGTCGACTCAGCATCCGCACATGGGATTCCGGGTGGCAAAAGTGATCCGTGGAGTAAGTGGTGCCTCGCCGGCAATCGATCCAGACGCCGAGCGACGAGCAACGCCGCGTGATCCGGGAGTCAATTCAGCAGAAGTGATGGCCGCTCTGAAAACACAGGCCGGAGCCAAAGACTATCCGAAGGAGCTGACTGTCCAACTTGATGACAACGTCACCATGGAGCTTGTGCTCATTCCAGCGGGTTCTTTCCTGATGGGATCCACGCAGGGACCGACTGACGAGCGGCCAGTTCACCGCACAGTCATCTCGAAAGCGTTCTACATGGCGAAGTACGAAGTCACCGAGCCACAGTGGGAAGCGGTGATGGGACCACATCCACGACTCGTCGACTGGCGCAAAACGCCCAATGAAATGGTCGGGCCGAAGAAAGCGATGCGAGGAATCAGTTGGCAGGAGTGCCAGCAGTTTCTAGCGACTGCCAATAGAAAGGTTCCCGACAACTCGTTTGCTCTGCCGACGGAAGCTCAATGGGAATACGCGTGCCGTGCGGGCAGCCAGACCGAATTCAGCTTTGGAAATGACGAAACGCTGCTTAACGAATACGCTCTTTTTGCCGGTAACAAAGAGTGGCCGGGTGTCGATGGCCAATTTCGATACCACGACACCGGCACCAGGAAGCCGAACCTGTGGGGTCTGTATGACATGCATGGCGGCGTCTGGGAATGGTGCGAGGACTGGTACGACCAGGACTATTACTTCGACTCACCGCTCGCGGATCCGAGCGGCCCAACCAACGGTCGGTTCCGAGTGCTTCGGGGCGGCTCGTGGTTTCGATACGGCAAATACGCCCGATCAGCCTATCGCCGTTTCTTTCATCCATCAGGCGATGGCGACGGCGTTACCGCATGGATACTCGACTTTGGATTTCGGCCGGTGATCAATCTGGAATGACACCAGTGCTGCAGAGTGAGCATTGGCTTTCGACGAGGCTTAAGGCTCCTCAATCGCTCGGTCTCTTTTGAGCCGACGGTGCTAGCGCGGATTATTCAGAGTTTCGGGATCTGAATGGCCTTCGGGTGCGT
>JABMPE010000665.1 GCA_013203845.1 Rhodopirellula sp. | reverse complement strand
CCACCTGCCGCGACGATTGCGCCAGCACCTCCGGTGCGCTTGCCGCGGGCGCATTGACCGTGATCGACACCCGCACCGCGCGGTCCCCCGCACCGATCGGCGCGTCCAGCGCTGGCAGACTGATCGGGGCTGCTGGCTCCGGCAGAGTTTCCGCGAACGGTTCGAAGGCGGCAGGTGCATCCTCAATCGCAGGCAGGTCGATTCTCGGCAGAGGCTCCGAAGTCTCAGGCAACGTGTCCGCAAACGGGTCTGGACCGAATTCCGTGATCAGTGCAGGCGTTGACTTTTCGGTAATTAAAGGCTGCTCACCTGACACCGGTAGAATGTCGCTCGGAAATGGCTGAGGCTCTGTTGTCGTTGCGGCGACGTTCTGCGAATCCGCAGCTTTCAACATGGCATCGATTCGTGCGATCAGCATTGGCGGTGACTCTTCCAGGGGCCCCCACGCGACCGGCAGCTCACCCGCGGCCACTGCTTTGCCACGAGCAAGTTGCAGCTCCGCAGCGTCAATTTCCCGGTAAGCCTTCTGCATCAGCTCAAGAGCCAACGCTCGCAAGTCCTGCCCTTCGGCAACGGGCATCTCGGCAGGCGGAGCCGAGAACGGTTCCGCTCCCTGATCCACCGGGTTGCGCGACGCTGGCTGCGGATCGGTAAACGGGTCACTCGCTGCGAGATTCGTTTCGCCGAGATCAGGAATCTCGGGAAATGCTGGACGCTCTTCGGCGACCGGAAACGCATCAAACGGCTCCGACTGAAGACTGTCATTAGCAAAGGGATCGACGACCGGTTCGTTGCTGACTGATGGTTCGTGCTGAGCCAGCTCTGGCTCCCACTGGTTGTTTTCAGTGACTCCAGGAGCCGGCCATTCGACGGCACCTGAGGCAGGCTCACCGAGTTCTGTCACGATTTCAGGGGCGGGTGCATCGTCTTCGGCAAGCTTCTGGTCATTCTGCTGAAGCCCGTTCTGAGCCATCAGAACCAGTAGAAAACAAACGCCGACAACACCGGCCAGTGAAACGATCTTCCAGATGGAATTCTGCATGGGAATCCTTTCCCGACAACCTGTCCGCCCTGATCGATTCCTGATCCTTCAGACGAACTCCCCCAATTCAGCCCGCGAGCAAACACACTGCGCCCCGGTTCGAAGGCTGAGTGATAGCAAAAGCTACAAAATGCCGAAAGACCGCATTTTTCGGCTCGGACAGACCTTCCGTTGCGAAGGCGTGCTGCGAGTCAGCGACCGAGCAGGTGCTTTCCCAGAAATTCAAAGCCTCGCCGGTTAACGTCTTCAATCACTTTCGGATCGCCGCCGCCGAGTCCATGCTCGCCGTTGGGCACAGTCAGCATCAGATACGGAACCGCATGCTTTTTGAACTCGTCCGCCATCATCGTCGACAGAACGTAAGGCACATCGGTGTCAGCCGTGCCGTGAATCATCGCCGTCGGCGGGTAATCGCTGGTGACATTCCTGACGGGCATGTACGGGAAGAATCTCTCGGGTTCCTTGTGAGGATCCCAGCCGCTGATCACGTTGGGAAAAGTCCCGGTCTGACGTGAGTACTGATAAAAAATCCCGCCGTCGCCTTTTCGGTCGCGCGAATCTGAAACCGGCGTGCCGTCGATCTGCTGCCATGCTTCCTGTTCACTGATTTTACGGGCGTTGTGTCGCGGATGCGGACTCGGCTGGCTGTACCACTTCCCGACCAGGTCCCCGTATCCCCAGAACGCAAGCAGCACCTGCACGCGAGGTTTGACTCGATACCCCGCCGTCAGCGTCATGTAACCTCCAGCCGATCCACCCGTCACCGCCACGCGTTTCGGATCCAGATGAAACTGTTTCGCCCCCTGGCCGCGGATCCAGCGAAACGCATCTTCCAGATCTTCAATGATCGCTGGCACTTTAGTTTCCGGAGCGAGCCGGTAATCAATCGACACGAGAGCACAGCCATTGTCTTTGGCCCACTGTTTGACTCGACCACTGATGCCTTCGCGATGCCCCATGATCAACGCTCCGCCGTGAATCCACACGACGATCGGCAGCACGTCATCCGTCGCTGGTCGATAAACATCGGCGTGAATCTTCAGATCGCCCACCTGCTTATAGACAGCGGTTGTCTTCTGAAAATCATCCTGCCCGAAACAGACCGTCTGAACGATCAGCAGCAGAAAAGCGAAGACAGTTACTGACGCACGGCTCATGGCAGTCTCCTGAAAAGAAATCACGGGAAGACTCACCGTAGCATTCATCCGGTCGATCGGAAATCAACCGCCCGGTCTACCGCACTGTCAACAGGCCGGTCGACTCCGCCACCGGAAGCCACGGAGTGCTTGCCGAGCGACCGCCTGCGAAAAAGCAGCCCTCTGTAACTTTTCAGAAATCGCCTGGATTTCCAAAGATCCGCCTTGCCGCGCCATCGTTTCGCTATCATTGTGATATCACTTCGATATCTTTCGCTCAACCGGTTTTCGGAGAAACACTGCCATGAATCAGGAACGTACCTATCGACCAGTCAGTGGCTGGCTGCCGCTGGCGTTCACCTTGGGCTTGCTGCTCGGCGGACCGCTGCTGGTGATCTACAACGCAAACATGGATTCGCCGTCGCCGCCATTAATCATTCTGGGCGTGCTGATGATTCCGGCAGCCATCGTGATGATGTTTGGCTTTCAGGCAATTCCGCCGAATGACGCGCGAGCGATGCTGTTGTTTGGCGGCTATCGCGGGTCGGTGAAGGAGTCCGGCTTTTTCTGGGTCAATCCGTTCTACTCGAAGAAGCAGATCACGCTGCGTGTCCGCAACTTCGAAACCGGCTGCATCACGACTCCGGAATCGAAGGACCAGATGGGGAAGATACTGCAGCACAAAAGCCGGTCGTCGAGTCGTCCGTCGAAGGTCAATGACCGTGATGGAAACCCGATCGAGATCTCCGCCGTGGTTGTCTGGAAAGTCGTCAACACTGCCGAAGCACTGTTTGAAGTCGACGATTACGAGGACTTCATGGCCACACAGAGCGAATCGGCACTGCGCAGTCTGGCGAGCCGACACCCTTACGACAGTGAAGATCACGAAGTCTCACTACGCGGCAACACCGTTGAAATCTGCGACCAGTTGCGGGACGACATTCAGGCGCGTCTCGACAAAGCGGGTATCGAAGTGATCGAAGCCCGCATCAGTCACCTGGCGTACGCTCAGGAAATTGCCGCGGCGATGCTGCAACGCCAGCAGGCCGGAGCCGTGATTGCCGCTCGAACAAAGATCGTCGAAGGAGCGGTCACGATGGTGCAGATGGCGCTGGAGCATCTGGCGAAAGAGCAGATCGTCGAACTGGACAACGAGCGTCGAGCGACCATGGTTTCCAATCTGCTCGTGGTCCTGTGCAGCGACCGCCACACACAACCGGTCATCAATGCCGGTTCGTTGTATTAAATGGCGACGAAAGCTGCTGCGTACTGATAGCGGGAGGAGACTGTGGCACGTACGTCGTTCCTGTTTCGAACAGATCCAAAGACGCTGGACGCGATCCGTCGCTGGGCCGACGACGAATTCCGTAGCGTCAATGGCCAACTGGAATACGTGCTTCGCAAAGCGCTGCGCGACGCCGGACGGCTTCCGTCCGACGGCGAGTCCACCAGCAACGATGACAACCCGACTGATACCCCGAAATCCTGAGCCCTTCACATCCACTGTCGCCTGTTTTGTAGGGTGTGACCAGCGGAGCGAATAACAGATCTGGTGTGCCGGCGCGGGCCACGGTGGTCGTCCATCGCCGTCACAGTCGCTCACAGATCTCCGCGCCGGCACACCACCATGACTGAAGAGTGCCGTCACGACACGACCAACCAAACGACAGGCCTCTGCTGGTGCGTCAAGACGCACACTACTTCATTTCACTGAAGACGCGGACGACAATCAGCCACGAAAAACACAACGAGCCACGAGAAGGCCGGTCTGTTTTCGTGTCTTCTCGTGATTTTCGTGGCCATTAATCAGCAGGTCATGCGAAATCAGCCGCGTAGGCCGCACGCAGTGCGGCAGCAGTGAGTCAGACTTCTGACTCGACGTGCAGATGCTCTGGACTCGACACAAACACTCGCCACAGCTCGACAAGACGTGCATTCCGTGGTAGATCTTCGCCCTGATTCATAGCGCAGCCGAAGTCATTGCCGTATCCGATGCAGTGACGCGGGGGAACCGAACTCTTCATGGTTAAAGCACGCGGACGTGCGATTCGACGATGAAGACGGGGCGCAGCGAGCGGGTGACCGTATCGCAGGCCACTTCCAAGGCCCAGCCCGACAGCTAACCTCGCAGGCAATTTGGAAGGGCGACCCTCTGCTCCGCGCGTGCGGATGCCACGGTTTCCCAGACCGTTTTCGGGCATTCGTTGGCGTGCTCCGCGCTGGCTCGTTGGCGGATGCCTTGGAGCATCCTGACGTGGAAACTCAAAAAGCGTTCTGGCTTCGCAAGCGCAAGCCTGCCTGGTTTCGTTTTATCGAACATGTTGTGTCGATCTGTCGCGTGCGCGCGAGGTGGTTGCGGTCGCGGCTTGCACGGCTCGATACGATTCGGCTGCTGGTGCTGGGCTATTTGTCATACGTGCTGATTGGCTGGGGAATGCTCTGTCTGCCGGTCTCGCATCAAATCGACGGGCTGCACTGGCTGGACCATTTCTTCATCGCTGCGTCAGCCGTTTCGACGACCGGACTGACGACAATCAGCACATCGGAAAGCTATTCGTGGTTCGGCGAATTCGTCGTGCTGATGCTCATCCAGTTTGGCGGCCTGGGCTATATGACCATCAGCTCATTCACGGTGCTGGCCGTCGCGGGCGAACTGTCGCCGCTGCGGAATCGAGTGTCCCAGGCCACACTCACGCTGCCACGAGGGTTCGAGGTGCGTCAGTTTCTGCGCATCATCTTCTGGTTCACGCTCGCCATTGAAACGGTCGGTGCGGTGGCGCTGTATCCGTCGTTCGTGGCTCACGGTGTGATACAACCAGTGTGGCAGGCCATCTTTCACAGTATCAGCGCATTCTGCACGGCGGGCTTTGGACTTTTCAGCAACAGCCTGGAAGACTATCGAGACGACATCTGGATGAACTTCGTCATCACCGTGCTGAGCTACTCCGGGGCGATCGGCTTTATCGTGCTTCACGACGTCTGGCTGACAGCGCGGCAACGCAAGCCCCATATCACGCTGACTTCCAAAGTCATCCTGTGGAGCACCTTCTGGATCAGCGCGATCGGGACTGCCCTGTTCGCCTTTGGTGAACCAACGGTGTCAACGATGTCGCCGGTTCAACGCTGGATGGCCTCGCTGTTTCAAGTGATGTCCGCCAGTACTACGGTCGGCTTCAATTCTATTCCGATCGGACCACTGTCGGGCAGTTCGTTGTATCTGCTTACCGTGGTGATGGTGATCGGTGCCTCGCCGTCGGGGACCGGTGGCGGCTTGAAGACAACCACGTTCAGCGCGTTGTGGGCAGAAATGGTCAGCGTACTGCGCCGCCGTGACGTCACCGTTTTTCTCGGCAAGGCAATTCCGGGCCTGCGTATGAGAACGGCGGTCGCCAACATCATGTTCTATTCATTGACGCTGGCTGCCGGCATTTACCTGCTGGCCCTGGTTGAACCATCGCCGCTCCCCGACCAGATGTTCGAGTGCGCCTCGGCTCTGGGAACCGTCGGCCTCAGTCGAGGCATCACCGGTTCGCTGTCGATGACTGGCAAGTGGATCATCATCGGCCTGATGTTTGTCGGACGTGTCGGGCCAGTCATCCTCGGCATGGCCTTCTTCGATCCGCCGAAGGAAACTCCCAGCAGCTCTGAGGAAGATGTCGCAATCTGAACCGCCACGGCTGGCCGCGATGTCAGAGACGAACTGAACGACCAGATGGTCACCGACGGCCACGTCAATTGCGAAACGTCCTGACCACTGAAGACGCGGACGACAATCAGCCACGAACAACACAACGAGCCACGAAAAGGCCGGTCTGTTTTCGTGGCTTCTCGTGCTTTTCGTGGCCATCAATCAGCTGGCCATGCGAAATCAGCCGGGTAGGCCGCACGCAGTGAGTCAGACTTCTGACTCGACGTGCGAATGCTTCGGACTCGACACAAACCATCGCCGCGTTGCACGCGGCCTACATTGACAACCCGCGAGTGTTCGATGAGATCCCGTTTATTACAAAAAAGCCCGGTCGTTGACAACGACCGGGCTTTCTATTTTCTCACGACTAATGAATTCGCAGAGGCAGGGCCGGTTAGTCGATGTTGCGTTCGCGGATCCAGTCGGTGTGGAATTTTTCGCCGCGGGGTTTGTCGGTTCGCTCGTACGTGTGAGCGCCGAAGTAGTCTCGCTGAGCCTGCAGCAGGTTGGCGGGCAGACTCGCTCGACGATAGCCGTCGAAGTAAGTCAACGCGGCGCTGAAGGCAGGAACCGGCAGTCCGAGTTGCACGGCTGTCGCGACCACTCGACGCCACGACGGTTGCGAGGCGTTGACTTCTTTGCGGAAGAAATCATCCAGCAGCAGGTTTTCCAGTTCCGGGTTCTTGTCGAAGGCGTTCTTGATGTCCTGCAGGAAGACCGAACGGATAATGCAGCCACCTCGCCACAGCAGCGCGATCGGGCCGTTGTTCAACTTCCAGCCGAACTCTTTGGCCGCCGCGTTCAACTGCACGTAACCCTGGGCGTAGCTGACCAGCTTCGAGGCGTACAAGGCCTGGCGAACGTCGTCGATGAACTGCTGACGGTCTCCTTCGAATTTGCCATCCGGTCCGGACAGGACTTCGCTGGCGCGGACTCGTTCGTCCTTCTGCGATGAAAGACAGCGAGCGTAAACAGCTTCCGTGACCAGCGTCGTTGGAACACCCAGCTCCAGAGCGTGCTGGCACATCCAGCGGCCTGTGCCCTTCTGACCGGCAGTATCCAGGATCTTGTCGACCAGTTCGCCATCACCTTCTTTGTCAGCGACCGTGAAGATGTCACGCGTGATCTCGATCAGGTAACTGT
>JABMPE010000071.1 GCA_013203845.1 Rhodopirellula sp. | reverse complement strand
CTGTTCCACTGTCTTGATGCAAAGAAGGTCGACGAGACTACAACCAACGAAGATGGCACTCACCCGCCAGTCGTTTACTGGAAATACGATATGTTCGCCGCCGCATGGGGCTCACCGTTAATCGTCGATGGTAAGGTTTACATCGGTGACGAAGATGGGGACATCGCGATCTTTATGATGTCATCCGATCCAGAAGTCGCTATGCCGGACGAAAAACCAATCGCTGAGATCAACGTTGGGAATGCTGTTTACAGCTCGCCAGTTGTCGCGAACGACACACTGTACATTGCCAACAAGTCAACTCTGTATGCCATTTCCTCGAAGGAAGAAGCATCAACTGACTGATCAATGAGACGATTCAAAAAACTTTTCAGCCCTGAATGGTGCCGCAGAAATGCCTGCCATTCAGGGCTTTTTCGTGCGCTGACATTTCTAGTCGCGGACGGCCGTTTTTCGGCATCCAGTCCAGTCTCTGCATTGCCAGTGTGGTGTGGTTGCGATGCTCGGTCGCAGGCAATATCACTCAGAAGACGTGCTTTGTTCGATCTGTGTTCTCTTCGGGAGCGATCTCTCATGCGACACCTGTTAACGCCGACTGTCCTGTTGCTGGTGTCACTGTCGACGTTGTCCGGGGCAGCGGCTGATCGCCCCAACTTTGTGTTCATCCTGGTCGACGATCTGGGCTACATGGACATTGGGGCCAACAACCCCAGGACATTTTACGAAACGCCCAACGTCGATCAGCTGGCACGCGATGGTGTCAGATTCTCAAACGGTTACGCCGCCAATCCAGTCTGCAGCCCCACACGGTTCAGTATCATGACGGGGAAGTATCCGTCACGAGCCGGCGCCACCAACTTTTTTTCCGGCACACGCGAAGGTCGCTTCAAGCCGGCTCCACTGAATGACCGCATGCCGCTCAGTGAGGTGACGGTTGCCGAAGCTTTGAAAGAAGCAGGATATCGAACAGCGTTCTTCGGCAAGTGGCATCTGGGACCAACCGAGGAATTCTGGCCGGAGCATCAAGGCTTTGATGTCAACATTGGTGGTCATGTTCGCGGCGCACCTCGCAGCTATTTTTCGCCGTACTCAAACCCTCGTCTGGACGATGGTCCGCAAGGCGAACATCTGACGAAACGTCTGACCGACGAAGTGGTGCGTCAGATTGGCGAATTCAAGGATGATCCGTTTCTTTGCTATCTCGCGTTCTACACGGTGCATACGCCGCTGCAGGCTCCAAAGAAACTGGTCGAGAAGTACCGTCAGAAAGCCGAAGCGCTTGCGGGGCAGGCTGAATTTGCCGACGAAGAACAGGTCTGGCCGAACGCTGGCGAACGCAAGGTCCGCATTCTGCAAAAGCATGCGACTTATGCGGCGATGGTCGAAAGCATGGATACCGCCGTCGGGCGAATCGTTGATCGATTGAAAGAACTTGGCCTGTACGACAACACGGTCATCTGCTTCATGTCGGACAACGGCGGTCTGTCAACGTCCGAAGGATCACCAACATCGAACCTTCCACTGCGAGGCGGCAAAGGCTGGCTGTATGAGGGTGGGATTCGTGGGCCGTTCCTGATCCGTGCTCCGGGTGTCTCGAAGAGGGGCAACGTCTGCGACACACCGGTGATCAGCACGGACTTCTACCCAACGATTCTCGACCTGGCTGGAGTCCCGCTAAAACCCGAACAACATCTCGACGGCAAAAGTCTCGTTCCGCTGCTGAAAGGCGAACAGACGCTCGAACGCGACGCTCTGTTCTGGCACTACCCGCATTATTCAAATCAAGGCGGAATCCCTGGCGGAGCGATCCGAGTCGGTGACTACAAACTGATCGAGCGCTTCGAAGACGGTCGAGTGAAGCTCTACAACCTGCACGACGATATCGGTGAACGTCATGATCTGGCAACCACTATGCCTGACCGAGTCACCGCCATGCGTTCCCGCCTACACGCCTGGTATGAAGACGTTGATGCTAAGTTTCTCCAACCAAAACAGGACCGCGAAGAAATGCCGTGGCGTCCGTAGCGTGGTGGTTCGGTATCAGAAAGGAATCGCAAGATGACTCACGAAGAACTAATGGCAAGATTTCTGATTTCCCGGACGCTATGGAGCGTATCGATGTGGCTTTTGGCATCACTGATCGCTTCAAGAAAAGGATTTTCCGTCGGTTTGTCAGGTGGCTTCGGTGCTGTTGCAGGCGCAGTCTTCCCCCCGATAGCGATCCTTCACGTAATTGTTATGGCTTTTCGACCTCAGACAACCGAGGCTGTAAGTCTGACCAGAGAGAACAAGCAAATTGCCGAGCGGCTCCGCCGTGCCCGGCAGGAGAAGGCGTGCCCACAGTGCGGCACTGCCCATTCGGTTGTCAATCAATTCTGTCCGAGGTGCATGTTTCGATATCCCGAACAAGACGGAGCGTGAATGGGTCACCGATTCTACTGCTGCGATCTACTGAGAATCTTAAAGCGATTTATGTATGCAAAAGAGGGCGGCGTTTCTTGTGAAACGCCGCCCTTTTCGTTTTGTCGCTGTCGACTTCTAAGTCGCGTCGAGCAGTACCGGTTCTGGCAATTGCTCTGGGATTGAGTCGACGAAGCCCTGCAGATGCACGGCTCGTGTGGCGTGCTGCAGTTTCTTCAGCGCCTTGGATTCGATCTGTCGGATTCGTTCGCGGGTGACTTTGAAGATTCGACCGGTCTCTTCCAGCGTGTAGCTGTATCCGTCACCCAGGCCGTAGCGGAGTCGGATGATTTCCCGTTCGCGGTAGGTCAGGCTTTTCAGCACGTGGTCAATCTTGTCCTTGAGCATTTTGTGCATCGCGTTTTCGGCAGGTGCCTGGTGATGCGAATCCTCAAGGAAGTCTCCAAAGCTACTGTCTTCGCTTTCGCCGACCGGAGTGTCCAAACTGACCGGATGCTTCCAGGTCTTCATGATCCGTTCGGTTTCTTCGATCGACAGATCAACGGCTTCGGCCAACTCTTCGATGGTTGGCTCGCGACCGGTTTCCTGTCGAATCTGCTCGCTCTTCGCTTTGAGCGTTGAGATGCTCTGGAACATGTGGACCGGAATTCGAATCGTGCGAGCGTGGTCAGCGACGGCTCGCGTGATCGCCTGACGAATCCACCAGGTGGCGTATGTCGAGAACTTGTAACCACGTCGGTATTCGTACTTCTCGACACCTCGCATCAGGCCAGCGTTGCCTTCCTGAATGAGGTCCAGGAAGCTGAGACCACGGTTGCGGTACTTCTTGGCGATCGAAACCACCAGTCGCAGGTTACCGCCCGACAGCTTCTGCTTGGCGTCGGTCCAGGCGTCGAAGCGCCGTTTGATTTCCTTGCTGCGAGCGATGAACTCTTTGGGAGTCTCGCGAGTCATCTCGACGAGTTCCTGGAGTTCGGTTTCCAGCATGTTCAGGTCGCGTTCGACGTTACCGCCTTTGCGACGCTTCAAAGCGGAAATCTGACGGATGAGAATTTCCTCTCGCGCCGCAATCTGATGCATCCTCTTAATGACGGGCTGCAGTCGCTGAGTTCGAATGCTCAGTTCTTCGCAAAGAGTCGCCAGTCGCTGCCGACGAACATTCATCCGCGCGAGGGCTTCTTCCTTCATCGCGTCTGAACTCTTCGGCGACTTGCGGATTTCCCAGTCGTCTGAATTCTGCTGGAACAGCACCCGCAGCGTTGGCAGATTGATCGGCATGCGGCCTTCAATCTGTTCCTTGCGAGCGTTTTCTGTATCTGAAGTTCGCAGCGTTCGCTCGAACGGAAGTTCTCGAGCCGCCACTTTTTCCAGCGTCTCGATGGCGATATTCAGCGCGAAGTCTGATTCCATCGTCGTACGCCGAAATCGCTTTCGCGTAATCTCAATCGTCTTGGCGAGGAAAATTTCGCGACTTCGAGTCAGCAGCGGGATGTTGCCCATCTGGCTGAGGTACATCCGGATTGGATCTCGAGACGAAAGTGTCGTTTCGGGGCCAATCAGAGGCTTGAGCACCGAATTAACGGCCTCGGCTTCTTTCTTGGCTTCCTGTTCCGACTCCGGAATCTCGTCTTCATCCGGTGCATCGGGATCATTCCGAAGATCGATCCCTTTTTCATCAAACAGCAGGATCAGGTCGTCGACCATCCGGGGGTTGCCCCCTTCGTCCGGAAGATACTCGTCGACCTGCTGATAAGTCATGTATCCCGCAGATTTCGCGACTTCGATCATCGAAGTCAGCGTCTCATCAAACCGAAACACGGTGATACCCTTTCCTTGAAAAAACTTCCTGTCCGCACATCCGTTCGCGATTATGCGCAGTGGATTGTGAGTCGAAAGGCCAATAAGCCTTTACGCCGATTGTTCGTTTTTAGACGGGTTTCGCAACGCTGCAGGCCCCTTCTTTTGGTCAAGGACCGGGAAATCGTGTCAGAGATTTCCCACTCCGAATAACCAGGTCGGTAATCTTCACGGAGAACACGTCCGTTCTCGGGCAGGGTGATGGGAACCGAGCCCGCCCTGTGAATGCACCGGACGACGTTCTGGAGATGCAAGACAAACCTTTAATGAAGACAAACGTCCGCCGCGGAGTGTTCGCCGGTCCGATTTCAACAGGCAACTCGCAGTGGGGGGAGCAGAGGGCAGGATACGGGATACAGCAAAAGCTGCAGGAAGGGTTCTCATCGGCAGAGTCCTTTCTTTCCGTGAGGCAACCGGCATTCGATCCGGAGATCCGTATTTCGCGATGCTACCACGATCCTCTGGACCGTCTACGCACATTCTGCGTG
>JABMPE010000664.1 GCA_013203845.1 Rhodopirellula sp. | reverse complement strand
CCTGACAGCGAGATTCCTGCAGCGAACTGCATCTTGAGCGGAGAGAGGGAGATTCGAACTCCCGGTACCTTGCGGTACGCCGGTTTTCAAGACCGGTGCAATCGGCCACTCTGCCACCTCTCCGAGGTTTTGTTTCGCCGACGGCTCGCATTATGTGGTATTCTTGGAAAACGTCAACTACATCCGGAGACCACGCCAGTTCGAGAATTCTGGTATGAAAACAGCCGTCAAAATCGGATGACGGCATACCCCTTGAAGCACTCGCTGCCCTGATGGTTATACCGCATCCAGTCCCGATTTTTAAAAGTAACAACGGATAGTGGCGTCGAGCGTCAGCAGACAGGAACCGAAGAAGGAAAGAAGCCGCCTTGTCTGTGGCCGGCGCTCTGTTTTCATGCGGTGCAGGCACTGATACGATTCGCCCGGAGCCGATGTTCTTCGCACTGAACATAATGTTGCCGCAGTCGTGGTGTGCTTGACTGCTGCAGTTACGGCATTTCCTATTACAGATGGTCAAAATCAGTTCCTGGGAGGTAGTCATGGCTAAATCGCAGGCAGGTACCGCGGACAAACGTATGCAAGCAGCGCGGATGAAGGGCTCCACGGTCCTGACCGAACGGCAGGAAGGGATTTACGCATACATTCGTGGTCGCATCCTGTCGGGTGATCCGGCACCGACGGTACGCGAGATCGGCGAGGTCTTTGGTATCCGCTCACCGAACGGCGTCATGTGTCATCTCAAAGCCCTTGAGAAGAAGGGCTACATCGCGCGTGACGAAAATCTGTCTCGATGCATTCGGCTGCCCGGGCGACCTGCCATCGAAGTCCTGCGGGACATTCGCAAGCTGCTGCCGGCTTCGCCGGGCAATAAGCCCCGAACGGTGAAACTCTCTCCGGAACTGGTGGCAGATCTGGTCAGACTGACTGACTGATACGCATCCCAGTTTGGATCAGCGCGTTTGGATGTAGGGGGGGGGCGGTGCAGACGGTTTTCATGAGCTCGGTGTCGAGGACAGCGTTTTGCCAGGCAGCCATGGCGGCTTCTTCGAGTGCGTCGTAGTTGTCGTAGGCCCGGTTACTCCAGTGGTGGCTTTTCAGGTAGCGCCAGAGATTTTCGATGGGATTTAATTCCGGACTGTAAGGCTGCAGTTGAACCAGTGTAATGTTGGGCAGACCGGGCGCGCACTCAGGGTAATTTGCGAAAGACAGGTTAGCTTGCGCTCGCTTGTGTCATGAGTCAGGATTTCTGCTTCGAGTTCACTTCACTTCTCAGCAGGGATGCCATGATTGAAGTCAGCACGACAGAATGGGAATCACTCCGGAACGCCTGTGCGTCAGGTTGCACTCCAGTCGAACGCTCGCGAGTACCAGCAGGTGCCAGTAATCCATGCCTTCGCGTCCACAGTCCGTGCGGGCATTGCCGTTCACACCCTGACCGATCAGATCATGCGCTGTCTGTGTCAGAGCCGCATCGGAATACACATGCTGCAGCGCTCGCAGCACTGGAATGATGCTGTCACGACATTCCAGATTCAGCTCCACCTGATCAATGGGCACACTGCCCAGTCGCCTTTGCTTTGCATAGGCTTTTCGCATCCCTGGCTCCTCGAAGATTGAGTGACGAAATTCCGTTTTGCTGACTTTTTCAAAGAACAATTACGGATTTCTCACTCATCTTCGCGGAGCGTTTGCGCGCCCAGCACCGCGATTTAATAAACCCATCCGTTTTCCCGACACGCACGAGCTAGACATCCTTGCCGGCAAAAAAAATAAGGCGAGATGAGTTGAGACGCCGAATGATTGACGACGGGATTACGGAAGAGGGATATCAAATGCTCAATGACACTAACGCAGAAATTTCAGCGGAAGAGGCGCGTCTGCGTGAGAAGATGGAAGGCGTCGATTTTGAATGGTTGTCCGAGCTGATCAATGAGAGATCAGACGAACTGGTGGATAAGATCGTGTCGTCAAACGGGGCCAGTCTGACGTTCAGAAACCGTGCGGAGAATTGTTACGCAGGGACGTGAGGGCATTGAACCCACTTGGCAACGTTAACGGAATTCCGCAACGCATTCACTCCGATTCAGCCCGATTGCGGGAAGCGTTGGTCGTCCGGTCGCTTCTTTCTGTTTCTGCGGTACGAGTTCTGTTCGGCTCCGTGTGATTCCGCCTCTACGGCAGAATTCCTGACAGCCTTGCGGCGAAGGCTGCTTCTCTTTCCACTACCGTTTCCAGAGCGCGACTGACTTTTGAAACGCACTGTTCTGCTGCCGATTCAGCTCAACACTCACGTGAGAATTCAATGACGAGCCATCATCTCCCCGTAGCGATCTGCCTGGCATTACTCACGATCACGCTGTGCTCAACTTCGCCGACCGAAGCGCAGGATGACTGGGAAGTCACGGCGGCGGGTGAGGCATCGCTTGCGAATGGCCTGGAATGGCTGGCTCGAAATCAGGGACCGCAGGGAAACTGGGAATCAAACGATCTCGGACTTGTAGGAATGGGCGCGCTGGCGTTTCTCGCCGATGGACATCTTCCTGGGCGAGGCAAATATGGCGACGTCGTGGAACGCGCGCTCGATTATGTGATTCGGAATGCTCAACCGTCCGGTCTGCTGAACATCGCCGACCCGCAACGGGACATGTACAACCACGGGCTGGCGACGTTTGTGCTCGGCCAGGCTCACGGCATGACGAAGGATGCGAGAATCTCTGGAGCGTTGGAGCAGGCGCTGCGGCTGATCGCTAACACACAGTCTCGCGACGGCGGATGGGATTACCGGGCTCGTCGACAGAACTACGGGCACGACCTGAGTCTCGTCGTGATGCAGGCCAAAGCGCTGCGAAGCGCGGTCGACAGTGGCCTGGAAGTTCGCAACGATGTGATTCAACTTTCAATTCAAAGCGTGCGACAGAAATACAAAGCAAAAAACGGAGCACGCAGCCTGGATGACCCCCGGATCAAAGACGGCCCTGGTCAGTTCACTTACGACGGTCACAACGGCACTACGGCGATGGCGGCGGCCGGAGTCGTCTGCCTGCAGGAATTCGGACAGTATGACGACTGGCGAATCCCGAAGAATCTCGATGTACTCTCGGACGCTGTTAAAGAATTGAAGGCGCCACGCGAGGGCGACGGGCGAGTTCCTTTCGACGCGTACACGCTCTATTACGTTGGGCAGGCACTTTATCAGGTCGGAGAAGTGTCCTGGAAACAGAACTACCCGGTCTTGAGAGATCATCTGATTACCGGCCAGGTTCGTAAACCGGGTGTGCCCAGCGAAGATGGTTCGTGGCGAGACCCTCGTTACGTGACCGGCGGCAAACCATCGATGCTGTTTGGAACCTCGGTCGCCTGCTTTATTCTGGCGATTCCAAATCGCTATCTGCCGATCCTTCAGGAAGGCAGGATTGAGAGCGTTCGCAAACGGTTCTAACGCTCAAAGTGTCGATTTCCGCCGTTTCGTTTTCAGAACGTCCTCTCCAGACTGACGTCTCATGATCTGGCTGCACCTGCTCTGGTTCGCGATCCTGTCGATCGGCAACGCTGAAATCCTTGTGACGGCGGTCAACCGGCTCCATTCGAAAAAAATCCATGAGCCGAAACTGCGCCACGTTCGGCACCTTCATGATCTGCTGATCCCTCTATGGCCTGTGTGGCTGCTCGTGGTAATAGGTTGTATCCGGCCAGGCGTGTTGTTTAACGAAACCTCGCCAACCGAAGTCTGGCTGCAACAGCCACTCATGATTCAAGCTTGGATGGCGATTTGCATGGCCGGTTTTGCCGGTTTCAGCTGGTCTGTCATTCGATACTGGATACATCGACCGGCACGGCAGCAGATCGAATTCAAATCAACCGTCGTTAACTATAAACGTGAGTTGGGAGCGACGATAACAGGCGAAGGACCGTACTCGTCGCTGCTCAACTTTCCGATGAATGAATGCTTCAAGGTCGAGTTCACAGAACGGACATTTCAGCTGGACCGGTTGCCGCGTGAATGGGACGGGCTGACCATCTTGCACCTGACAGATCTCCACTTTACCGGAACGATCGACCTGCCATTCTTCGAAGCAGTTTTTGAACGAGCTGCACAGCTTGACTATGACATCGCAGTGATTACCGGCGACATTCTGGATTCGGATGAACTGTACGACTGGTTGCCTCGAACGCTGGGGCAGCTGAACGCGCCGCTTGGCAACTACTTTATTCTCGGAAATCACGATTGGGGTCTGGATTCAGACCGAATTCGTCAGGCGATCTGCAACCTCGGCTGGCGAAATGTCGCCGGTACGCTTCAGACGCTGGATATCGCCGGAAAGCGGCTGGCCATTGGAGGATCCGAGCGACCGTGGATGGGCTGTCATCCCGCATTCGATGCTGTTCCTGATAACACTTTTCGGCTCCTGCTCAGTCACACTCCGGACAATCTCTCATGGGCCAGGCGGCAGCGTGTCGATCTGATGCTCTCGGGGCACAACCACGGTGGGCAGGTCGTAATTCCGGGTATTGGTCCGGCCTATTCACCAAGTGTTCACGGATGTCGATATGCAGCCGGTGTTTTCCAGTCTAAGTCGACATTGTTGTTTGTTGGGCGCGGCTTATCCGGCAAGCATCCATTGCGAATCGGAGCAACACCTGAAGTCACACGGATTATTCTGAAAGCGACCTCAAGTCGATAGTCGAAGCTCACCGATTGCTGTTCTAGAATTTCCGGGTTCCCAGTATCACTCACGGTGAACAATCGAGACCAGTTGATCGACCGGATCGATGCAATCTCGACTGAGATCAACACCAGCGTGGGAACTCAGAAATGCGTGGACGCCTCGTGTGCCTTGTTGTGGTTCTTTCCGCCACTGTCGGATGTCAAATGGGGAAGTTTTCACTGAAGTTGAATCGTGATCACGTGATTCCACTACCGGAAGTCAACGTCCTTCCGGATCAATGGGAACCAGAGCCGGTTGAAAACTGACGCAGCGTGACGCTGATCTATATGCAATTCACTCCCGCAGGATTTCTGATGACACCATCGTGTACGACACTTTTCTCGGTATTCATCGCGATAATCGTCGCTTCGGCGACCGGTTGCCAAGGCATGCGAGGCCAGCAATCGACAGCAATCACCAGCAGTCAGAATGTCATTCGGACGGTGAAGGCGGATTCAGAGACCGCAGATGGCAGTCCGATGATCCTGCTGCATCGTGAGCTGGAAGCCTCCAACGACGAAGTAGATGCAGGGACGACGAACAGGAGCCTGTGGTCAAAACTTCGTACCCCGACACGATTTCTGCTTCCGCGAACCGACGTCAATTCTGCGACAGGTACGGTCATGGAACCCGAGTCGGAGCTGGGACTGGATGATGGGTTTTAGTGATCCGCTTTTTGAAGCAGGTGGTCAGCTGGACCAGTGAATGCGACTCCGTGATTGCTATGCCTGACGCGGTCATGTATGAGATGATTCGCAAGCAGGCTTCCTCGCCAGAACGTTTCATTCCTGACTGCAAGCGGAATGATGGTCCAGCTTTGCCAGCCTTCCCGCACGAACGCGTTTTGGCTTTCACAGAGCCGACAGACAGCTCTGATTCGGCTCAATTCAAGCCAAAGTTATTGGCCATTTGTCAGACTTGCCTGGCTTCTCGCAAGCAGTGGCGTCTCCGGGCCAGCCAAATTAACATCTGTTTCTGCGCTGGTTCCTGTTGAGCCGCCGCAATGCTGACAGATTGAGTCACCTACCCCGATACATAGAGAGAGAAAATCCGTGCAAGTAAAAGTCTCCAGTCGCCATGGCACCATTCGACCTGAAGCTCACGAGCACATTACGACCAAGGCCGAAAAGCTGCTCACGTACTTTGAGCGTGTGACAGAAATTGAGGTGACCGTCGATTTTGAACACGAGAAAGTGAAAGTCGAGATTCTGGTTGACACGGAACACAAGCACGATTTCATCTCCAACTCGGAAGGCGAAGAAGTCAGCGTAACCTTTGATGCTGCCCTGCATAAAATGGAACATCAGATTCGAAAGTACAAAGAGAAACTTCAGGATCATCGACGCGACACGCCGATGAGCGGACCAGTTGAATAATCGAGTCACGACCGATCCCATCGATTTGTGAATCAATGTGATGTTTCGCGTGATCATCGACGAATTCTGATGTCCGAATATTTCGTAAACAAAGCACGCGCAAGCGAGTTGTTCACCGAGTGTCTTTGCACGATTCCATTGACTACTCAAGTTACTCGATCTACCGTCCCTGTGATGATGAGTTGCATATCATCGTTTCAGTGGCGGTCAATGGGCCACATTCTGACCCCACGCGGTTTTACCGTCGCTGAACGTGTTGACTTAGACGCGAGTTCAGCAACTGTTGCTGGCCCGCAAGGCAGCGTTTCTGAGGAATTCCGATGAAGTTGAACGAGTTTGTAATTTCAGAAGCTATCGTCCCGGACCTGCAGGCAGCGTCAAAAGAAGACGCCATTCGTGCGATGGTCACCAGCCTGAAAAATTCGGGAGCCATCCCGGAAGCTGACGAAGAAGGGATCATCTCTGCGATCCTTAAACGAGAAGAGCTTGGCTCGACGGGAATTGGAAACGGTGTCGCAGTTCCGCACACAAAGCATCCGTCGGTCGATCGGCTAGTCGCGACTGTCGCTCTGTCAAAGAGTGGCGTCGATTTTGCGAGTCTGGACGGCGAAGACGTCTTCATTCTGTTCCTGCTCGTGTCTCCACCCGACCGACCTGGCGATCACCTTCGTGGACTTGAAAACATTTCGCGACACCTCCGCGATCAGACGTTCTGTAGTTTTCTGAGACAATCAAGTACACAACAGGACATCATCGACCTGCTGGACGAAGCGGACAGTAACCAACCGGCATAGAGTCCCTTCGCTGCAAGGCACGCCGACAGAGAATTCAGCGTTCTTCAAATCCAGCGTCGTCCGTTTTTTCGTTATTCTTCATGTATATTTGAAAATCATGAGTGACGCCGTCACCGCAAACGTGACTGTGCCTGGTCCTAACGGACTGCACCTCGTACCGTGTTCGTTGATCGCTCAGCGAGCCGCAGAGTTCGCGTGTCGAATTACGATTAAAAAGGGCGACACCGTCGCTGATGCTCGCAATATCTTTGAACTGCTGGGGCTCGGAGCAGGCGAGGGAACTGTCCTGAATTGTGAAGCTGCCGGGGATGACGCTTCAAAAGCGATAGCACGACTCGTAGGCCTGTTTGAATCAGGGTTCGAGGGACACGCCGAAAGAAAGTCCAGTTGAAACTGAGCCTGCGCTTTTAGAATTCAACTTCACACTTTGACTTCGCTTGAGCTTATCTCACGAGTTGAACAGCTGGCTGGTTCCGCCTGATTTTTACTTTTGCTGGAAATACGATGCTCACACGGACGGGAATCGCAGTTTCTCCAGGCGTTGCCATCAGCCCTGCGATGCTGTTCGGCTCACAGGGGTTTCGCATCCCGCAACGGTTCGTCAGCGTTGACGCGGTTGATTCTGAGGTTAACCGGTTTCAGGCTTCTGTTGAAACGGTCAGCACTGCCCTGGGCGAGAATGAGCGCGTCGCCCGCGAACAACTCGGAGATCAATACGCCGCGATCTTCAGTGCACATCGCATGATGCTTCGCGACCCAAAGCTCAACGATGAGATCGAATCGCTGATCCGGACAAAGTGTTTCTCACCGGAATTTGCAGCCAGCCGGGTCCTTCGGAACTACGCGAAAACGCTGCAGAATCTCGGTAACACCTACCTTGCCGAACGCGCCGCCGATGTTTTCGACCTTGAGAAACGTCTACTGAAGACACTGCTTGGCGAGCAGCGACCTGAGTTGTCGCATCTGACAGAACCAGTTGTGGTGCTGGCGCATAATCTGACACCAGGCGAAACGGCAAATCTGAATCGTGACTTCGTCAAAGGCTTCGCCACTGAAGCCGGTGGTCATACCAGCCACACGGCCATTCTTGCAGGTGCGCTTGAGATCCCGGCGGTTGTCGGGATTGGCAAATTTCTGGCGGACGTCTCAGCTGGCGACGTTGTCATCATTGATGGCAATCGTGGCGAAGTCATCATTGATCCTGATGACGCGACGATTGCTCGTTATCAGGATTCACTGAAGCAGAGAGAGTCTGAATCAGAACGGCTCGCCGCGCTCAATACGATGGAGGCGCGGACTAATGACAACGTTCGAATTCAGGTACTTGGCAATATCGAATTCCCTCAGGAAGTTGCCCAGTGCGCGAAACGCGGTGCAGACGGAATCGGATTGTACCGTACCGAATTTCTGTATCTGGGAGCAGATCACGAACCAACGGAAGAAGAACACTACGACGCTTACTGCCGGGTCATTCGAGAGATGGGCGACCATCCGATCGTGATTCGAACGCTGGACCTGGGAGCTGACAAGATTCCCGGAGACATCGAGGAGTTTCGGACCAAGGCGGACAACCCGGCACTTGGTCTACGCAGTATTCGGCTGAGCCTGCGGCACCTCGGGCAGTTCAAAACACAGTTGAGAGCGATTT
>JABMPE010000663.1 GCA_013203845.1 Rhodopirellula sp. | reverse complement strand
TCGTCGAGCCGATCGAGACTCTCTTCCCAGAATGTGCGGTAGCGGTCGATCCAGGAAGCGGCTTCCTTCAACGGCTTGGCGCGTAGCTTGCAAGGGCGCATCTGAGCGGAACGTGATCGTTCAATCAGACCAGCCCTTTCAAGTACCTTAAGGTGCTTTGTGATGGCTGGCAGAGTCATCTGAAACGGCTCAGCCAACTCCTTAACAGGTGCTTCGCCCCTGGAAAGGCGCAGCAGGATGGCACGCCGAGTTGGATCGGCAATTGCAGCGAACGTGAGACTCAGTTGATCGATCGACATGATTCACCTTCCGGTAATATAACCGATTGGTAAATTATGAAACGCTCGACCGATTGTCAAACTGAATCATGGCTTTGAGTGATAGCTTCAAGGTCGCAAGGTACGAGAATCATCCGCAACCCAGCTTCCCAACCCCGAATTTCCTGGAGAAAAAGTTCAGTAGCTGTCTTGTTATTCCGAGTTTCTCTAACTGACAATTTCACAACAGGTTACGATCGGGTCGCGCATGCGGCCCAGCGTGGCTGGTTTGCTGCAACGACAGAGAGCCGGCAGACCACATCGAATGATGTATGCACGGCTTGCGTATCCTCCTCTGTAAGAATCTACCGAGGCTGTGACCCAGACCGAGAGTGGGCGACCGCACCGATCCGCACTGATTGACGTTCATGATTCACGTGACGACTGTCGCCCGGATTCGTGAAAATCAGCGTCGATGAATTTGCATTCAGTACCAGGCACGAAACGTGACTCAACGGCGATGTGTTTGACGAATCAGCGTCGCGAAGGTGTTTCACGAGGCGTTCGTTCCGCAGGCTGAAACCAGCTCCACGTCGTTCCGGCAGTGCGAACATTTTGACTCATGAATGCCCGAACGGCGCGGAGACTGTTCCACCCTACGATTGGATTGAAAAGCGGCTAAACTCTCGCGGCGAGCAGTGTCTGAAGTTCAGACGTATCACGAAATCTTTTCACAGGGCCGGGATTTTGACGGCGGCCAGCAGCGAGTTTCTTAAATGGCTGAAGATTATTATCAGGTGCTGGGTGTCGCACGGAGCGCCTCCGACGCTGAACTCAAGAAGGCTCATCGCAAGCTGTCGAAAGACAACCATCCGGACAGCAAACCGAATGACAAGGCGGCGGCTGAGAAGTTCAAACAGGTTCAGGAAGCCTATTCTGTTCTGAGCGATACCGAGAAACGTCAGAAGTACGACCGTTTCGGACATGCCGCTTTTGAAGGAGGTCGCGGAGGCGGATCGCCGTTTAACGGTGGGCAGGTTGATCTTGGCGATCTGTTCGGCGGCGGTGGCGGGAGCTTCGACTTCGGCGATCTGTTTGGTGGCGGTGGTGGCGGTCGTCGAGCGACTCGCGCGAGAAAAGGTCAGGATGCCGAGACGACGATCGACATTCCGTTCAACACCGCGGCAGAAGGTGGCAGTTACGGTCTGACCGTCAACACGACCGGGCAGCCGCAGCAGCTGACGGCGAGGATTCCGGCGGGTGTCGATACCGGCAGCGTGATCCGGTTGTCGGGGCAGGGGCATCCGGGAGCTGGCGGAGGTCCGAATGGCGACCTGCTCGTCAAAATTCGAGTGGCTGCGCACCCGTACTTTCGACGGGACGGTGCTAACCTGCTGGTCGACGTGCCGGTTTCTATGACCGAAGCGGCACTCGGCGCGAAGGTCGACGTCCCGACGCTGAGCGAAGGTCTTGTCACCGTGACCGTGCCCGCCGGTTCCGCGAGCGGTACCCGACTGAGGCTCCGCGGCAAAGGAATCATCAACCGCAAAACCAACGAACCAGGTGACCTGTACGCGATCCTGCAGATCGTCGTGCCGAAAGCTCTGGACGATCGCTCGCGCGAACTGCTCCAGGAATTCGCCGAACTCCACCCGGAAAACCTGCGGGAAGATCGCTGGTAGGTTATTTTCGACCCAACCGCAGACTGGCACGTTGCAGAGTCATCCCGGCATAATCGCTGTATGTCGACATCTCAGCCCGAACAGAATCGTGATTCCACAAAGATTGAAGTCAATCGCCCGCTGGTGGCGGTGATCGCGTTCTCCTGCTTCGTGGTCGCGGCAGTGTTGTGGCAAATGCCCGATGCCAACGACATGTGGGTCGCTGGTTTCATGCGAGCCGGGCTGATGACCGGAGCGATCTGGCTGGCGCTTCCGACGAAAAAACGAGCCGCTGCGTGGGCGAATGTTTCGCCGTGGACGCTGTTCGGCGTGGTCGGCGGTGTCATTGCGGCTGCCGCGCGGCCAAAAGTGCTGCTGGCAATGATTCCGATTCTGATTTCGCTGGCGATTGTCGGAAAGCTTCTGAAAGGACGTTCTCCTGACCGCCCTGGCCGCGATTCGTGGAAGTAACGCCGCTTGTCGGTAGGTCACGTGAGTTGTGATGTTTTCAGGGGTCGGATACGCTCGCCGACTCAACTTTTCGAGCCGTTCCGGCTTACACCTGCATTGATAAACCGCTGGAGTGATCCATGTCCGCTGAGTCTTCCGCCGCTCAAACTTCCGCCGTGGAACGGGAACGCACGATGCTGCTCGACGCCGAGGCGAAGGGTGGCGGAGCAAAGCTGTCTGTGTGGCTGAAACTGTCAGGACCTGGTTGGCTGCAATCAGCCATCACACTTGGCGGAGGCTCTCTGGCGAGCAGTCTGTTTCTGGGGATTCTCGCCGGGTACAGCTTCCTGTGGTTGCAGGTGCTGGCGATGTTCTGCGGCGTCGTGATGCTCGGAGCAATCGGTTACGTCACGCTCTCAACCGGGCAGCGACCGTTCGGGCTGGTCAACAGCCGGATCAATCCGGTCCTCGGTTGGAGCTGGGCTCTGGCAACGATGGCGGCCAACATTGTCTGGTGTCTGCCGCAGTTCTCACTCGCCGAAGCGGCCATTTCGCAGAATCTGTTTCCGGGACTTGCCGGTCAGAAAGTTCTTGTTTGTGGAGTTATCCTCGTCGTCGCAATCTGCGTGACGATGCTCTACGACAGTGGCGGTAGAGGTCTGAAGATTTATGAGAACCTGCTGCGCGTCATGGTGGCGCTGGTCGTGCTCTCGTTCTTTGGAGTCGTTGTCAAGCTGTTGACGAAAGGCGGAGTTGATCTGGGGCTGCTCTTTGCCGGATTGATTCCCGATTTGAGTCTGCTGAGTAACCCGACGCCGGCTCTGGCGAAATTCGTCGCGGCGACCGGTGATCACGCCGGGCACTGGCACGATCTGATTGTGGCCAAACAGCGCGACGTCATGGTCAGCGCGGCGGCAACAGCCGTCGGCATCAACATGACATTCCTGTTCCCGTATTCGCTCCTCAAGAAGGGCTGGGATCGAACCTTTCGAGGACTGTCGATTTTTGACCTCGCGACCGGAATGGCCATTCCGTTTGTTCTGGCGACCGGTTGCGTTGTTATCGCTTCCGCCAGCCGGTTTCATGCTCAGCCAGCTGCCGAAATCACTCAGAACTGGCCCCAGGACGCCGACAAAATCAACGGAAAATTGAAGAAGGAGTTCGAAGGTCTGCTGGCTGGAGTCGTTCAGTCGGACAACTCGGGCATGACCAAAGCGGATGCGATGAAGCAGATTGCCTCGTTGCCAAAAGCGGACATCGAACTGGCGTCGATGCTGGCCGACCGGGACGCACTGCTGCTGGCAAAAGCGCTGGCTCCGCTGACGGGTGACTTTGTGGCCAACTACCTGTTTGGCTTCGGTGTGCTGGCCATGGCGCTGTCGACCATCACGATCCTGATGCTGATTTCCGGCTTCACGTTCTGTGAGGTGTTTGGCTTCCCGCACGGCAGTACCTATCACCGGATCGGAGCCATGTTGCCAGCGGTCGGTGTGCTGGGCCCGTTCGTATGGTCGAAAACAGCAGCGTATCTCGCGATCCCGACCAGCGTGTTCGGGATGGCTCTGCTGCCGATTGCGTATCTGACATTCCTGTTGTTGATGAACAGCAAATCGGTGCTCGGCGACGACCTGCCCAAGGGCAGAAAGCGAGTCATCTGGAACGTTCTGATGCTCTTCTCGTTTGCACTCTCGACGGTGGGAGCCGGCTGGGCAATCTGGTCGAAGTCGCGGTGGGTCGGTGTCGGTTTTGTGATTGCGCTGGTCGTGCTGGCGATATTCGTCCACTTGACCCGGTCAGCGGTTCCGACACGGGAAGCCGCACCGGATGGCGATGCTTGAAATTCTTTCAAGATTCACGCGTAATTTGTCAGTCTGAAAAGATATGCTTCTAATTCATGCGGTGTTGCAGGCCTGCAACTGACAGTAGCAGTTGCCTCTCAACAATGCAGTTTTGTTAATTACCAGGGAGTGCGTGATGACTGATCATTACCTCGAAGACGAAGCGAACGTTGCTGCTGAGCAGGATCTGTTTGACAGCCACTCGTTGCAGCATCCGATCCATGAGCTGCCTGAGCTGCACCCGGTTGTCTGTCTGCCGTCGACAGCAAAGGTCCGCGAAGCGATCCATTCGATGACTGAAAAACGCGTCGGCATCATTCTGATTGTTGATGACGGAGTGTTGACCGGCGTGTTCAGTGAACGCGATGTTCTGATCAAAGTGGCTGGGTCGGGGATCGACATTGACGAGACGCCAGTGGCGGAGCTGATGACGCAGAATCCGCAGGCACTTCGTCCGCACGACGAACTGGTTTACGCCTTGAACCAGATGTCCGTCGGTGGCTATCGACACGTTCCGATCGTGGATGGGAATCGCCATCCCGTCGCCGTCGTTTCGATGCGGGACATCGTCGAGTACATCGTTTCGCTTTATCCGGACGAAGTGCTGAAACTGCCTCCGAGCCCGGATCAGTCGATCACACAGACACGTGAAGGTGCTTAACCCGAAAGGGAAACCGCTTCTCGGCATGAAAGTTTCGGGTCTCGGCACGAGACTTTTCTGCCTGTCATCGGGGTTTCTGGTTTCTGATGCCCGGCTTTCGTTCCGGGCATTTCTTCACGTCTTCAGGTTTGTTCCATGCACAACCACGCTTATATCGAACGTCTCGTCAATCTGCTCGACCCGACCGGCAACACCATCTTCAACATGACCGTGGAAGAAGCCATCGAGCAGGTAGGAAGTGGCGACGCTCAGAAAGTCCGTGGAATTGAC
>JABMPE010000662.1 GCA_013203845.1 Rhodopirellula sp. | reverse complement strand
GATTTTAAGTCCCGTGCGTCTGCCTATTCCGCCACTCGGCCAGGAGCAACTGTTGAACCGGTTTTCGAGGCCGACAAACGACTGGTTCGTGGGAAAGTATCCCCAAGTCTTTCCAGTTTGCCAAACCTGTTGTTTGTCAGCCTCTCATTTCCAGAAAATGTTTCAGATCGCTACAGCGTATGGTCGTCATGTTAATGCTCCAGGATTTAAAAGTCCCGGCTCATTTCCATCGGAAGTGCAGCGGGCGCGAAATCGGTAGAGGTCAGCTCCGGTTCGGCCCTGAAGGGAGTTTGATTCTTTCGTCCTTCGCTGTCGCGAATCCGATCTGCGGTGACGGGGAGTCGCTGTGGAGCAGCGGATGGTGTGTTTCGGCGCGTCACTTCTTCTCTGCGTCACTTCTTCTCTGCGTCAACGTAAAAGTGACAAATTCGACTCAGGCCAGCACGTCTTTGACGACGTGACCGTGAACGTCGGTCAGGCGTCGTTCCAGGCCGTTGTGGTAATACGTCAGCCGTTCATGGTCGAGGCCCAGGATGTGCAGAATGGTCGCGTGAAAGTCGTAGACGGTCGTGATGTTTTCGACAGCTTTGTAGCCGAACTCGTCAGTCGCTCCGTAGCTGAACGGAGTCTTGACGCCGGCGCCGGCCAGCCACGCCGTGAACCCTGCTGGATTGTGATCCCGCCCGCTGGCTCCCTTCTGAAAAGTCGGCATCCGACCAAACTCGGTACACCAGACGACGAGCGTGTCTTTGAGCAGTCCTCGTTGCTTTAAATCTTTGAGCAGTGCTGCTGTCGGCTGGTCGAGAACCTGACCATGTTTTCTGTATTGCGGCTCCAGTGATTTGTGCCCGTCCCAGTTGCTGACGCCTTCGCCACCGGTTTGATAGGCACCGTTGAAAATCTGGACGAACCGCACGCCTTTCTCGACCAGTCTGCGAGCGAGCATGCAGTTCTTCGCGTACGAAGCTTTAAGCGGATTCTCGACGTCGTCCGCACCGTACATCTTGACGATGTGATCCGGCTCAGAAGAAAGATCACTGACTTCCGGAACGCTGAGCTGCATTCTTGCTGCGAGTTCGTAGCTGGCGATCCGCGCCGCCAGTTCCGTGTCACCCGGGAAACGATCCAGGTGCGAACGGTTCAACCGTTGCAGAAAATCACGAGTCTTACGATCGGTGCTGGCTGACAGGCCTGAGGGACGATCGAGATTTCGAATTGGCTTCGCCGCGTTGAAATCCGTTCCCTGAAACGCTGCCGGCAGAAAACCCGGACCCCAGTTGTTGACGCTTGATTGCGGTGTGCCGCGAGGATCGGGAATGGCGACGTACGCTGGTAGTTCTTCGCTTTCACTTCCAAGAGCCCAGGTGATCCAGGCACCCACGCTGGGGAAGCCGTCCAGAGTTGCGCCGGTCGACATGAAGTTCTCGCCGGGGCCGTGCGTGTTTGTTTTACTGGTTAGCGCGTGGAAGAAGCACATGTCGTCGGCAAGTGAACCCAGTTCCGGCACGAGGTTCGAGACCATCTTCCCGCTCTCGCCGCGCGGCTCGAACTTCCAGGGGCTCTTTGTCAGGTTGCCCTGCTCGCCCTGAAAAGTGATCAGCCCATCGCCACCTGGCATGGCCTGTCCGTGGCGAGCGATCAACTCTGGTTTGTAATCAAACGTGTCGAGATGACTGCAGGCTCCAGAGCAGAAGATCACGACGACGTTCTTGGCCCTCGCAGGAAAATGCGTGTCGCGCGCAGCAAACGGTCGGGCTGGATCGATGATCGGGCGACTGGGAGCCTTGCCACTGACTGTTGATCTGGAATCGCCTGCCGTTGCCGCTGCTGCGTACACGTTGCCGCTGAGCAGGCGATCGCTGACGAGCAGGCTTGTCAGCGCGATACCGCTCAGTCCCTGAGCCATGTCGTCCAGGAATCCGCGTCGGTTCACTGAAGCGACTTCGATTTGCGCAGGCTTTGCATGTGTGGAGTCAGCAGTCATGACGTCAGCATCCGAAACGGTTTGAAAGTCGGGGGGCCAGAGGCGTGTTCAGGGAGAGTGCAGTATCAATCGATACGATCGCCTGGGGCGTCAATTTATCAGAAGTCGAACGTGTCTGGGAACGACCAGCGAAACTCTGGATTCTTCAAGAGTTGGCCGGCACTTCATCAGACATTCACAGAGACCGACAAGAGTCCGCCCCAATGAGACGAAGAGGCTTGAGCTGAAGGCAGTTTAACAACGTCAGCTGAAAGAGTCTCTTTCCTGAAATGTTGCAGGTTCACGCGGAGTTAACAACCGGCACATTTCTTCCTGGCTTTTAAGAAATAGGTTTCCGCTCAATCGAGATCACCACCCGCTCGATTTCGAACGAATGACAGGCTTGGCAGCAATGGCCACCAGACACGACAGAGAAAGGAGGTGCGTCTACCGAAGCGTCAAAGCTTACTCACTCGCCAGTACGCTCACTTCGCTGATGAGACATCACTTCTAAATCGTCTTCCGTCTTTTACGTAAATCGTTTGGCCGATAACCGAAAAAAATTAAGGACCCAGAGGAATGAAAAAGTTTACCGCAAAACGTGAAGCCCGCCGTGGTTTTACCCTGATCGAGCTGCTCGTCGTGATTGCGATTATTGCGATTCTGGCCGCTCTCCTGCTGCCTGCTGTACAAGCCGCTCGTGAAGCCGCCCGCAGCACGCAATGCAAGAACAACCTGCGTCAGATCGGACTGGGGATGTTTACCTGGTCTGGAAAAGACTCCGCCGGTCGACTGTCTTCCGGAGCGTTCGACTTCAAACGTGACGGCTCGCCAGACCAGTTCGGTTGGGCCGCTGATATCGCTAGCCTGGGTGCCGGCTCTGCACACGCCATGCGTTGTCCGACCAACGAACTCCGTGGGATCGAAAAACTGAACGACATGATTGGTCTTACGAACACAAGCGGTACCACAACGCTTCCCGCTGATCGGGTGGGCGTCTACGGCAAATACTTCGGCAAGTATTTTGCCGCAGGCACGACGTCTGCCAAAGCGACTCCAGATACCAATCCGAATACTGGCTCGCCTTATACACAGCTGGAGATTGTTACCGAAGCTGTTCTGGCTGGTTACAACACAAACTATGCTTCCAGCTGGTTTGCTGTTCGAGGTCAGCCGCGATTCGTGTTGAATGGTGCTGTGACAACGGTTCTGGGAACTGATGGATTTAAAGACTTCCTGGACACCACCGGCCCGCTGACAATGCGACAGATTGAAGGTGCTGATATTCCTTCAAACAACATCCCGCTGCTTGGTGATGCGGCTCCTGGCGATTCAAACGAAGCCATTCTTTCCAGCACAATTGCAGGCACAGACCTGGTTGCCGGATCACGACTTGGCGAGTCGTTCAACGACGGCCCTGCGTACATCAATGGCACAAACCGTGTCGCTCTGGTAACAGCTGACTTCGAAGCGTTGTCTGTGATGGCAACTCAGTGGCCGACCGCAGGCGTCGTTGAAACATCGACATCTTCCTTGAACCGTGTTCCCGGAACGTCCACTCCATTGGGGGCTGCCAGCTCGCTGATTCTGCAGGATACTCGTGACTGGTTTGCTATTCACCGTGGCACCTGCAACCTGCTGATGGCGGACGGCAGCGTCAAAGCAGTCACCGACCTCAACGGTGACGGATTCCTGAACCCTGGCTTCCCGGTTGACGCTTCAACCGAGACACGAGCCGACCTGTCAACCAAGGTTGGATACGTTGACGGCACTGTGGAACTGGCCGCCTTCGATGTTTACAGCGGAGTTCTATTGAAGAGCAACAGCTCAAAAGGCAAGTTCGAATAATTGAGGTGATGGTGTGAAAACCATCGCCGTTGAGATTCAGTCCGAATCAGCTTACCAGGCTGGTTCGGGCTTTTTCGTTTCCCGAACGAACGCAGTGCGATCCGAGTGTGTGGCTGCCAACCGAGCCTGCCTGTTTGCTGGCATGACAATTTCAGCTTGTTCCTGAATCACGCGTGCATTTAATCGAACGTTAACTTCGCGAGCTTAATTTTCCGCGCCATGCGGAAGGAATCCCGCTGCTTGAAACAGCAGCAATAATTGAGGCCGACTCAACGGACTCTTGAAGATGTCAGATGAACGATCGTGTCAGACATGCGGCTCGCCTTTAAAGCCAGCCATGCTGAAATGTATGGAGTGCGGCACGCGGCTTCACATGAGGCCTGCAGCTCAATCGACGCCTGCTCCTCAATGTGTAGCGTCAGATGGCCTGCTGCAGAATCAGTCTCTTCAGACGGCGGCAACATTGCGGCGTCCCCACGTTGCTTTGAAAAGTCCAGCCCTGGAAAACAACACAGCGAACGGACGATCCACCGTAAGCAGCAACAGATCCACTCGCTTTGGCCGTTCGACTGTTGGCAGTGAAAACCGTCAGCAGCAGAGCGAGAGCCGCAAAGCCCCAACCGTCGTTTCGAACAGTAATCCCGGGGCGGTCGCCGATGACTCGAATGTTGCTCGCAGCAATGCTTCCCGTATTTGTGAGTGTCCTTGCGGCGCCAGATTTCGATTCCCTCCGCACATGGCAGGGATGCGACGACGATGTCGAAAGTGTCAGGAGCCTCTTCTTCTGCCCGGCGATGAGCCTCAGAGCCACGTTGCCAGGGGAACGGTTGCCGTTATTGCGAACGATGTTCTGCGAAAGGCTGTCACTGCAGCAGTCGCTCGCTTCGAAGCTGCCCCGGTCGATGACGGAGGACTTAGAAAGACGCTTTCCAGTAAGTTAATCAACGAATACTCATCCAGGCTGGCTGTCGACGACGCGTCAAGCCAGTCGGATGCTGAGCGACGGCGATTGACGGTTCTGAA
Organism: Rhodopirellula sp.; assembly: GCA_013203845.1. Taxonomy (GTDB): domain Bacteria; phylum Planctomycetota; class Planctomycetia; order Planctomycetales; family Planctomycetaceae; genus JABMPE01. Next base: position 11,395 of record JABMPE010000662.1, on the reverse strand, counting down.
GATTGGCCAGTCTGGGGATTGCCGGGGGTTGGAGCTGATTAAACCACTCCGAAGCGACTCGTGGAAAATGGTCCGGCAGGCCGTCGCGACGGCGATTGGAGAACTCGGCGATCCTCGCGGCGTCTGTCTGGTACTGGAGATGCTGTGCGACAAAGAAGAAGACGTCATTCGAGAATCGATTAGAGCGCTGAAGAAACTGGCGGATACACGTTCCATCCGACCGCTAATGCTGTTGGGATTAAACGAGCGTCTGTGGCGTGTGCAGGCGATGGAAGCGGTGGTGAGCTTTGGAAGTTCGGGAATTCCGGAACTCCTCGAAATCCTGAACGAGCGGAATCCGCTGACGATGGAGGACTCAGTCATCGTCCTGGGCAGAATCGGCGACAAACAAGCGGTGCCGTCGTTGCTGATGGCGTTGAACCACGCTGACGTTGGATTGCGTCCGAAAATTCTTGAGGCTCTGGGACTCCTCGGCGACCGCTCGGCTCTTGGAGCGATTATTGGGTTCTTATCGGCCCCTGATGAAAAGGTTCAACTGAGCGCGGTGCAGGCCGTGCAGAAGATTCCTGATCTGCGTGCAGTGAAGCCAATCGTGCAAATCCTTCACCGAACACAGAACGCCGAATTAAGACTTCAATCGGTCATCGCGCTGGCTACTTCCGGTAATCAGAAAGCGGTCGCGATCCTTTCGGCTTTATTGCCCGGTGCTGATGTCGTACTCCAAAAAGCGATTGCCGAAGCGCTCTGCCAGATCAATTCGCCCGAAGCATCTGAAACGCTTGCCAGACTGCTTGATGCGGATGACTTGTCTGTTGTTGTCAAAGCGCTGTCGGGACTACGAATGAATTCTGTACCGAGCGTCCTTCCGACTCTCGTTCAACTCAGCGGGCATCCCAACCAGCAGGTTCGCCGTCACGCCGTGGATGCATTGGTCCCAACTGGCGACGCGTCCGTGTTCAACATTCTTGAACAGAGACTGCTCAACGATTCATCTGCCGAAGTGCGGACGGCAGCGGCCCGTGGACTCGGTCGAGTTGGCAACCGAAATGCGATTCCCTGCCTGGAACAGGCACTACAAGACGAATCGGCTGTGCGTAGTACCGCCATTCAGGCACTGAGTGTTCTTGGTGATGATTCCGTGATTCCTGCGCTGCTGGTGTCACTGAAAGATCCCGTACCCGAGGTGCGTTACCACGCCGTTTCCGGTCTTGGGAAGCTGCAGGCGACGAATGCAGCGCGGGCGATTCGGGGAATGCTTGATGATCCAGACGAGATGGTACGTCTCGGAGCCGAGAAAACACTCGAAAGCCTGGGAGTCAAAAAGCCTGCACTTTCCCACGCGCGACGGTTCACCTCTCAGGCAAGTCGCCTCTTACCTGACGGTGTGGCCGGAGTTCTCCCCACTGGGGTGGCTCTCGCTGGTATCGCCGGAATTCTTGCCGTCGCGATGATCGTGTGGCTGGCGTCGTCCAGTTCAACAGCCAGTACTGGCAGCGCTTTGGCGATTGTGAGAGCCAAAGCGGTCACCAAAGCTCTTTGGATCCCGGACAGCACCAACGTCATTCTGCTGAGAGAGAGTGGGCCGGCCGACATCTGGGATGCGGCAACCGGTCAATTCAGGTGCAAGGTCGTCACGTCTGAACTCGAATCGCTCGGGCATCCAGCAACACTGATGTCGCGACGAGGCAAGTCTCTGACGCCTTGGACTCAGAATGGAGTGCCGGCAGATGCGCAAACCATCAAACTTCCCAACGCGAAGCAGTTCGATGTCTCCGCGAACGGAGCATTCGCTGTCTATGTTGATACCAAAGGGCAGGTCGTCCTGTGGGACACGCTTGAGGGAACGTCGATTGGAAATGTCTCGCTGAAAGCATCGCCGGTTCCGGTCATCAGTGCCGACGGAAGTTTACTGGCAGGGGCGGATGCAGAAGACAACATCGTCGTGCTGGATCGTCTCACCGGAAAGCAGATCGGCGTTGCTGGTGAAGCCGGCAGTGTTGTTCTGCGTGACGAAGGCTCTTTCAGCCGATTGCTGTTCTGCTCAACGGGTACTTCTCTTGCCGTTCTGAGAAGTGACCGAATCGTGCTGATTACGGTGAAAGAAAATGGGCTTGAGTCCCGAAAGATCGACGCGGCTGTTCATTCAGACTGCGTCGTGTTCCCGAATCCGCTGTCGATCTACAAGGCTTCTGGAACATTCGTAAGTCGAATCAATCTGAAAACCGCAGAAACACAGCAATGGGAAGTTGGGTCCGAGCAGATTGAGATTAATTGTCTGTCGCTGTCAGCCGACGAAACACTTGCGGTAGTCTCGGCTGAAGATCGAAAAATGGGCTGGGTCCTGAATCTGGAAGACGGTAGCTCGACGGAACTCAGTCCAGCCGCCTGGCCTGACGAATAGAATTCAGTCCAGCCGCTTGGCCTGACGAATAACTGAGCAGAAACGAAAAACGGCAGCACAGACGAGCGAAGGTTTCTTCGCCAGAAATGTGCTGCCGCGTTTCAATAGTCACACCGCAACCAAACAAAGTGTTTGTTAAACGTCAGCCGCTTTCGGGCAGACGTATTCACCGCGGTACTCTCGAGTACACAACGCGGTGGCTTCTTTCGAGTCCGGGAAGATTTCCTTTTCCGGATCAAACTTCAGCAGCGGCCCCAGCGACATCGGGTACTTCGCCAGATCGTGTTCGTTGTCTTTCAGATGCTGAACCGTTCTGTCGAAAGTCTTGCCGTTGTCGTCGAGGCTTCGGATTTTGAGGACGGCCTCACGAGCTTCCGCAACAGGAACTTTGTTGTCCTCACCCATATAGTACGAGATGTTGCCCAGATGGCTCATGCCCGCTGACAGGTGACCTTCCCGAACATCGGCGTTCAGGTCAGACACTTCCCGACTCTTGACCGCGTCGATGAAGTTTCCAAAGTGGTCACCACCGCCGTTAAACTCTTTGATCTGCTTGAAATCTTTATCGTAGGCGACGCAGTTTGAGTACGTCCTTTGAACGAGGTATCCCTCGCTGCCGTAAAACACGACGCCGATTTTGTTGCCTTTGTCGGAACCGAACAGCCGGTTCAATTCTTCGTCAGCCGAGTTGTCAACGCTCAGACCACGAGTTTCAAAGACGATCGATTTGTCACCATAATCGTAAATCGTGACTTCCGTATTCGCGGTGTCGCCAGCGTCGACGTAGTTCGGGTCCTTCCGTTCGGCCTGATACCCGAGTCGACCACCGTAGCTCATGATCGTCATTGGGTGGGCATCAATGCCCAGTCCCCAGCGAGCGATGTCGGTCTGATGAGGGCCCTGATTGCCCAGGTCGCCATTGCCGTACAGCCGCTGCCAATGCCAGTCGTAGTGAAACCTGCCACGGGTCAGCTTCGGATCGGTGTACTGAGCCGGACCACTCCACAGATCAAAGTCGACTTCCGACGGGATCGGGTAATCGCCCAGAGGTCCGATGGATTTTCGACGTTTGTAGCACAGGCCACGGGCAAACTTGACGTCACCGATACCACCGCTGTTGAGGAATGCAAAGGCTTCGTGTAACGCTTTGCTGGATCGGCTTTGCGTTCCGACCTGACAGATACGCTCGTACTTGCGAGCGGCGGCAATTAATGCCGATCCTTCCGCAATGTTGTGGCAGACAGGTTTTTCGATGTATGCGTCCTTGCCGGCCTGCATCGCCCACACGCCGCACAGAGCATGCCAGTGATTGGGAGTTGCCGTGCTGATGGCATCAACCGACTTGTCCGCGAAGGCTTCCCGCATGTCTCGATAAACGGTCGGGCGGGTTCCTTGAGCCTTTTCGATGTCGGCCGCCCGTTTGGCCGCCTGCTTCTCGTCGACTTCGACGATGGCCGTGATGTGAGTCCGAGGGTCACTCAGCCAGCCGCTGATGTGACTTCCGCCCCGACCGCCACAGCCGACAACCGCCATTCCGATTTTGTCGTTGGCACCCTGAGCACGCAGGATTCCGGGAGCCGCTGAAAACGCTCCAACTGCAGCCAGAGACTGACCAACGAAACTTCGACGCGTAAGTTTGCTCATGAGATGTTTTCCTAAATCAGTAATTTTCAAGATGGCGAATGCTTGATCGGTGCGTTGCACCTGGCGGCAGGCTCGCCGAAGGCGGGAATCAAGTAGAGAAGGTGTACGTTGTTTGCAGCTTTCGATTCAACCGAACCGGCCACATCGCGGGTTTGTTGACGTCAATCTTTACTTTGTCGCTGGCAATGTGGAATCGGTATTGAGCAGCTTTTTGAGGTTGATGTCTGACGGTGGCATTTTCGTTGCTGGTCGGTCGGACATCTGTCCCAGGTTCGAACGCTTTTCGAGAAAGCCACCGTTCGCCAGCACGAAGCGGCCATTTACGACGTCAACACTGTAGTCCTTGCGGTCCGCTTTTCCGGTCACGTCGTGGGTAAATCTGGCCGTCGTGAGTTCGTGCCACCGGCCATCGGCAGTGGCGATCCACTGGTTTCCAAAGGCCGCTCGACGCAGCAGGTGACCATTCCGTCCGATGAAGTTTTCATTGAACGAGTACAGCCCTCGCAGGTGGCCGCCGTCTTTGGGGGCTCGGAACTTCGCAATCAGTCCCCACTCTTTTTTCTCGGGGAAGTAGAAGTATCCCGCAAAGATCGTGTTCGTACCGACGGGCTGAGCCGTCACAAGGAACCGGTGCGTGTCGCCGGTCTTCCAGTTGTAAACCAGGTGACTGTGTCCACCGGTGCCTTCGTTGCCGAACCCGTGAGCGACGACACCTTCGCCCTTGTCGAGCAGCGTGACCTGGTCTTCCGGAGCGACCTTGCTGCGGTCAATGCCTTCGTTACCGCTGTCCCAGATCGAAAAAATGATGCGGCGTTCAGTCTCGCTGTTTACCTGGATCCCGAAGTAGCCGCGGTGAAATCCGCAGGCCATGTAGTACGACCAGAGCGGATCCGTCTCGACGGTGATCTCGCTGTAGAACGCCTGAACCTGCTGCTCACGAGGCACCGGAAATCCAAGATGCACCGATGCCGCGTTCCGTCGACTCTTCAGATTGAAGTGAGCATCCTTTGCCGCTGCACCGGAAAGAGTCATCGATTTTACGGTTCCGAAGGCGTCGCCCGGTTTTGCGGTGCCGTGCAGTTCAAATCGGTAGTAACCGGCGCTGTTGATTGTTGCCTCGCCGAAAGTGACGCGTTGGTTGTCGACCACCGTTTGCGTGGTCTTCAGTTCCTGAGTGGCCCCTGGAGTGTCAACGCGAGACACGGTCATGGCGAATTTCGATGATGACTTCTCCGTGGCTGAGACGCTGATCGAGATGCTGAGTGATCCGGTGTGCTTCAGCCGTCCAAACCAGACAATTCGGTCGTCGCTGTTCGTCCAGTTTGTGATTCCGTCGTCACCGAATCGAAGCGGAGCCGACAACGGTTCGGCATAGGCCGTACTGGCGGGAATTCGCAGCTCGTTTGTTTCGGCAGCTGATGCGATCTTTGAATTCGAAACGGCGACAAGGGTGACGCCCAGCCAAACGGTCGCCAGAATCCGGGCAACGCGATGTTTCATCAGTAACGCTTTCTTTTCGTAGTGTATTCAAGCCTGCGAGTCGAAACTGGTTTGAGAGAAAATCATAGCGTGACTGTTTCGATGCCGCTGCACACTGGGTCTCTGACGAGAAGATGGCACTTTCCATGGATGAACATTTTCAACGGCTGGCTGATTGGATTGATCTGGAATCAGTGGCTGAAACGAAACGGCTCAACGAGCGACGGCAGCGGCAGAAAGGACCGGACGCGGAGAAGTCGGGAGAAACGCTGCTCGACCTCGTCGTGACCGATGAAGATGCGGGACTTGGCGGGCGATACCTGCTCACGCTCGTCAAGCGAAACCGTACGCTGCAGTTGCCCTGGAATCGGCTGCGTGTGGGCTCGCCGGTTGTCGTGACTCCGAACGACGATTCTTCCGGAGATGCCTGTCAGGGAGTCGTGACCGCGATCACTCGAAAGTCGATTCAGATAGCCGTGAACGACTGGCCCGACTCTGAACGGCTGCGGATCGACCTGTCGCCGGATGAGATCACTCGAAAACGAATGCTCAACGCGCTGAAGCGTGCCAGAGACGCTCGCGGAAGAACAAAGGAGCTTCGAGATATTCTGCTGGGTGAACGCGATCTGTCGTTCAGGAACGAAGAAGACTGCCACTTCTCGGCAGAGCTGAATGAGTCACAGCAGGCGGCGGTTCGGTTTGCGTTGTCGGCTTCCGATGTGGCGATCATTCACGGCCCGCCGTGAACCGGCAAAACAACAACCATTGTCGAGTTGATCTGCCAGGCCATTGCTAAGGGGCAGAAGGTTCTGGCTTGCGCACCGAGTAACACCGCCGTCGACAATCTACTGGAGAAATTAGTCGATGCCCGGCAGAAGGTCGTTCGACTGGGGCATCCGGCGAGAGTCAGCACGCGGCTGCATGATTACACACTGGACGCTCAGGTTGCTCGCCACGAACTCACAACACTGATTCGCGAAATGCAACGTGAAGCCGACGGACTGTTTCGTCAGGCGGGAAAATTCACCCGTGCAAAACCTGTTCACGGTGCGAAGCGAGAAATGCGACAGGAAGCAAAACGGCTGAAAACGGACATTCGAATGCTTGAGCAGCAGGCGATTGACTCGATCATCGACAACGCCGACGTCGTTTGTGCGACCACGACGCTTGATGAATCGTTGCTGGGTGACCGGCGTTTCGACCTGGTAGTGATCGACGAAGCGTGCCAGAGCACCGAGCCCGGCTGCTGGATGCCAGTTCTGAGGGCCGACCGCCTGGTGCTGGCAGGCGACCACTGCCAGCTACCGCCGACGGTACTGTCGAAGCAGGCGGCGAAGGAAGGACTCGAAGTCAGTCTGCTGGAACGGCTGGTCGGTCTTTACGGAGATCGCATCACGCGGCGGCTCGACGTTCAGTATCGAATGCACGACCAGATCATGAACTTTTCTTCGGAGCAGTTTTACGAGGGAAGCCTGAGATCGCACGATTCGGTCAGCGGGCATCTACTGAGTGAGCTGGAGCATGTCGACGAGCTGCTGCTGACGATCGAACCGGTGACCTTTATCGACTCAGCCGGAGCGGGCTGGGACGAGGAGCTGGAGCCTGACGGACTCAGCAAGCGGAATCTGCAGGAAGCCGATCTGGTTCTGCGCAAGATTACCGAGTTGCAGGCCGCCGGTCTGCGAGGACGCGACATCGCCGTCATTGCCCCGTACGCCGCGCAGGTGCGGTGGTTGCGGCAAAACTCACCGGATGAACGCGTCGAGATTGACACGGTCGACGGGTTTCAGGGTCGGGAAAAAGAAGCGGTGATTATCTCTCTGGTCCGCTCGAACGCTGATGGTGAGATTGGTTTTCTGTCGGACGCTCGGCGGATGAATGTCGCACTGACGCGCGCACGACGAAAACTGATCGTCATCGGCGACAGTGCGACCGTTGGTGGCAACGACTTCTTCGCAGCACTGCTGGAATATTTCGAATCGATCGGTGCGTACCACACCGTGTGGGAAGAACACGGAACTTGATCTGCTCAGAACCGGCGTCGGACGGCGAGCAGCAATGACGGCGTTGCCTGCTGACTTCGATTGACGACGTTCCGGATCATCACCGGGCGCTGACGTCTGCTGCTTGCCAGGCTTGCTCAAGTCGCAGGAAAGTTCCGGCACCGTACGCGCACCGCGATCCCATCAACGAATCTAGTCGGAAATCGATGCTGCCTGTTACGAGGCAGGTGCCAGGATTGTCGACATGGCTCGACCGCTCTCCATTCGAGGCGGCTGCTCGATGACAACTTCGCCATCCAGCATTTTGATAAATTGTTCCAGCAACTCGCGTCCCCGGTCGTGGTGAGCGTTTTCGCGACCACGAAACAGCACGTTAACCTTCACCTTGTCGTGTTTGGCCAGAAACTCTCGAGCTTTTCGGACCTTCACTTCAACGTCGTGCTGGCCGGTCTTCGCTCGCATGCGAATCTGTTTGACCTGAATGGAGTGTTGCTTGGCACCACTCTTCAGCTTCTTCTGCTTTTCGTACTGAGACTTCCCGAAGTCCATGATCCGACAAACTGGCGGACGCACTCCCGGGCTCACTTCGACAAGGTCCAGCCCGGCTTCAATGGCGAGTTCTCTGGCTTTGTGAGTCTCCATTTCGCCAAGCATTTCGCCGTCCTGATCGACAACGCGGATAGGCGTGATCCGAATTCCTTCATTCATCCGCGGCAGATTGGTCTGCACGGGTTGAGCAAACTGAGGTCGTCTGATTGTGGTCTCCTCCGGAAAAGATGGCCGACATGCTTCGGGGCGAGTTTCGGATACCTGAATAGAACCGAAGTCTGTCGCAAAATTCACGACGGCGAAGCATGCCAAATGTTGAAAACGGGTCACCGGGAAAATCCCGGACACGACCACTCAAGTTACACGTTTTACGCTTGCAAAATTAGTTCTGCAAGTAAGTTACGGCGAAAACCAGACGGGACTGGCGACTGTTGACAAACGCGAGTAGGCATCAGACGTTCGGTCAAGTGGCAGGTCGTCACCCGGATAATCGGCAGGTTCGCACGTTTACAGCCACTTTTTCCGTTGCATGTAGGCGGTCAAACCCAGCGCGGTCGTAGCGGCAACAATCCAGAATGTCAGATAACCATACTTCCAGTCCAGTTCCGGCATCACCTTGAAATTCATTCCGTAGACGCCCGCGATAAACGTCAGCGGCAGAAACAGTGTTCCGACGACCGTCAGCCGGGTCAGCAACGCATTTGTCCGGTGAGTCACGATTCCCATGTAAAGATGTAACGATTCTGACAGAATTTCTCGTTCTGTTGTGACGTCAACGCTCAGCCGATCCAGTAACGCCGCCTTTTTCTCCAGATACGGCTGAGTCGTTTCCGGGATGAATGGAGACAGTCGCGTTGCCAGGTCGTGGAGAACTTCTCGCGACGACACGATCACCTTGTAGAACTCCAGAATCGACCGGATCACGCCGGCGACGATCGTGAAAATGCGGTCGTCGTTGTCTTCGTTGAAGAGTTCGGATTCGATCTCCTGAGTCTTTGTTGCCAGTTCCTGAACAAGGCCGGTGTAGTTTTGAGTCAGATGGTCGGCCAGTTCGAACAGCAGAAAACCCGGTGAAAGAGCAATATTGCGGAAGTTTTCCCGGCACGATTTCAGCGTTCCGCTAATGAATTCAGCAGGTTTCTCGTGAACAGACAGCATAAAATGCTGTCCGAAATAGATGGCAACCGGCGACCGGTGGAACCGACCATCAATCATCTGACTGTCGACCAGCGTGAACTGGATGCAATCTTTCTGCGAAACAAACCGGATTGTCCCCGGAATGTCGGCGTCTTCGTCAGCGACGCCGAAGAGATGGATGAATTCTTTTTTCCGCTGGATGTATTCACCGGTCAGATTCACCCAGCAGAACGCCCCGTCTTTCAATGCGGCAGCGACTTCATCGAGTTCAATATTCCGGTCAATTCGGTTCTCAAAATCAAAAGCGATGGCGGTTGGCATTGAGAGAGCATCCCCTGTTGGGCTTGTCAGGAATCAGAGAGCGGAATTGCCCGGCTATAGTCAGGAACGACGTGGTTGAGCATCGACGGGGTTGCCATCATAAACGCACAGATATCGGAATACCTCAAAACAGAGATCATCCCGGCATGACTCCCAATTGGTGCCTCAACAGCCAAACAGCCAGTGGTTTGGCCATGGAAAGGCCGGTGTATTCTGACAGCTTGTCCGGAAATGTATGCACCGGCATTCCAGTTGATGGCAGATGAAGGAAGTTCCGGGCTGAAATCCGGTAATTCGTCTGCTAGAGTTGGCGACTCATTGTCATGTCTTTCCTCAGTTTTACGCTGTCTTCGATTCTGCTCGCAGTGAGAAATTCCCGGCTTGCAATCCGAGTGACTGATTTGAATCGTCCGGATGACAGTTTCACAACCCCGTTTCGCATCAGGAAGCTCTTCCGATGAGCGTCTCGATTATCTCGTGCCCGTCCTGCAAGTCACTCATTCTGAGCGACACGATTCAATGTCCAACGTGCAAGCACGTCATGAAGGAAGAACTGGCAGCAGGAAGTGCTACCGATCTGCCGGCTGTCGAGCGTGCAAGTGATGAGATTCCATGCCCGGATTGCGGCGAAAATGTCCGCAACGGCCTCGTGCGTTGCTGGCGGTGCGGTGGGTTCCTGCGGGAGGATATTGCAGCGTCCTACCAGAAAATGCTCGACGCTCCGCAGCCGGTCGTCTTAAGCGATGTGCCAATCGACGAACCGCTGCCAGACACGTCAAGTTCGGCGGTCGTGTCGTCTGACGACGATTTCGAGCTGGCGGACGGCTTGAACATGATGACGCAGGAAGAGCACGCTCAAATCCAGTCGCAACAGGCTCCACCGCCGGTCGAGCCGAAGACGCCGAGCGAAATTTACTCGATCAAACGAAACACGAAGGAAACGCCAGCTGAGCCGCAGTCCGTCTCACCAACTCCTGCGGATTCAGGAATCGACAAGGAACCGGCCTCTGAAGCGGCGGCGGAAGCACCTGCGGCTGAGTCTCCCGCGCCCGCGGCTGCTCCCATTCAATCAACGGGCGATCCGCTGCTGGATATCGCGCTGCAGGAAGAAAACGAAGCGAAGGAACGTCAGAAAGGGCGGCGTAAAAAGCGAGCGTCCGGTGAACGGCAGGCCATGCCAGGGTTTGTCTTCGTCTTCTGCCCGAATGGTCATCGCATCCAGGTGGAAGATCGCCATCGAGGGCAGACGGGACGTTGTCCCCGGTGCAAGTCATTCTTTCACGTGCCCGGCGTCGACTGGGATGCGGAAAAACGAAAGAAGGAACAGGCCGAGCAGGAGCAGAAAAAGGAAAGCGTCTATCAGAACTGGATGCTCGACATGCGGCTTCATCAGGTTGACCCCACGAAGCTGAAGCTCAAGCCAGGCAGCCTTGAAAAGGAATTCCATGAAGTTGATCTGGGTTACACAGCCGACAAGATTATCGTCGTGACCAACGGCAAGCAGGGCGCTGGTCTGTTTGCTGGCGAAAAGAACAAGAAAAAGAAAGAGGAACTGCGGGCAGAGATGCAGGACCATCTGCGTCTCGAAAAAGAAATCCTCGACCTGCCGGCGGCCGGATATCGACTGTTCAGCAAGGAAGACATGGAGAAGATTTCTGTCGTTCAACCGGCAGCCTACGCTCACGAATCCATGTTTGCCGGAATTCCGGTATTTGGAACAGGCCGCATTGCCGTCCGTCTGCCGGTCACGGCACAGGATAAAGACGTCAAGGACATTCTGTTCGTGTCGTTTGGTCTGTCTGACTTCCGTGAATTCGCCAGACATCTCGACGAAATGTTTGGCGTCAAGGATCTGGGACAG
>JABMPE010000661.1 GCA_013203845.1 Rhodopirellula sp. | reverse complement strand
TACTTACCTGGGCGGCGAGTGAAGGGGTGACGTCGAAGTCGAGCCGCGGATGAGTGTCGATGCCAACGCATTTGACCGGGCAGCCGGTGTCGGCGGCGACTTGGTTCAGTGTCGTCTTCAACTGCCGGCCCAACTGTTCAAGCTGTGCTGGCACGTCACGCCGTCGGACTTCGCGAAGTGTGGTCAATGCGGCACGCAGTCCGATCGTGTCGCCCCAATAGGTGCTCGACACAAACATCGTCGCTGCATGTTCCATGATTTCCCGTTTTCCAACGACGGCTCCCATGGCGTAACCGTTCGAAATGGATTTCGCAAAGACGGCCATGTCCGGAATCACTCCGAGGACGGGCTGAACTCCGCCAGCGGAAAGACGGAAACCGGTCGATACCTCGTCAAATATCAGGACGACGTTGTGGTCAGAAGCCAGTTTGCGAACCTGTTCGAGATAGCCGTCCGGTGGCATTTCGGAACGAAGCGGCTCCATCATGATCGCGGCGATTTCTCCGGAATGTTGAGTCAGGAGTTGCTCTAACGCGGCAGCATCCCCATAAGGAAAAGGAACCGCCGAACCCTCCAGACATTGCGGAACTCCCGTTGGCTCGATCTGAGGAAACAGATGCGAGTCCAGACTGCCGGGCGAAAGATTCGCGGCCAGATACCAGTCGTGCCAGCCGTGGTAACCACAGAACAGAACCTTGTCGCGTCCGGTTGCTCCGCGCGCGATACGAATGGCGATCGCACACGCGTCTCCACCGCCCTTCGCGTATCGAACCATCTCGGCACACGGAATGGTGGCGACGAGTTCTTCCGCCAGCTCAACTTCCAGTTCGTGGTTGATCGAGTAAATCGTGCCGTGATCAATTTGCTGCTTCACGGCGGCGTCCACAACGGGATCGCAGTAGCCCAGAATGATGGCCCCGATTCCGCTGACCCAGTCGATGTAAGTGTTACCGTCCAGATCCGTGAAGTACGCGCCTTTCGCACTGGTCGCGTAGACTGGCGACACGCCCGCCGCGTACCGTGACGGGCGGCGGCTGATGAGTTGAGTACCGCCGGGGATCAGTTCGCAGGCTCGTTTGAAAAGCTGCATTTGACGTTCGACACTGTGCGCAGACGAGGCTTCTGACATGCTGACGCTGACCTGTTGGTGTTGAGAAGGCGATTCAGAGCTGTTTCAGATCAGAGCCAGGTTTACTCGCCCGAAGTTGGCACAGGAGCGATGATTCTCGACGCGAACTTCGCATTATGGTGAATCGTGTTGGTTGCTGTTTGAGCGTCGTCGGGGAACTCGATCGTCAACGGCTTTCCGTTCTGAGGATTCGGTTCGTAGAACGGGGCACCCGTACTGGCGACGGTGACTCGGATGCGGTGCCCTTTATTAAAGATCTGACTGATCCAGCCGACGGGAAACGCGACTTTGTGGACCTTGCCCGGTGTCATCAGAACTTCTTTGTCGAAGCCTTCTCGATAACGTGCTCGCAGAGGGTAGTCGACGATGAGAATCGATCGCCCGTCCGGGTACACATCGCTGACTCGCACGATGAAGTCGGTATCGAGCGCCGTTGAAGAAACGTAAAGCTCCGCGTGAACACGGCCTGTCCATTCAACGGGCTTCGAAAGCGATTCGGTGGTGAAGGTGCGGACTTCTGCCTGCTGTTCAAAGGGGCGAGCGTCTCGGGCACCGGGGAATGATCGACCGGGAATCTCCATCGGGTGGAGTGGATCGCTGACGTAGCTCGTGGAGCTGTCTTTGGACGTTGGTTTCGTGGTCGAGAGCCCACCACTCTGGTGCAGGAACATCGGTGTGGACGCGGCTTTGGGAGGAAAGTCGTTGGCGGTGCGCCAGATGTTGCCGGGTGCATCCGGTTCTCCGACGGCACCCATCACGTAGTAACGCACGTTGGCGTCGCGTTCGGCTCCGTTGTCTTTACCTTTGAGGTAATGGTCGAACCAGCGAACCATGTGTGTCGGCACGTCGAAGGCGGCGTTTTCAGGATAAACCATCTCGCCAATGCGGTTACTTTTGTTGCTGCCGCCGTGCAGCCACGGTCCGATGATCAGCTGTTGCTGATGCCTGGAGTTCGCGCCGCCGTGATGTTGTCGCCCCTGGAAACTCGCGACTGAGCCCTGATTCATGAAGTCGTACCAGCTTCCGATTGTGAAGCAGGGGACATTCATTTTGTCGAAGTGCAACGTGCAGTCTTCGGCCTTCCAGTAGTCATCGTAGGTTGGGTGCCTGAACCATTCGGCCACCAGTCGCTGATTGTCCTTTGGATCCCGGGCGACGCTGTCCATTCCCTTGAAACGAACCGGGCGAGTCGTGCCGCCGATTCGGTAGCCTTCCTGAAACAGACTCAAGCCCGTGTCACGCATGTACTGACAAACGAGATGCGGCGGCTGTGTGACGGCGAGATAGTTCTGAGCGTAACCGCCCTGCGATCCGCCGAACGTCCCGATTTTTCCGGTACACCACTTCTGTTTGGCGAACCATTCGCAGGTGTCGTAGCCGTCTGAAAGTTCGCCCCATTGCAGTGCTCGATAACCGACCCATGTACCTTCCGAAAGTTGAGCACCACGAAAGTTGACCAGTGCCACGACGTAACCCGCTCTCGTCGTGGCGGCGGCAGCCTGACGTGTTGAGGCCCCTCGCAGGCTCACGTAGCGTTGTTCGAAAACCGCCGGCCACGGACCATCGCCATCTGGAATGTAGAGATAAGCCGACAGCCGGACGCCGTCGCGCATCGGGATCATCACGTGTTGTTCCGTGACGTCTCCAAAGTCGAGATCATCCTGCGCGGTAGCGGAAAGGGAGAACGCTGCAATCAGAGTGGTCGCGGTCAGAAGGCGTAGCATGGCTTGATCTCTCAAAAGTGCGGGTAAGGCGTCGCCGGTCGACGACACACGATAGAGATATGCAGGACTGTCCGGCTACCATCCAGCGTGAAACACGTGCCGATGTGAAGCACGTGACTGTTGCCGCTGGCGAACGGTGATGACATTTCAGTCTCGACGGAAACGAAAGCGAGAGAGCCGGTGGCAGAGCCAGGATCATCCGTGGGCAAGGAAAGATCGGCAGACGAAAGGTCAGCCGGGGAAGTCCGTGTTGGTCGAGTCGTGCTGGCGAGTTTCGTCGGCACGATGATCGAGTGGTACGACTTCTTTATTTATGGCACTGCCGCTGCGCTGGTTTTCAATCGCCTGTTCTTTCCGTCAGATGATGAGTTCGTTGGCAGGATGGCGGCGTATGCGTCTTTCGCGGTGGGATTTTTCATCCGGCCACTGGGGGGCGTGGTGTTTGGCCACTTTGGTGACAGAGTCGGTCGCAAGGCAATGCTGGTCACGACACTGTTGATGATGGGGCTGGCGACGTTTTCCATCGGACTGCTGCCGACTTACGAAACGATCGGCGTGGCGGCACCGATTCTGTTGATCCTGCTTCGGCTCGTGCAGGGTTTGGGGGTCGGTGGTGAGTGGGGCGGGGCAGTGCTGATGGCTGTCGAACATGGACACGCCGGTAAACGCGGCTTTTACGGGAGCTGTGTGCAGATGGGCGTTCCGGCGGGGCTGCTGCTGGCGACGGGTGTTTTCTCGATCTTTTCGTCGCTGTCCGAAGAGCAGTTTCTGGCGTGGGGCTGGCGTGTTCCATTTCTGCTGGGAATTCTGCTGCTGGCCGTCGGAATGTTTATCCGGTTTCAGGTGTTCGAAAGTCCGCTTTTTGCCGAGTCGCAAAAGAAGAACAACGTCAGTCCGCTGCCGATTCTCGAAGTCTTTCGCAAGTATCGACGAAACGTGTTGCTGGCCATGGGGGCTCGCTTCGCCGAGAACGTCTGCTTTTACATCTTCACCGTGTTCGTGCTGACGTACGCGACCGATTATCTGGATCTGCCGAAACAGACGATCCTCAACGGCATCTGGATTGCCGCTGCCGTACAGCTCGTTGTGATCCCGTTGTCGGGCATCCTTTCGGACCGCGTGGGACGTCGCCCGGTCTACCTGGCGGGAGCGGTGTTTATGGTGCTGTTCGCGTTTCCGTTCTTCTGGCTCATTGAAACAAAAGACACCCCACTGATCTGGCTGTCGATTGTGCTGGCCTTGATTGGCCACTCGCTGATGTACGGCCCGCAGGCGGCCTTCTTCTCGGAACTGTTCGGTACGCGAGTTCGTTACAGCGGCGCGTCTGTCGGCTATCAGCTGGCTTCGCCGCTGGCTGGCGGAATTGCGCCACTCATCGCCGCCGCTCTGGTGGAATGGTCTGCCGGAGCCTCATGGCCAGTTTCCCTGTACATGATCCTCGCCGCGGCCGTCACGCTTGTTTCGATTGTCCTGTCAACGGAAACCGCTCACACAGACATTTCCGACGGCGATTCGCCGGGAGCATCGTCACATCGCGATGAAGAAAACCTCGATGGCGTTTTTCAGGCGAGCAGCGAGTAGGCTGGAACAAGCTCCGCGCTGTTCCGGCAGAAGTGAGTGGAAAATGTGAAAGCGTTCTGATGCCGGAACAGCGCTGCGCTCGTTCCAGCCTGCCAGACAAAATTCCAGGTTCGTTATTTCACAGCGGACGGGCCTTCCGGCTTCTTATAAAAGTCTTTCAGGTCGATGCCGCCTTTGAGTTCCTGCTCCATGATGGAAAGGCGTTTCTCAAGGAGGTCAAAACGTTGTTCGACCAGCGGATGGAAGACCTTGTCTTCGTTCTTTGGAGTCGGACGGGGAATCTCGGGGTAACCGAGTTGCCGTTCCAGAGCCGCGAACATGTAGAGCGGGTCTTTGCCTCGGTTCGCTTTAGCAATGCGGCCTTCGCGCACGCCGAACAGCATGGGGTGTGACGGTTGCCAGTTGGGATTGCCCAGCGCTCTTCGTTTTTCTTCGACAGCAAAGTCGGAACGCAGATACAGAAATTCGCAGAACTCGTTGGAACCGAGTTGATTTCTGAGCCACATAATCCAGTCTCGCCAGTTTTCGTCAAACAGCGGATCGTTGGCGACGGCCTGCATGCCGTAGTCGTAGCCGAGTCGGTTTCTGGCAATGCACTCGAACTGAAAAATAAACAGGCCTTGAGGTGTCAGTCGGTCATCGGCTCGAAACTTTGCTTCGGCCTTGAGAATGGCGAGCGCGATGAGCAGATCGAACTTTGTCTTTTCGTCCTCGGCCTTGCCCATGAGAAAAGCCTGAAATGGCGTGAAGTAGTGACTCATCTGAGCCATGCCCTCACTGATTCGGCCGCGGTGTCGGATTTCGCCGACGAGAAAGTGCAGGGCCATTGGCAGCTTTGTTGTCGCCAGAATTTCGTCCTGAACCTGCAGGAGGATTTCCTGGGCGGGCACTCCATCTTTCATACGTCCGAGAAACGTTTCCCAGAGATAGGCCTGCTCGATGTATTCTTCGCGGTCGAGTTGTGGCATGGGCGTTGCGGTTCAGTATGAATCAGAGGTCATGGAAGGTCAGAACTCGTTTTGAGAGAGCTTACTCGCCACGCAACGTGCTGACGATGGGCGTTCGTGATGCTTCTCGTACGGCGAACAGTGCCGAGAGCATGCCGACCACGAAAACGGTGAGCAGCAGGGCCGCTCCGTTGAGCCAGGGAGTGTCGGCCCCGGTGCTCAACAGGTGGGGCAGCATGGCCAGCAAGGCACAGATCGTTCCTGAGGCGAGTCCCCAGATCAGCAGCATGGCATTTTCGGCCAGCACCATGACGGACAGACTGCGACGGCGAAAACCAACAGCTCTCAGCAACGCCAGCTCCGAACGCCGCTCGACGACGTTCCTTAACATGACTGTCGCCAGCCCCAATGTGCCCAGCAGAAGTCCAAGACCACCGAGCGACTGGAAGGTCGACAGATAGGTGTTCTGGACGATCAGAAAAGCGGCGATGCGGTCGGACACTCGCTCGGCATCAAATCCGTACGGTGTGAGTGCTCCTTCCAGGACAGACGTCAGCCGGTTGGCCTCTTCCTTTGAAAAGTGGCCCAGGCTTTTGATGCGGGCTTCATTGGCACCAATCAGGAAGTAGCGAAAGCCGGTCTGCTTCGGAAACATTTTGCGGAAGTTTGAATCCGACATCAGCAGCACTCCCTGAAGTACACTGCCATCAAGCATTCCCGACACGACGAGTTCCGTTTCTGAGTCAGGCACCGCAATCGACGCTCCTGGAGCTTTATGCAGGCTGAACATCAATGTGTTCATGTCACCCAGCACGGGGATTCGTCCGTCGTCACGGTCGGTTGCCAGAAGTTTCCAGTAGTCGGCTTTTCGCTGATCGACAAAGCGGAACCCGCCGCGTGCGAGCAGGTCATCAGGTACGCCCAGAATCGTCGGCAGGGTGGTCTGATAGAGATTCAGGCAGCTGGCATTTTCACCGGGTCGGACTCGAAACGAGTAAGTCTGCATCTGCTCCAGCAGGTGGGCATCTTCCGAATCGGCTTCAGGTGAAATGCCGAGTTTGATGCGGCCTTCAGGCGTCTGCAAAGAATCGAGAAGTGGTGCGCTCGCTTCGGCGACCAGCGAGAAGCCTCCGTTGCCGGAATTGAAGTCGGGCGTCTCAACAGCCGGATTTCGTTGCCCGGCAGCGACGGCCACGATGACGAAAGTCGCCGATGCGATCAGGCCTGTTGAAAGAACACTGCGGGAACGATGTCGGGCCGCGTTTCGAAAACCCAGACGCGATGCGCCCAGGATGCCGCTGCCTCGCACTGCTGATCGGCGATCGCCCGCAAGCCACGCGGACAGTTGAAACATCGCGGATGTCAGACTGACGATTCCCACCACGAAGAAGGCCACCATCGGCCATGAAAATCCTGAAAACGCCTCGCTGGAAGGCACGAGTCCGAACAGTCCAGCCGCCAGAACGATCAGCGAAAAGATGGCACCGTTTCTGGCCCACTTGAATTGACGGGCGGCACGCGCTTCCTGAGCCGCGTCTGTCAGGGCGGCGTCGGTGTCACCGGCTAAAAGCTGTCGCGTCGAAATATCGTTCAATCCACGCAGAGCAAAATACAGAGCGAGCAGGGCCACGATGATTGAAATCGCAAAACCGGCGAACAAGCTGACCGGTTTCGGATAGACATCAAGAAATTGAGTGCCGATTGCGCCGCCCCACCAGTCCGGATCTTTCAGTGCAAAGATCATCAGCTCGGCGTAACCGACGGCAACCAGCGAACCGATCGCCCCGCCAAGACACGCCACAACGAGTCCTTCTTTCAGAATCAGTCGTCGAACCATTCGTCGATTAAAACCAATGGCCTGCAGCACCCCGATGCTGGCCGTGCGGCGTTCGACTCCCAGTCGAAACAGCAGGCTGATCAGGATCATCGCCGAGGCGATCACGAAAAAACTGAACCCGACGAACAGGGTTGTGAAATCGGTCGTGCCGCTGGCCGCTTTGATGCCGTTGTACTTAACCGGCAGAAAGACCAGCCCGGTCTCCTGCGGATTGAGTTGCTGAAGAAACGCGTTCGTAAACGGAGACTGTGCTTCTTCGAGTGGTTCAATCTTGCCGGCTGTTCCGGATGCGGCAATGCGAATTGACGTCAAACTTCCGTAGCGGCTGGTCCAGAGCGATTTGGCGAGGTCCAGCGAAACGAAGGCCTTGGGGAGAGCTTTGTATTTCTCCCAGTATTCGTCGTCACGATCGGTGGGACGATCAAGATCCATCGGAAACGGCTGCTTCCACGCGCTGAATGTATTGGCGTCCGTGATCCCTTTGACTTCCGGAGTCAGTCCGCGGTCGCTGGCGGTGACGGAACTTGCAAGTGGGACGATTGCCCGCACCTTCAGCGTCAGGACTTGCTCGGGCAGCTCACCGTGCGAACCGACCTGGTGATATTTGATCTGAATGGAATCGCCGGGTTGAGCATCGAGATCCTCCGCCAGCCAGTCGTTGAGGATGATTTCGTCGTCGTTCAAGCTTTCTACAGGGTCGCCGGTTACCAGCGGTCCGAACGGAGCGGCGGCCACTTCGGAAAGGTCGACTCCAGCGATGATCGAGTAGGCCGAGAAGGCGTCAGCGTTCTTCACGTTGCTCAGTTCGTTGACCAGGTAAACCATATTACGTGCGATCGCCTGGTTAGATTGTTCTGCCGCCTTCTGAGCCGCGTTGGCGAACGAGTCTTCCAGAATCATCTGCTCACTTTCGAGAGCCAGATAACCGCGGTCGTTTTCAACGACTCGTAGACTGAGGTCTTCGAGAGTAAGCGATTCGCCCAGATGCGTCGTTGTTTGAGCGGCGGTTTCGATGGCTGCTGACGACCTGGCGACTTCGTTCGAGTTGAGCGTGGCAAAGACGGCATTGATGCGTGCGGGCTTGCCCTGCGGGAAATCGCGGGAACGGCGTACGGTTTCCAGGCCGACGGCTTCCTGAAGATTTTCCAGTGAAACGAAGACGGTCAGCGGCAACTGCTGTCCCGGACTGAGGTCGAAGCGACCAGTGCCGGATGTCTCCGGGAAGATCGCTGAGACCACCAGTGGGATGCTCTGCGTGTCCTGATCTTCGATGCCGCCCAGCTGACTTTCTCGTGGGATGGTCGCGGGCATCTCGACCCACAACGTCAATTCGTCACCGACTTTGGCATTGAGCTGACGCGCGACGCGGTCGCTCAGCACCAGCTGGTCGCCGTTCGGGATTGAGTCTTCGTCGAACTCACTCATGCCGCCAAATCGGTCATCGACTCCATACACGCGGATGCCGCCAGCCCGGTCGTTGACGGAACCGTCGTTTGATTCCCGCACGATGGCCCCATCCATGATCAATGCCGGCGCTACGCTTTTCAGGATCGCCTGCAGATCGGGCGACTCAGCGAGCACGTCCGCCGTCTCTTCACGAATGAAGCGTGGCGAGTGCAGAGCAAGGTCGACTCCGCCAAGCCGTGCAAGGCTCATCGCTTTGAGGCTTTCTCGAACCGAATCGCCGACTATCAGTGCACCGCTGATGACCGCGGTGCCGGCAACCACGCCGAAAAATACGGCGACATGGATTCGCCAGTAATGCATCAGGCTGCGGAGAATCAGCGTCGATGTCTTCATGATGAGGGCGTCCAGAGGGCATCGGCCTGTGAGGCGTCGTGTCCGTACCTGACCAGCGACGGCGTCGCGAGTCTCTGCGGAAGACTCGAATGGTACGCGCAATCAGCCGTTTGAGAAGCGACACCAGCGTGTCACGCGGCAGGCGATCGCGTCAGGGATCAACAACTTCGGAGAAGCGGTTTGTGTCCGGGGCAGCAGACGTCGGCGGCAGCCGATCACCAGGATCGAGCAAGTGAATCCCGCGAAGGTCTGCCGCGCGGCGAGCTTCAGCGCGTTGCCGTGTGAATCCTGGAGGACGACTGAAGGTGTCGGGACCAATCGAGCTATCAGGATACGGATCGTGATATTCGGCGGCTCGGGCTTCCGCAGCAGGATGTCGTGGCATCAGCTGCGGCATCTGCACAAACCGAGTGTCGAGCAGGCAGCCCGAAGCTCCGGAAACCAGAACCAGCATCAGAGCAACCGTTCTGAAGTGATTGAGGATTCGGATCATGAATTCGTTGCCGGGGAGCAGGTTGAATGCTGGTGCGTCTCGAATGTTGGCGGCAAGCTGCCGATGAGGAACCACCGCTGGGGATTCGCGATTTGACGACCGATGTGCAAGCTGGCCGTCAGGCCGAGTATATTGTCCCGTCGAAATCGCCCCTAGACCGGTTTGGAATGTTCGAAATGTCTCTGGAAACTGAATTTGATCCACCGGAATTGCCGCAACGGCCTGCGGATGGGCACAAAGGCACGTTCGGTCGGACGCTGATTGTCGCCGGCAGCCGTGGAATGAGCGGAGCGGCCTGTCTGGCTGGGGTCGCCGCACTTCGCGGCGGAGCCGGGCTGGTGACCGTTGCGTGTCCGGTCGGCATTCAGGGGGTGGTCGCTGGCTACGAGCCCGGTTATATGACGATTGGGCTGCCTGAAAGTACCGACGGGCAATTTTCCATCGCGACACTCGACCGGATTTCTCACCTGCTCGACGGAAATGATTCTGTGGGAGTCGGTCCGGGTCTGGGCGGATCAGCAGACCTGCCCGAAGTCGTTCGTCGGCTGTTTTCCGAAACCCGGTGCCCGTTGGTACTGGACGCCGACGGTCTGAATGCTCTGGCCGGTGGATTTCGAGGTGGGCGCTGGGAAGGGCACGAGCACGCTGGCCCGAGGGTGTTGACGCCTCATCCGGGCGAATTTGCTCGTTTATCCGGCCTGTCGATTTCTGAGATCGAGGCGCGGCGAGCCGAAGTCTCGCGAGATTTCGCCAGGAAGAATCACTTGATTCTCGTTTTGAAAGGTCCGGGGACCATCGTGACCGATGGGCAGCGGGTTTCGGTCAACTCGACAGGAAATTCCGGCATGGCGACCGGCGGTTCTGGAGATGTTCTCACCGGCCTGACGTCGGCACTGCTGGCGCGCGGCGACGATCCTTTTGAGTCGACTCGACTGGCGGTCTACCTTCACGGTCTGGCTGGAGACCTTGCCGCAGAAGCCATGTCGGAACCTGGCATGATCGCCTCGGATCTGCCACGTTTTATCGCGATGGCATGGAAGCAGGCGTTGCCGGGGCGCTGACCGTGCCGTCAGGAAATCTGTCGATCAGCAGTCGACTCACCGCCTGACGCGATGACGTTTGCTTGTTATTACTCGCGTTCGCAGTGCGATATTCCAGATTTTCAGACGTGAATTCCGGCGAGACCTGGTGTTGCGGCGTAGATCTGGCGTTGCAGCGTAGATCTGAAACGTCAGAGTCACGTACTGTTTCCCGCACTGTTTTCCTGAGGACGTTTCCAGATCGAACGCAGAAATCGCCGATTATCAGGTTCGGAAATCAGCACAGAGGCTGAGATTTTTTAAGGCTAAGAACTAAAGGCTAAGAAATGTACTTTTTCGACCCCGTTTACCTGCTGGTTATTTCGCCAGCGCTGCTTCTCATGCTGTGGGCTCAGGCGAAAGTCAAGTCGAGCTACGGACGCGGGATGCAGGTTGACGCACGATTGAGCGGGGCGGCAGCGGCTCGGCTTGTCTTGGATCGAGCGGGATTGAATTCTGTCGAGATCGAAGAAGCCCAGGGTTTTCTGACGGATCACTACGACCCGTCACATCGAGTACTTCGCTTGAGCCGTGAGGTCTATCACACTCGAACGGCAACTGCTGTGGGAATTGCAACGCACGAAGCAGGACATGCGATTCAACACGCGACAGGGTATATGCCCCTGGTCATCCGAAATGCGGCGGTTCCAGCTGCACAATACGGTCCGACACTCTTCCTGATCATGATGATCGCCGGGATGCTGTTAAACATGCCCCAGTTGTTCGTGGTTGGGGTGGTCGCGTTTGGTGGGCTGCTTTTCTTTCAGCTGGTGAACCTGCCCGTCGAGTTCGATGCCAGCAATCGAGCAAAGGTGTTGCTGACAGAGTACAACATCGTCAGCGGTGAAGGAGCGGACGCCGTTCGTCGTGTACTGAACGCCGCTGGTTGGACTTACGTTGCCGCAACACTCCAGACACTATTGCAGTTTCTATACTACGCGTGGCGGATCTTTGGTTCGAACAGCGACGAATGAGCTGACGACATTTCATTGCGGTGTGGCGTCAGTGTGCAACATTTTCGTGCGAAAGTCCGAGTAACGCGTCGATCTGTTGATCGGGATGTTCGAGCGGGACAGGTTCTGACCTCCCCGTGACGTTACCGGCGCGGTCGATGTGAAAGACAGCCGTCCTGGGAGTTCCTGTCGACTTGTCAAAGCAACCGGATCCCCAGTCGCGGTGAATTTTCCAGATCGGCGCCGGGTCTGTGATCAGGTGAAACAGTGGTGGAAAGTCCGTCTTTCGATTCTGCTGGGGCAAGGCGGAGCTGATCGCAATGACGTGGTAGTCAGCGGCCTTGAGTTCGTCAGCATGCTGCTTCAAGTGGCGCAGTGTGCTGTCAGTTTCGGCGCCGGCTTCACCATCAAAGAACACGACGAGTAGATTGTGGCGGCCCTGAAACGACTTCAGCCGCGTGATCGAATTGTCCTGATCGAGGGCTTCAATGGAGGGGGCCTGAAGCCGGGAAACGACACTGATCTGAGAGGTGGGGTTGCGGGCGGGATTCTGTTGCAGTTTGTACCAGACCAGCCCGGATATCACCGCGGCGGCCAGCGGCAGAATGAGAATCCGCAAACGCATGTTGGTTCTTTCTGAAAGACTGCGACTGTTGCGACAATTACTCAGTGTCAGTGTCGACGTGCAGCTCGGCCTGTAGTTTTTTAAGGGCTCTCATCCAGAGCATTTGAGTTGCAGGACGCGAGCGGCCCATCCGTTCGGCGATCTCGTCAAAGGGTAGCCGCTGAAGATTTCTCAGCACGATGACTTCCTGGTAACTCTCAGGCAGAGTTGCCAGAGCGTCAGAGACCTGGATTTCCTGCTCCCGGCGAACCATGACCTGACTGGGAGTTTCTCCGCCAGAGGATAGTTCGGGAGCGGCTCGGAAGTACGTGGAATCGTTTCCGTTTGAGATCGCAATTTCGAGAGTCGCCCTGCGCTTCGCCGCGCCGAACCGTCTCACGAAATCAGTCGCATTATGCTTGAGAATCTGCTTCAGCCAGGCAATCCACTCGCCTTCGGTCTGCCCGTTGAATTTCGGAAATGCCTGATGAGCTTCCATCAGCGTCTGCTGGATCAGGTCGGATGAATCGACCTTGGCCTGAATCCAGCTTTCAACGTGAGACCGAGCCAGAAAACCAACGTACGCCCGACAGGTTTCGAACAACTCATTTGTGGCATCGCGATCGCCAGCACGCGCCTTTTGCAATAACGCTTCAAGGCCCTTACGCGACGGTTCTGACAAGATTATTCTCCCCGCCACTTGTGTGAATTCAGAAGTCGAGCTTTGGTCAAACTGGCCAGCAGTCGCCGGAGAGAATGTAAGGCAGCAAAAGCCACAATCAAACGGACATTTGCTTCCACGGCTTGCAACACGGAAAACTGAAGTGACTTTCATGCAGATAACGTCGCGAGATGAAGCCATTGACTGGCTCTACAGCCGCGTTGACTTTGAACGCGTGTCGCCGTCCCTGACCGCGTCGGACTTCAAGCTGGAGCGAATGCGGAATCTGCTGGATCATCTGGGGAACCCTCAGGAAAAAGTTCCAGTGGTCCACATTGCAGGCACCAAAGGCAAAGGATCAACCGCAGCGATGATTACGTCGATCCTCCGTGCGTCCGGATTTTCAGTCGGTCTGTTTACGTCACCACACATCGAGCGTTTTGAAGAACGCATTCAGGTTAGCGGCGAGGAGATCTCAGAAGACATTCTGGTCAGACTTACCGGCCAGCTGGCCACAGTGGCCCCAAAAATCGATGCGGCAGGGCAGGGGTTGAGTCCCACGTTTTTTGAACTGACCACGGCACTCGCGTGGTTGTGGTTTGTTGAGCGACAGGTCGATATCGCGGTCCTGGAAGTTGGCCTGGGCGGACGGTTGGATTCGACAAACATCTGCAATCCCGAAGTCTCTGTCATCACCACAATCAGCCGTGATCACACTCATATTCTGGGGACTCGTCTCAGTGAGATTGCGACTGAAAAGGCTGGAATCATCAAGTCAGGAATTCCCGTTGTAACCGGAGTTGCCAATGCTGAAGCATTGGCGGCAATTTCCAGAGTGGCCGATGAGCAGCAGGCACCACTGACGATGGTTGCTGACGAGGAAGCGTCAAATCTGTCGAACAGCAGCGACTCGTCCGGCGAGGCTCCCCTGATGTACAGAAGCAGGCATCAGCAGCAAAACGCGGCGGTCGCACTCGCGGCGGTCAATGAATTACGCAAACGCGGTTGGAAGATCTCACAGGCGGCTGTGGAGCAGGACCTGCTTGCCTGCATCAGTCAGGTACGAATCGAGCGATTAAGCGAAAATCCAACGGTGATTATCGATGCGGCTCACAATTGGATTTCTGCCGGAGCCCTTGTCGAGACGATTCAGAATTTGTCCGTCGTTGGCAAGCGTGTGCTGATTTTCGGGACGAGTCTCGACAAGGACATTTCGGGGCTCTGCAGGCGCTTGTTTCCGCACTTTGACACGGTGATTCTGACTCGCTACGTCACGAATCAGCGAGGCATCCCGCTCGAAGAACTGAAGTCAATTGCGGAACAAATATCCGGTCGACCGGTACACACGAAAAAAGACCCGGCAAACGCCTGGCAGGCTGCTCTTCAGGTTTGCCCTGAAGATGGCCTGATCTGCGTCGCCGGGTCATTCTTTCTTGCTGCTGAGATTCGTCGAATTGTCAGAGATAGACTGCCGAGTCTCTGATGCGTTGCGGAATCGAATTGATGGCAAAATGAACGAAGGTTGCATTCACCCCGTTCGGGTGGCTCAGGGACCGCTGGATTCCATCATCATCATCGGCGAATTCCGTTTCAGCGAGCTTCGACGTTTGGGATTCGAAGGACCACTGTCCATGCCGGGGTAGCCAGTCATTCCAGGATAACCTGATGAACTTGAGGAACCACTGCTTCCACCGTATTCCTGCATCAATTCGCTGATATCTCCGGACCCACCGGGAGCCGCCGCAGCGCGTTTCAGGTGTGCCCACAGCTCATCCTGTAGACTGATGCGGCTTTTGGCACTTTCGTACGCTGACTCGTTGCCGACTGTGTCGAGTCGTACCAGGTCACCAAAG
>JABMPE010000660.1 GCA_013203845.1 Rhodopirellula sp. | reverse complement strand
TGATCCCTCGCTGCATCATGTTCTGGAGATGCTTCACGCACTGGCTCGGCGGAATGGGAATTATCGTTCTGTTCGTCGCGGTGCTGGGGCAGCTTGGCGCCGGCGGAAAAGCATTGATGCGCCGCGAGGTTCCTGGCCCGATCTCAGAAACCGTGCGTCCACGAGTTCGCGAAACAGCGCTCACGATGTGGGCCATCTATGTTGGCCTGAGTGCTGTGCTGACCGGACTGCTGTATTTCGAAGGGATGTCCGTCTTTGACGCACTGTGCCATACATTCGGCACGATGGCGACCGGCGGCTTCAGCACATGGAACGCCAGTGTCGGGCATTTCAAAAGTCCGACCATCGAGTGGACGCTGATCGCGTTCATGGTGCTGGCCGGGACCAACTTCAATCTCTACTACATGGCAATCTCGCAGAAAAAGACGACCGGCACGAACTCATGGCTCCGCTGGTTTACGCCCTTCTATCGAGATCCCGAATACCGGCTTTATCTCGCGATACTGACGCTCGCGACGTTCTTCCTGGTGTTCGGACTCTGGGCTGAACATCGATATGGATCGCTCGTCGAAGCGATTCGGCACGCGGCATTCACGTCGGTTTCCATCATGACCACAACAGGATTCGGAACGGAAGACTTCGACCAGTGGAGCAGCTTCAGCCGGGCTTTACTTCTGGCACTGATGTTCGTCGGAGGCTGCGCGGGATCGACCGGCGGCGGAATCAAGGTGGTCAGGTTTCTGCTGTTCGCTCGCATTTTGAAACTTGAGGCGGAACAGTCCTTTCGTCCGAACGTCGTACGACCACTCCGAATTGCGGGCGTGAACCTCGACAAAACGCTGCGACACGAAGTCATCGTCTATTTCAGCTTTATACTGCTGATATTCGTCGCCAGTTTTCTACTGCTGACGGCGATCGAACCCGGAGGTCCCTGGGGACAGACTGACGGACATCACATCGAGTTAATCGACTGTGCCAGCGCCGTCGCCGCCACGCTGAACAACATCGGACCGGGACTGGGAGCTGTCGGTCCGACCATGAATTACTCGCTCTTTGCTCCGCAAAGTAAACTGCTGCTTTCGCTGCTGATGCTCATCGGGCGTCTCGAACTGTTCGCGATTCTGGTCCTCTTCATACCGTCGTTCTGGAAGACTCAGTAACCACGTTCTGCGTTTGCTTGCTGAGGATCCGTCCCGAAATAAGTTCCTTAGCTGATCAGTTCGTGTCGCACGCGACCGTCTCCGGCGATGGGGTGCGGACGCGAAGCCTGGTCGGGAACCGTCGCCGTTTCCGGAAATCCGAGCAGGTGGTACGCGGTCGCCTGCATGTCTTTCGGTGATACCGGCGTTTCGGCAACGTCGCCGCCAATCGCGTCGGATCGTCCGACGATGCGGCCTCGTGCAAAGCCTCCACCAGCGAAGACGGACGAGTACGTGTTCGACCAGTGATGTCGGGCACCTCCGACCGGTCCCGAGTCGATTTTAGGGGTGCGACCGTGTTCGCTCGTGCAAAGCACCATCGTCTCGTCCAGCAGGCCGCGTTGGTCAAGATCGGTGATCAACGCTGAGTAGGACTGGTCGAAAACCGGCAGCAGGTAATTCTTCAGACGCGGGAAATGGTTGGAATGAGTATCCCACACCGACGCGCCGTGTGGTCCGAAGGGATCCCAGAAGACGGTGACGAAGCGTGCGCCTGCTTCAACCAGCCGACGGGCGGCCAGGCACGATTGCCCAAACAGCGTCATGCCGTATCGTTCGCGAAGTGCTTCCGGTTCGTTCTGAATATCCAGTGCAGAACGAATGCCGTTGGAACCGATCAGCGAGAACGCTCGCTGCTGGTGATCGTCCCAGTTCGTCGATGTTGGGTGTCGCTGGATGTTTGCTCGCGAGTTGTCGAACTGGTTCAGGAGATACCGGCGAGCGTCGAAACGTCGCGACGTGATCTCCTGCGGCAACTGGCATCCTGCTGCCAGTTGGAAGCGGCCGGACGGTTCAATGCCGCCGTGTGGATCCAGCACGTCCTCTTTCTGTCCGGCGTTGAGCTTCGGAACGACGGTTGTGCCCTTGCCGGAAAAGTCCGTCCAGAAGGGATCGAAGCCGTTGCCCAGGAACGCACCGTACGGCCCGGCCTGGTTCGACGAACTTCCACGGGAACAGAAACGCCAGGGGACACCAATGTTTCGCGGGATATTCGGCATACGAACACCGCTGCGCTGAGTGTCCAGGTAGTCGACGATCGAACCCATGTAAGGCCAGTGCTCGGGCGATCGCGGATTCGTTTCCAGCGGGATGCTGTAGGTCGGCATTCCGCTCATGACGTAAGCGCAACAGTGAATCGGATACGGATGAGTCATTGACCGAACGACGGTTAAACGATCGGCAATCTGTGCTGTTTGCGGTAGGCCTTCTCCAATGTGCAGTCCCGGCAGCGACGTTGGAATGGCCTGCATCTCGCCCTGAATTTCGGCGGCGGCTTCGGGTTTTGGATCGAATGTCTCATGCTGAGGTGGCGAGCCAAAAAGAAAGATGAAGATCGCCGATTTGGCGCGTGCCGTGGGAGCAGCGCCGCCGACTGCCGCCGCAGATTCGGTGCGCAAGGCGTCGCCGAGTGCCGGGGCAAACGCTCCCGCCGCGCCGATGTGCAGCAGGTCTCGCCGGCTGATTCCGCTGCAGAATGATTTGCGACTGCCGAAAATTGGAAGCATGAGGTGTGTCTCAGATTTCGCGTCGAGTCAGGTGAGCCGCCAGGTCAGGCTCACAATTCTTCGATCGGAACATCGGGATAACAGACTTGGCTCAGGTGGCCAGAAAGATGATACGGGCCAGCGATCATAACACAGGTTGTCTGCTGGCAGGAATCGCGGACCGCCGAAGGCAGCGAGTTCCCAGAGGGCGTCCGATATTCCGGGTGGCTGGTGGTCGAGCCCTGGCGAGCCCCCAGAACTGTGAACTGAGAGTTCGCCAAGGCTCGACCACCAGCCATCTGTTTTTGACGGAGATCGACTTCCTGGTCGTCTTGTTGCAGGGTTCGGCTCAGACTGAAATCATGTGTGACCTCGATTCAGTACAAACCGTCTTCAATTGTGAGCACACATGCGCGACACCGTTCACTTTCGCCCTGGCGAGATCTCAAGCCCGTTTTTCTTCCTCGCGATTTTAACGATGGGGCTGATGAGTGACGCCATCGCCGCCGAACCTGATGTGGATCAGCCGTTGTCGGCGGAAGATGCCGCGCGGACGATGATTGTTCCAGAAGGGTTCAACGTCACGCTGTTTGCTGGCGAACCGGATGTGAAGCAGCCGATCGGTTTCTGTATTGATGATCGGGGTCGGTTGTGGGTAGCCGAAGCTTACAACTATCCCAATCACGGAACGAAAGCCGGTGACCGAATCCTCATTCTGGAAGACACCGACGGCGACGGGCGGCACGATAAGCGGACGGTGTTTTACGATCAGCTCAACTATGTGACCGGCATCGAAGTTGGTTTCGGCGGCGTGTGGGTGATGTCGCCACCGAGTCTGTATTTCATTGCCGATCGCAATGGCGATGACAAACCGGACAGCGAGCCTCAGATT
>JABMPE010000659.1 GCA_013203845.1 Rhodopirellula sp. | reverse complement strand
CGGCGGTGTTGCTTACATCCAGAACGGCAGCTTCGACCACATCGAGCGGCTCTCAAAGTATCTGCCGCAATTTATCAGCCCGTACGGGACCGGCTGCAGCCGTTACGTTGATGTTCTCGCCACCAAAGCTGGCCTGATCGCGACCTGGCAGCAGTCACAGGAAGACCTGTCCCAGCCACTGGTGATGAACATGCTTGATCATGAAACCGTGGCGGAGATTCTGAAGTAGTCAGCCTGCGAATTGCTCAGTCGCCGGTGCCGGAACTCTCGGCTTCCCGGTCGTCAGCGGCAGGAGCCGAATCAGCGACGGCCTCCGTGCTACCAACCTTCGGATGCGTGCCCGGCATAATCTGCGCGCCAGGATGATGCTCGTCGAGAATTCGCTTGAGATGATCGGCATCCATGGTTTCGACTTCGATCAGCTCGCGTGTCATCTGCTCCAGAACCGGACGTCGACTTCGCATAATCTCCAGTGTCTGCTGGTAACTGGAGTCGATGATCCGCTTCACTTCGAGGTCGATCTCGCGAATTGTCTGTTCGCTGTGAGTCGGCTCTTCCGCTGCCCGAACGCCGAGGAACGGTGACGATCGAGATTCGCTGTAGTGAACTTTGCCAATCTTCTCGCTCATGCCCCATTCAGTGACCATGCGGCGAGCAGTGTCTGTTGCGCGCTGAAGATCGTTCTGAGCGCCGACGGAAGGTTCATCGTAGATCACGTGTTCGGCCGCCGTTCCGCCGAGCATTACGCAGATCTTAGCCAACAGTGCTGATTGGGTCAGGTTGTGACGTTCGTTGTCGGGACTCTGCATCATGAAACCAAGTGTCATGCCTCGCGGAATGATCGAAATTTTGTGAACGGGGTCAGTATTCGGCAGGCTGCAGGCTGCGAGCGCGTGCCCACACTCGTGATACGCCGTGCGTTCCTTTTCTTCGTCGTCGATAATTCGAGTTTGCTTTGCGAGTCCGGCAACGACTCGGTCGACTCCTTCTTCAAATTCGGCATGCGTGACGCACTTCTTATCCTTGCGGGCGGCCAGCAGCGCGGCTTCGTTAACGAGATTCGCCAGGTCCGCTCCCACAAAGCCGGCCGTCAGTTTCGCGATTCGAACGAGATTGACCGACTCGTCCATCTTGATCTTCTTCATGTGAACTTTGAGGATCGCTTCGCGGCCTTTGATGTCAGGTCGATCCACAAGCACGTGACGATCGAAACGGCCCGGACGCAACAGAGCCGTATCCAGCACATCGATTCGATTGGTGGCTCCCATGACAATGACGCTCTGGTCCGATCCGAAGCCGTCCATCTCGATGAGCAGCGCATTCAGAGTTTGCTCGCGTTCGTCGTGGCCACCGGGCATGCCCGTGCCACGAGCTTTGCCGAGCGCGTCGAGTTCGTCGATAAAAATAATGCACGGCGATCGCTGCGCGGCCTGCTGGAACATGTCTCGAACGCGAGCGGCTCCAACGCCGACAAACATCTCAACAAAGTCAGAACCGGACAGGCTCACAAATGGAACGCCTGCTTCTCCGGCGACGGCTTTGGCGAGCATCGTTTTGCCAGTGCCTGGAGGCCCGACCAGCAGCACGCCCTTCGGGATTCGACCGCCGAGAGCCTGATACTTTCCAGGAGATTTCAGGAACTCGACAACCTCTTTGAGTTCTTCAACGGCTTCGTCGATGCCCTTCACGTCTTCGAACGTCGTGTCCAGGTCGTCCTGCGCGTAAACCTTGCCGCGGCTTCGTCCAAACGAAAGTGCTGATCCCGCTCCGCCAACCCGGCGAATCATCAGGATCATCAGCAGTATGAGCGGTGCAGCGATGACCATCATCAACGCCCACGACTGCCATTCCGACGGACCTTCGCTGAATGTGTAGCTGATATTGTGTTCGTCCAGCTTGTGAGCCAGCGCATCCTGCACCTCGCCCCCCATTGTGGCGCAAGGAACCTTGAAGACCTTCGGAGGAACTTCCGGTGCGCTTCCGTCCTCGTTGACAGGCTGATCCTGAAACACAATCGACGTTTGCCCGATCAACAGTTCGTGAACGTTGGTCGCGTTGTATGTTCCATCCTTGACTCCAGCCTCGAACTCACTGAACTTCAGAGTCTTGACCTGTGACTTCGTAAACAGCAGCGGGGAGCAGACCAGAAAGATTGTCGCCAGGATCAGCAGGTAAAGGACGGTCCGGCCGGAATTGGACGAATCCGGTTTGCGAGACTGACCGCCTTTTGAATCGTTCTTTCGATCTTTCTTCGGCTTGGAATCCTGAGACGGTCGTTGGTCGGAATCGGACATCGAGAGGCGTTCTTTCCCTGATTGAAGCTGCACGAGTTTGCTGGTTCGGAGAAGAACTCCGTTCCGCCGCGTCGAAGGCAGGCAAATATGGACTACGATCGTATCTCCAATACGCCGTTAATCGCTCAACGGCTGGCAGGGCTCGCGAATTGATGCCGCAGAAGCGACCTCATTGCACTGAACCATCCAGCCGCTCCAGGAAGTATAGCCGTCATGTCGGGAGCGAGAAGTTCGATCGCGACACGTACTCATCGTCAGGGGCTTACTCGACGTACGTTTCAAGAAATCTCGCGAGCTGATGAAAATCACAGCCGGTCTCAATGAACCGAACCTTGGTGACCAGGTCAGCCGGGTTGACCAGCTCTTCGAAGGGCACGTATTGAAGTTCGAGCTGACCAACGATGGAAACCATCACGCCGTTAAGCCCCTTCTCCACAATGGCTCGAAAACCGCCGACACCGAGCTGACTGCCCAGCATGACATCGAACGCTGTCGGAGGAGCACAGCGGGATTCGTATCCCAGTTGCAGCCCCGTGATCTTGCGGGATTCACCGGTCTGAGCCTTGTATTCCGCAGAAATCAGCTTGGCAAACTTCTTGCCGAGGTCGATATGGGCAACGGAAATGTGACCATGATCATCCCGCGGAATACCTTCCAGCTCGCTGGCTGGCATCATCTCGGCCAGCCCTTCAGCCATGACGATCGTTCCAAATCGCTTGCCCGCCGCATCGCGAGCCCGCATGGTCTTCACAATTCTTGCCACAAGGGCTTCGATGTTCATGATCTTGCGGGTTTCCACCTGTCCAGTTTTCGGGCTGGTCCATTCTTCGGTGCCCGCAAGTTTGCCCACGATGTCTTCGACGCTGACCACCAGACTCGCTTCGCTGGAGATCGCAGCACCGTAAGCCAGCCAGCCAGCACTGCGTCCCATACACTCCGCGACAAAGTAGCTCTCGCTGGCTTCGGCATCGGCCAGCAGATTGCGAAGTTCGCCGCCCAGAACATCCACAGCGGTGAAAAATCCGAATGTGAAATCGATACCGTGGTAGTCGTTATCGATCGTTTTGGGAATGTGAACGACCGGCACCTTCTTACTGCCTGCCGGAAGCGTGTCCTGGTAAAGTTTGAACTTGTTTGCTGTTTTCAGTGTGTCGTCGCCCCCAATCGAGATCAGCGCATCCGCCCCCAGCGAGCAGAGTGCTTCGTAAGCGACTTTCATCGGAGCGGTCTTTTCGGCGTCCTGCAAATCTGCCGGAGACTGAATCTGCTTGCCGGGATTGGCTCGGGCGGTGCCGATGATAATTCCTCGCTGATTGCGGGTTCGCTTCAGCGTTCTTTCATCCAGCATGATGAAGTCGCGGCCTTCCTGCATGGGATTGTCCGCGCTGAATTCCATGAGGTGCCGGTACCCGTGCATGACGCCGACGACTTCGATTCCGTTCTTTCGAAAGCTGGCAGCGCAGGTGGAGATGACGGCGTTGGCTGCGGGTGCCGGACCGCCTGAGAATAGAATCGCGACTTTCTTAAAGTTGTGTTTGGTTTGAGCGGGATGTGACAAAGCGGCGGATTCAGCCATCGGAAACTCCGAATTTCTAGTTCAACGTGATTCAGGTTGGATTCACACGCTGAGTCCAGATTGAGGACGCAGCCTGGTTTGTGGACGCTGTGTTGTTACGGAATGAGGTCGTAGCGGATTCCGGTACGAGCGAATCGCTTGGGTACGCGAGGCTGATCAAACAACCTTGGGCAGGATGCTGTCCATTTCCCGTTCGAGCCAGCGAGTGTCCACTTCACCCGCCGCGAAGACTGGCTCTTTAAGAATCTGCTTGATGAGCGGGATGGTCGTGCTGACGCCTTCAATCACAAATTCATCCAGTGCTCGCAGCATGCAGGCAATGGCCTGTTTCCGTGTGGGGCGATGAACAATCAGCTTGCCGAC
Source organism: Rhodopirellula sp. (assembly GCA_013203845.1). Lineage (GTDB taxonomy): Bacteria > Planctomycetota > Planctomycetia > Planctomycetales > Planctomycetaceae > JABMPE01. Next base: position 7,127 of record JABMPE010000659.1, on the reverse strand, counting down.
CATCGAATCGTAGTGCGGACTGATGCGGTAACCCTCGTGGACGTGGGAGTCGAAACGAACTCCGCGACCGCCAGGCACTCGCAGTTTTGTGATTGTCCCCGGACTTCCCCGGAAGTCGTGCTTGGGATCTTCCGCGTTAATGCGAACTTCCATGGCACAGCCGTTGCGGGCGACATCGTCCTGCGTGAAGCTCAGTTTCTCGCCAGCGGCGACAAAGATCTGCTGCTCGATCAGATCAATCCCGGAGATTTCTTCCGAAACAGGATGCTCGACCTGAATCCGAGCGTTTACTTCAATGAAATAGAAATTGTTGTCTTTATCGACGATGAACTCGACAGTCCCGGCGTTGTAATACCCGGCTGACTGAATCAGCCGCACGGCGGACTGACAGAGGTCCTGTCGAACATCTTCCGGCAATCGTGGTGCTGGCGATTCTTCGATCAGCTTCTGATGTTTTCGCTGAGTGGAACATTCACGCTCCCACACGTGAACGGCGTTGCCGTGCTGGTCCGCGAGAACCTGAACTTCGATGTGGCGAGGATTCTCGACGAACTTTTCGAGATAAACGCCGGCGTTGCCGAACGCTTTTTCTGCTTCGGAAGCCGCCCCCTTCAGGCCAACTTTCAGGTCCGCTTCATCGCGAGCGACTCGCATTCCTTTTCCGCCGCCGCCCGCTGTGGCTTTGATGAGAACCGGGTAACCAATTTCGCTCGCCAGTCGAATCGCTTCGGCCTCACTTCCAATCAGACCTTCGCTTCCGGGCACGACATTCACGTTGGCGTTCATCGCCATTTGCCGGGCGGCGACCTTGTCACCCAGTTTCTCCATCGCTTCGTGCGGGGGGCCAATGAACTCGATGTTGCATTCACGGCAGATGCGGGCGAACTCGGCGTTTTCCGCCAGAAAGCCATATCCGGGATGGATCGCCTGTGCGTTACCGATTTCAGCCGCGGCGATGATGTTGTTGAAGAAGAGGTAACTGCTCGACGACGAAGCCGGTCCGATGCAGTATTTCTCGTCGGCGAGATCGAGGTAGTTGGCTCCGCGATCTGCCTCGCTGAATACCGCGATGGATTCAATGCCGAGTTCGCGACAGGCTCGGATAATTCGCAGGGCAATTTCCCCGCGGTTGGCAACCAGAATGCGCTGAAACATACGAGACTCAAACAACCGAAAAGCAGGAACGGAACGGGAGACTGCAAAACAGCATCGACGTTTAAGGCGTTGAACCAGGTACGGGCGTCTTCCTCAGCTCGTATCGAACCATTAATCTAGTGAGTCGCTCGTGACTGACTCACCACAAAGCTGAGGCATCAGTTCGGCTTGACGCGAAACAGTACCTGGCCGGACTCAACCGGATCACCATTACCAACAAGAATTTCTTCGATTGTGCCGCTGACGTCTGCCGTAATCTGGTTGAAGACTTTCATGGCCTCGACGATACAGACCACCGTGTCCTGTGTGACTTTCGATCCAGCCGTCACGAACACCGAGTCTTCGGGCGTTGGTGACGCATAATACGTCCCAACAATCGGGCTTTTGATTTCCAGCAGATTACTCGCCGGTGCTGCCGCAGGGGCAGGGTCAGCTGCCGCAGGAGCACCAGCAACGGGAGCCGGTGCTGCAGGAGCGGGAGCAGCGTAAGCCATCTGAGCCGCTGGTGCGGTCGCCACAAATTGTGGGCCGCGACGCAAACGCCATTGTTCTGCACCATGACGCAAATGGACGTCGGTCAGATCGTGCTTCTCCATCAACTCGATGAGTTCTTTCAGCTTATCCAGATTGAAAGACTCGTTCGCATCAGGGGTGTCATCGGCCATATGTCAAAACCTGCCGCAATTTGTAGGTGAAGGACTTACTGTCTGAAACTTGCTGGCGGCTGGCCTCGCTTATGAAAAACCTTGAGAGGTCCACCGCAAAATCGACTGCCGCTGGTCAGTCCGAATCGTCGAGCCCGAGCACAACCAAAGCCAGCGACAAAAGTTCCAATGATACTATCTGTGCTGAACTCCAGATTCAACCGAGACTGTTGGCGTGCAGTTGCGTCTGAAGTCGTTTGTCAGTAAATGCTTGCGCGAAATAAAAGCCGCTTCGAGGTGATCTCGGAACGACTTGAATCGATCGCATCATTACGATGGTGACGGCTACTTCAGGCGACCGTAGTAAAGCTCCGCAATATTCCGTGCTCCGATCGAGCCTTGTCGGCTTAATTCCTTGTCGCCATCGACAAGCACGAGTGTTGGCAGAGAGTTAATCGCGTATCGGGAGATCAGGTCGGGCCTCTGGTCGGCGTCAACGAGTTGGATGTGATCCGTGAGTTTTTCGCCAATTCGCCAGCCAGCCTTCTTCAGACTTGGCCATTCGTCGTTCAGCGATTGGCAGGCGCCACACCACGACGCCTTGAATACCAGAACTTTACGTTTAAGTGGTCTCAGTTTCTTCGGTTCATTCAACTTCAGATTTGACGAGCCAGTACCGACAGACGCCTGATCAGTATTAGTGGGCGACGTGTTATCGCGGTCGACTTGATTCAAAGATCCATCTGTATCGCCAACCTCCATGGTGAGCTTCAGGTCCTGAGCCCGGTCACCGATTTCGTCATTTAGCCTTGTGGACGCAGGCCGCGTCGTGGATTTCACCGAGAGTTCGGCTGCCGAAATCGAAAGTCCACTCAGACTCACTGCGATAATTAATCCGCATAAATTCCGCATAGTTCTCTGTCTCCGCAGATTACTGGTTCCTTAAAAGCGTCGCATCCTGGCGGCTTATTCGGACCCCATCAACGGTTCCGGCAGTCAGAAGTGGTCACCATTCCCGAAACTGGCGGGAACATCTTCCGATACTTTGGAACCAAACAGACTCTGCTCTTACCCAGAGCCCGTAAAGCACGAGAGCTTCCAGGATGGCTGCTCCAGCAGTGTCAACTTTACGGATGCGATGGAGCCGAGCCCTGTCGCGACGACCATGCACGTGGAAGTAGACGTGTTCCTCAAAAGTGTTCGAAATTCTCGGCGACTCACTGGTCAGCGTTTTCTTACCAAACGTGAGCATTGTCATTCCCGCAAAGGCGGGAATCCATTGAAGGCACTCGAAGTTGGATGTCTGCCTGCGCGGAAAAGCGACTTAACCAGTCGCTTGGTGAATGTGGACATCGCGTTGCGGGTAGGGGATGTTGAAACCGCGTTCGTCGAAGCCGAGCTTCACTCTCTCGTTCAGGTCCCAGAGCACGATCCAGTAGTCAACGGAGTTCACCCACGGTCGAACGACAAAGTTCACGCTGTTGTCCCCCAGCTCAGAGACGGCGACGACCGGAGCAGGGTCTTTGAGGATTCGTTCGTCCGACTCGACAAGTATTGTTAGGAACGCTTTGACGGCGCGCAGGTCATCGCCGTAGCCACAGCCGACCACCATGTCGATACGCCGAGTCGACTTGGCCGAGTAGTTGATGATGTTGCCGCCGTAAATCGAGCCGTTCGGTACGATGATCTGTTTATTATCGCCGGTTCTCATCAACGTGCTGAAGATGCTGATGGCTTCCACAGTTCCCGAGGCCCCGGCGGCCTCAACGAAGTTACCGACTCGGAACGGCTTGAACAGGATGATCATCACGCCAGAGGCGAAGTTCGACAGAGAGCTTTGGAGTGCAAAGCCAACGGCCAGTCCGGCAGCTCCCATGATCGCTGCCAAAGATGTGGTGTTGACGCCCAAACTTTCCAGAGCCATCAGGATCACGAAGGTGATCAGCACGTATTGCGAGATGTTTGACAGAAAGCTCGCCAGCGTGGCGTCGACTTTCGCGCGGGTCATCACCTTTTCGAGCAGCCCGGTCAGAATTCGGACGACGATTTTGCCGACAATGTAGATCGCAATGGCCGCCAGGACGTTGCCGGCAAATGCCGCTGCTTTTTCCGGATCCATGAATGCCTGCACGTAGTCCTGAATCGACTGCAGCAGGCGCTGGGTTGTCTGCCCGGCAGTTTCCGGCGTGCCTTCGTTCTGAGCGAGTAGGAAGAGTCCGTTCACCGTTTACTCCTGACCGTAAAATGAAATCTGCATAAAGACGCGAAAATCCTGACGAATGAGGGGGGAGAAGAACGCGTCGCGGGAGTGGGTGTCAATACTGATATTCACCGGTCTCAAAGCGTCAACTGATGGATGCTTCGCGATTCGGCTGTTATAAAGTTCGCTCTTCCAGACCTGCTGGTTTACCTGCCAGTCACGCCGCCAAAGGACCTCACATGAACTGCTTCAGAACTGCCTGCCTGCTGGCCATCACCGTCTCGCTTCTTCCCGGCTGCAAACCGACGGCTGCTCCGACAGGCGGACCACCAACCGCAACGTCATCGGAAGAGTCGGCTCGGACTGCAACAGAATCCCTGGAGCTGGATGACGCTCAGAGTGTCGCTGCGCTGGAAGAAGCGACCGCAAAGTTGAAGCACGACGGAGACGGGTTTGTTGTCGAAGTTGACTTCCGGGGTTTGGCTATCGAAGACAGCGTGCTGGAACATCTTGTCGGTCTTCAACGAGTGAAGTCAGTGCTGCTGAACGAGACGGCCGTCACCGACGCGGGCATGGCGACGCTGGGTCAGATCGAGACGCTGCAGAATGTCGACCTTCGTGGCTGCGCGATTTCAAACGCCGGCTTGGAGCCGTTGACGGCGTTGTCCGGGTTGAAGGCTCTGCGACTTTCCGGCGAAAGCGGAGCAACCAAGGTCGACGACGACGGAATGGTGCATGTCGCGAAAATGAAAAATCTCAAAGCGCTGCTACTGGACTTTCTCTGGGTCAGCGAAGTCGGGCTGCAGCAGCTTGCTGGCCTCGACAACCTTGAAGAATTGTATCTGGCGAAAACACTGGTCGGCGACGATGCTCTGGCCACGATGAGTCAGTTTCCGCGACTGAAGAAGCTGAGGATTTCTCAGTGCCAGTTTGAAAATGAAGGACTGGCTCACCTTTCGAAGGTGATGACTCTGGAAGACCTGGACCTTAGCGAAAACAACCAGATCAACGATCTCGGAATGCCTCATCTTTCAGGGCTGAAGAATCTGAAGCGGCTCAATTTGTGGCGGACCTATGTTGGCGATCCTGGCGTTGAGAATCTGGCCGGTCTGACAAAAATGGAATGGCTGAACCTGGACAACTCGCAGATTTCAGACGAATGCCTGAAACATCTCAGCGGCATGAGCAAGCTGTCGTTTCTGCATCTCGGTTCGACGCTGGTCTCCGACGCCGGACTGCCGGCGCTGGCCGGACTGACTTCACTCAAGGACCTGAAAGTGACTCGAACGGCAGTCACGGAAGAAGGTGTTGCCGAGCTGAAGAAAAAACTGCCAAACACCGAGATTCAGCTACGGTATATCGAGGGACAGTGAAATTGATTGGTCGTTTGGCGAAAATTGCGATTCGCCATTGAGTCTGCCGACTTGATTTTCGTCATTCCCACGCAGGCGGGAATCCCGTTTCAGTTGTTGTGGTTTCCCGCCTGCGCGGGAATGACGGGTAACGGGACTGACGGGCGGACAGCGCGGCGTGCCTGACAGAGTCTCTTACGAAAGTCGCTGCCGGACCTGCTCTTTGATCTGTTTCAGTGCGGCGGCTTCCGGCGACTTCTTGTAGATTTCGTCGAGTGGGTAGCAGCCGGAGATGATGCCGTTTCTGGGAGCGGTCGTGCAGTCGCTGAAGGTTCGGCAGATGGCTTTCGTACGGATTGGTTTGCCTTCGAGAACGTCCGCTGGCATGTCCCAGTAGCTCAGCACGAGCCGTCCGATTCCGACAAAGTCTGCATACCCGGCTCGAACAGCCGCCTGTGCCACGTGCGGCAAGTACTCCTGAAAGTACGACCACGCCGAGCCGACGATCGGGATGTCGGGAATTAATTCCTTGAGCTGCCGCACGGATTCGATTTGCCGGACGCAACCTATCAGCGGATCTTCAGGCGGCTGGTAGCCGTCCGACGGCGGATAGAACGCCGGCCTTTGAATGTGTGGGTTGTAGTAAGGCGAGCCAGCGGAGAGGTTGAATATCGCGACGTTGAATTCGTCGTGCAGCATGCGGATCAGACGCAGAGGTTCGGTCAGGTCCATTTTCAGCGGATTATCTTTGCTGCACCCGAAGCCGGGATAGTCAGCCGTTGGATGTTCGTCCGGGATGCCGGGGCCGAGTTTTCCAGGTGTCGCGTGATCCGGATCGGGGTGGTACGGCGGACGGTCAAAGACGGACAACCGAACTCCGATCATCAAGCCGGGACATTCCGCATGGATGCCGTCCAGAATTTCGCGGACGAAACGCGTTCGACCTGCAAAGTCGCCGCCGTACGGGCCGGGGCGAGTGAATGCCGAAAGGAATTCGTGACCGAGATACCCGTGACAGTGCTTGACGTCGACAAACTGGAACCCCGCATTTTGTGCGAGCTTCGCGGCTGTGACGTACGAATCGATCAATCGTTTAATTTCGTCGTCGGTCAGCACCACCGAATCGTCATCGGCGGCGATACCGAACTTCGGATCGAGCACCGGGTGGTGATAGGCGATCCGCGGCTCCAGTGTGTCTTTGCGGTTGGGTCGGCAGAAACGCCCGGAGTGTGTCAGCTGCAAGCCGACGAGCAGGTCGTCCAGTGCCGAATTTCCAAAACGCTCGGCATGCGCACTCGTCAGTGTGCCCAGTAGATCACGCATGGCATCGGCGTTTTCCGGTCGATTGAGCAGCTGGTTCGGGTTCGCGCGTCCGTCGGGCTGAACGGCAAAGGCTTCTCCACCCCAGATGAGTTTGCAGCCGGAGAGTCCGAAATTTCGCCAGCGCCGGGTGGTGTGTTCGCTCGGTTTGCCTTCAGCGGTGGCGTCCCAGCCTTCCATTGGATGAACACACCAGCGGTTTCCCACGGTGAAGCCGCCGACGGTGATCGGTTCGGCCAGCGGCGATTTCTGAGCGGCTGACAGTGGTTCGTCGTCCATCGGCAGGTCGATCTGCAGGCTCGACAGGTATTGCCGAAATTCATCGACCGATTTCAGTGCTCCGATTCGCTGCCAGTTCATCTCAACGGCTCTCCTGCGGTCATCTGCCTCAACCGGTTGGTTCCGGTACGGAAGGTGCGTTAAAGGCGTAAGCATACTGAGTCGCAGGGGAATTGT
>JABMPE010000658.1 GCA_013203845.1 Rhodopirellula sp. | reverse complement strand
GCCATATCCACTGCCGGGCAAGCCAGCAGTGGCACCCGCGCGACAGAGCCACTCGACCCCGATTGAATTCGAGAACCGGTCGGTTGGTTGGTTGGCGAAGTGCGGCGTGATCTTCGAAGATGCTGCCCTCAACCGGATTCTTTCCATGACGAGGGTACGATGGCTCAATCACGACGATTTCGATGTTTCGCATTATGTCTGTTCGCGTCGAGTTTTCTCACGCTGCACCTTGTTGATTCCGCCGGCGCGCAGGCGGCGAAAGAGACGCGACCGACGACTGATACGAAACCACTGTTTGCTCGCAAAAATCTAGTGGCGTGGTGCATCGTTCCGTTTGACGGGAAGAAACGCGGGCCGGCCGAGCGGGCCGCGATGTGTGCCAGGCTCGGGCTGAAGAAAGTGGCGTACGACTGGCGGAACGAGCACGTCGCGACGTTCGAGCAGGAAATCCTCGAATACAAAAAGCACGGCATCGAGTATTTCGCTTTCTGGGGCGGCCACCCGGACGCGTACCGACTCTTTAAGAAGTACGACCTGCATCCTCAGATCTGGAGAACGCTGGGTTCGCCCACAGCCGCGACTCAGGACGAGCGGGTTGAAGCCGCGGCAAAGCAGATGTTGCCACTCGTCGAAGAAGCTCGAACACTCGGCTGTAAAGTCGGGCTTTACAATCATGGAGGCTGGGGCGGCGAACCCGAGAATCTCATCGCCGTTTGCCAGTACCTGCGAAAGCATCAAGACGGCGGCCACGTGGGCATCGTCTACAACCTGCATCACGCGCACAGCCGCATTGACGACTTTGCGGCGAATCTGAAGGCGATGCTGCCGTACCTGCTGTGCCTGAATCTCAACGGGGTGACTCGCGACGGCGAGGCTCGCGGTCAGAAGATTCTTCCGCTGGGCGAAGGTGAGCTGGATGTGTCGCTGCTGAAGACGATTCGCAACTCCGGATACAACGGCCCGATCGGCATCATCGGCCACACGCAGGACGACGTTGAACAGCGGCTGCAGGATAATCTCGACGGCCTCGACTGGATCCTTCCGCAACTCAACGGAAAGCAACCCGGCCCCAAGCCCACACCACGCACATGGTCGCCCCGATCGACTGCTGCCGCCCCCGCCGCGGCACACTCCGTGGCGGGAGTCTCACTTCCCGGCAAGGCCGAGTACCGATCGCCGCCGATCACCGTCGAAGCTCGCGTCACGCTGTCCCACCGCGGCAACTACAACATCATCGTGGCCAGCGACACGAAAAGTTCCGGGGCTCACTGGGAACTCTTCTCGATGAACGGTTCAGGAAACCTCACCGTCTACACGCCGGGGCTGAAGCCCGATCATACGAAGTCGGCGGCGATGATCTGCGACGGAAAGCCTCATAACGTCGGACTGATCTACGAAGCCAACTTCATCCGCCTGTTCGTTGATGGGGAGATCGTTGCCAGCCAGCAGGTTGAAACCACCGGACGACAAGCCGTCCCCGGCGGGCTCGCCATTGGAAAGCTGGTCGAAGGAACGATCGGCAGTAGCGCCTTGCCCGAATGGGTTCGCATCAGCAAGGGAGTTCGCAGCCCGTTGTGGAAAATGTCTCATGCGCCGATGAAAGACGACGCGACACTCCTCGCCTGGTCACCGCCGAACAATCCGCACGCTCATCACGACGCGGCCGCTCACGGGGACACATCAGCAACGACTCCACCAGGAGCGGTGCCGGAATACTCCGCCGAGCTGGTGGCGAAGTTACTCGCCGATGCGAAGGAACATGGCAACGCAGGCCGCGGAATCATGGTTTTCGCCAACGCAAAGTCCGCGTGTCTGAGCTGCCACAAGTTTGGGAACCACGGAGGCACCGTCGGACCGCCGCTGAACGAAATCGGCAAGCAACGCCAGCCGCATGAAATCATCGAAGCCGTCCTGTGGCCAAAGCGGCAAGTGAAGCCGGAGTTTCAGGCTCACCTTGTCGTCACCTCAGCGGGGCGATCCATCCGTGGTTACATCGTGAAGGAAGATGCTCAGCAGCTGCAGATCAAAGACCCGACACTGCCGACCGATCAGGTGGTGACAATTTCCAGAGACGATATCGAAGCCCGGCGCGAAGTCGGAACGCTGATGCCGGACAACCTGACGACCTCGATGTCGGCGTCTCAGTTGCGTGACCTGTTGCAGTTTCTCATGGGCCTCGGCACACCCGATGGCATCCCGACGTCGGATGTCGAATCAGTCATTCACCACACGCAAGCGCACCTGCATGGCCCTGTCGCGTTTGAGTTCGAACGCAAGCCGCTGCAACCGGAACGCTGGCCGAACTGGCAGGCAACTGTGAATCGAGACCGCATCTACGATTTCTACGCCAAAGAGGCCGAGCACTTTCGCGCGTTCGGGGCAGCCGGACAGCCTGTCCCGCCCCTGCTGATGGAGTATCCGGGTCTGGACGGCGGCACGCTCGGTCACTGGGGAAATCAGGACGAAACCACCTGGGCCAGCAACGCGTGGAACGACATCAAGCTAGGCAGCGTCCAGGCCGGTATCTTCCGCGGCGATGGTGTCACGGTTCCTCGCGGAGTTTGCGCACAACTCGGCGAAAACGGCGAGCTGGCCTGCTGCTTCAATCCCGACACACTGTCCTACGATGCCCTCTGGAAAGGCGGCTTCCTGAAGTTCTCGTCGGTTCGTCACGGCTTCATGCACGGAGTTTTGATCGATGGCGAGGCCGTGCCGAATCCTCACCGCGGTCACGGGCCGGGCGGAGCAAAAATCGAACAGCCGGTGACGTATCGCGGTTTTCATCGCATCGGCAAACGTGTGGTCTTTTCGTACCGAATCGGAGACACCGAGTATCTCGATTCTCCCTGGATCGAAAATGGCCAGTTCGTTCGGCAGGCCGGTCCCGCTTCGACACATCCGCTGTCTGATCAACTCGGACAGGGACAACGGCAATGGCCGGAGAATCTGGAAACGGACATCGTGCATGGATCAGCGTCGCCGTATGCTGTGGACACGATCAAACTCCCGGTCGACAACCCGTGGAAATCGCCGCTGTTCGGCGGCGGACTCAGCTTTCTCCCCGACGGTTCGGCCCTTGTCTGCACGATGCACGGCGATGTCTGGCGAGTGTCCGGTCTTGAAGACTCGTCAAAGAAAGCCGTCTGGAATCGCTTCGCGTCCGGCCTGCATCAATGTCAGGGCATGATCATCGACAAGGATGGCATCTTCGTGCTCGGGCGCGATCAGCTCACGCGTCTGCATGATCTCAACAGCGACGGAGAAGCCGACTACTACGAATGCTTCAGCAATGCTTTTCAGACATCCGTTGCCGGGCACGATTTCATCTGCGGTCTCGAACGCGACAAAGCCGGAAACTTTTACACGGCGTCCGGCAACCAGGGCATCGTGCGAATTTCAGCCGACGGCAAGAAGGCCGATGTGGTCGCGACAGGCTTCCGCAATCCCGATGGGATCGGCCTGACCTCGGACGGGCTCATCACGGTGCCCTGCTCAGAAGGATCATGGACCCCAGCGACGATGATTTGCGCCTTTCGTCCGGGCTCCGCCTTCCGCACCGCTTCACATTCCGCGCCTTACTTCGGCTATCCAGGACCGCGTAACGAGCAGGTTCCGCAGCTGCCGCTGGTCTATCTGCCGCGCGGCATTGATAACTCCGCTGGCGGTCAGCAGTCCGTCACGAGCGATCGCTGGGGACCTCTGCAGGGACAACTCCTGCACTTCTCATTCGGAACCGGCTCGCATTTTCTGACTCTTCGGGACGAGGTCGACGGGCAACTTCAGGGAGCGATTGTGCCTTTGCCGGGTGAGTTTTTATCCGGAGTTCACCGCGGGCGTTTCTCGCCTCACGACGGCCAGCTTTACGTGACGGGAATGCAGGGCTGGGGAAGCTACACACCACAAACCGGCTGCTTTCAACGAGTTCGCTACACCAGTGCTCCGGTCCAGCTTCCGATCGGCTACAAGGTGTTTCGTAACGGAGTTCTGATCAACTTCTCAGCACCGCTGGACGCAGAAGTCGCCAGCCAGCCCGACAGCCATTTCGCGCAGGCGTGGAACTATCGATACAGCGGTGCGTACGGTTCGCCGGAATTCTCGAGCAGGCACCCGCTCATGCGAGGTCACGACCACGTGGCCATCACATCGGCTCATGTCGTCAGTGATGGAACCGGATTGTTCGTTGAAATGCCAGAGCTGCAGCCGGTCAACCAGCTGCACCTGCGACTTCAGTCCAGCCGTGGAGAATCGCATGACCTGTTCGCGACGGTTCACAGACTGCGAGAGGAGCAGTTCACCGACGCGCCCAGCCTGATGAACCTTGCCGACAAGACAATCGATCCTCACCCGATTCTCGCCGACCTGGCAATGGCCACACGCAGCGTCCCGAATCCGCACGAAAAACGACGCAAGGGCGGTCGCCAGATCACCATTGAAACTGCTGGCAATCTGTCGTTTGCGACGCGATCGTTCACGGTGAAAGCGGGCGAGTTGATTGAGTTCAAACTTTCGAACCCGGACGTCGTCCCGCACAACTGGGCGCTGGTCAAGCCCGGCACACTCGAACGAGTCGGCAAGCTGGCCAACCTGCTGATCTCCGACCCGGAAGCGGTCGTGCGGCAGTACATCCCGCAGACCGACGACGTCCTGACCTACACGAACGTCGTCCTGCCGAAAGACGAATTCGTCATCTTCTTCAACGCTCCGAAAGAACCAGGCCGCTACCCGTACCTCTGCACCTTCCCCGGCCACTGGCTCGTCATGAACGGCGAGATGATCGTTGAATAAGTAGAGTGTGCTTTGCCCACCGATCCTTCACAAACCATCGCTGGCACGATTGGTGGGCTACGTCACTGGCACAATTGGTGGGCTCTGCCCACCCTACTTCACGGGCTGAAAAACATCGGCGAGGACACATCCTGCTGGCATTGTTGTCAGCTTAGATCCAGCGAGTCGCTTGTACGCGGCAGGAAGTAATCGTTGAAGTAACACAGGTGTTGGCGGTCGATCCGCTGTGTCCGACAGAATTCTTCCAGCTCGCTTTCGATTCCTCGTTGGAGCATCTCAAAAACTCTGTCAAACACGGCATCCCCGTCCTTCACATACGCCTTGTGCAGCGCCATCCAGTGTGCACTGTACCCTGTGCCCTGATTTATCTGATTTGCAGCTGCACCGTTTAATATTTTGGAACGCAGCTGCTCCGCACTTCTCACCGGAACATGCAGCACTTCGTAGCCATTGAGTGCTACGTTCGGACATTTCCGGCACTTACTGCGTCCTCGCCAGTTCGTACATGCAGTTAAAGCTCCGTGGTTCCCTTCAGCAATCCTGATGGCGGAGGTCATACGCACCAGCACCTTGTTTAAGGTTGAATAGGCTGTGCATTTATGAAAATGACCGCCATCGGCCGGAATACAGGTTCTCCAGGGTATGGAGATCGCACAGTTGGCTTTGAGATCAGTACCAGCAATCTTTGCCAGCAAACTATCGCTGCTTATGCTGGGAGTACCGATTGGTCTCAGGAACTCATCCGCATCGAACGGATAAACATGAGTGGCCGAAAAATAGTCGATCGCCATTCTGGACATAGCCGTCACTTTTTTCGACTGAAAATGGTTGCGGTCGTAGTCATGCACGATCAGCACGCTGGCGTCTGCGTGCAGGCTGCGAAACTGGTGAACGTGCTGCAGAGTTTCGTCGCTTGAGTCGTTGTCCATGACGGCGAACATTCTGATACCTAAGCCATACAGATTTTTCAGCGACGCCAGAATGATATCGGCCTCATCCTTGATGAGGGTCACGGCAACCAGAGAAACGCTCATTGACCGAACTCCACCAGTTTCCTGCGGTTATGTTTTGCTCGATTGCTTCAGTCACAGGATTACTGCGAATCTTTCGCCCTGACGCCTCGCGATCTATCCGTTGACTGAATGTCCGACGTATAGATCGAGCATTGAACCCTTCAGCTTCGCGATTGGTGGCGACTGCATGTGGAGCATAGTCCAGTAGGCAGACAGACAACAGGTTACTGGTTCACCGGAGCGGTCTCATCTGTCGTTGGCGCTCACCATATTGGTGATCGCCGTCATCATGCAGTGAAGTAGGTCGCGTGAAACGCGGCGACCAACTCCATACTGCCGCGTTACACGCGGCCTACTCTTTTACTCTTCAATGCGTGAGCGGCTCCGAAGAACCTCGTTCGGAACGACGCTGCCGTGACTCAGCCAATCGACGAAGCGATGAGGTTTTCAGACGGTTAAAGCAGTTCGCGAATGGGTTCGCCGTGCTCGACCAGATAGCGAGGGCGACCGGCTCGATCCGGAATCGCAGTATTGCGAGCATCAATTCCGAGATGGTGATACACCGTCGCGGCGACATCTTCAGGACTCAGCGGTCGTTCACTGACGTAGGCTCCCTGAGCATCGGACACGCCAACCGTCTGCCCCATGCGGAACCTGCCGCCGCTCATCATGACGCTGAAAGTGTGTCCCCAGTGATCGCGACCTCCGGCGTCGTTCATCTTCGGAGTCCGACCGAACTCACCCATCGCGACGACAAGCGTCTTTTCAAACAGACCGCGTTCCACCAGGTCGCGAATTAAAGTCGCGATCGCTCGATCGACGGGCGGAATCAGTTGTTTCGCTCCCTTTTCGGTGGGCAGTCGATTCGCTGTTCCGTGATGATCCCACGGCTGGGTGTTGACCGTTACAAACGTAACGCCGTGTTCGACCAGACGTCGTGCCAGCAGCGCACTCTGTCCAAATGTGTGTCGGCCATACGCATCGCGCAAAGCATCCGATTCCTGTGTCATGTCGTAGGCTTCTCGCACAGCCGAACCGGTCAACAGATTGAAAGCCGATTGCTGCTGATCGCTCATGTCGACCATGCCCCCATCCACACGACGGCGGTACTGATCGATCGTATGCAGCAGCGATCTCCGGTCTTCGAGTCGATCAAACGTCAGACCACTGCGCAGCGACAGATCAGCAACGCCGAAATCTTTTTCGTTGGGGTCAGAATTGGTCACCAGAGGGTTGTGCGCACCGCCGAGGTAGGTGGCGTAGTGAAAGAGATTATCCGTCCCGCCTTTCAGATGAGGAGCAGCCGAATACGCAGGCATGCCCGTTCGACGCGAACCACAAAGTGCAGAAGCCACTGAGCCCATCGACGGACGCCGCTGGACTTTATTGTCCGGTTTGTTGAAGTCAGGACCTTCAAAGCCGGTCAGCATCCAGTGATTGCCTTTTGTATGATCACCGGATCGATGACGGACGGTTCGCAGCACCGAAATCCGATCGGCAATCTTCGCCTGTTCTGGCAGCATCTCGCTGAACTGAATCCCGCTGACGTTCGTCGAGATGGCTCCGAACGGACCCCGGTACTGACTGACGGCATCCGGTTTTGGATCCCACGTCTCATGGTGACCTGGTCCACCACTCATCCAGATCAGGATCACGCTGGTGTCGCTGGAGTGATTCGAGCCCGACTCTGGTGATGCCGCAGCGCGACGAACCGACATCAGATCAGCCAGCGACAGACCACCCAGCCCCAGCACGCCCGCTTCCACAAAGCTGCGTCTGGTCAGGTCGGTGTGGTCAGAACTTCTGCTACTGCCTGTTACTCGAAACATCGCTGCAAGTCCTATGTATCTGTCGCCAGTAGCCACTCGGCCCTATGCCGGAAGCCATGAAACCAATTTAACACGAAACCGCCGTTCGAGCGATCGCAACAGACAACAGGTTACGGCGTCGGCTCTCGCGGGTCGCCTCATCGAAAATCACTTCAGTCAAACCTCGGATGAAGCTCATCAGCAAGATTGGTGGGCTCAGCCCACCCTACTATTGCTTCGCCCACCCTTCCTCACTCGCTTGCAGAATGCAGTTCGTTGAGTTGCTGGAAGAAGCTGGCGAGGCGGGCTGCGTGAGGGTTGGTCGCTCCCGGAGTCAGTTCCATCGCGCTGCGGAGGTCGCGACCGGCATAAAGCAGCAGGCTCTTACTGCGTTCGCCTGGTACGGCTGCCGCTTCGAGTTGCGGCAAAGTTTCATCAAGCTCCCCTCTCGCACGCGTTGAAAACTCTGACCAGCTTCCCGCGTCGGTCGAATCGGCCAAGCGTTGATACTCCTGATAGATCGCCGCGTACTGATCGTAAGTCGCCGCTTCGACGTCAGGCTTCAGCAGCCAGAGCAACGACGACACGACTGCCAAAGCAAGCCCGGCAAATCCGCCACGTACCAGAATCGCCCGGCTGCGGTCGACTGAAAGCCTCCACGGATGGATCGACTTCTGAATCGGCGGTGGCACGGTGGCAGAAAACGAACGGCTCGGCGGCGGTTCTTCCTCGACGCCAGCGTTGACCAGCGTCGCGAGGTCAGGCGGTGAGCTGACTTCGCGGGAATCCACTTCGATCGTTCGCTGCCCTGGCGCCGCAGAGCCGGTTCCTGATCCCTCGAACGAAGGCGGCGGTGGAGCCGAATGTCGTACCTCGTCGAGCGGGATTACAGGAGGAACGTCCAACTCGGGAATCTCGTCGCGAGGAATTTCGCGATTGCGGCTCCGCTTTGAAGCCTGACGCTGACCGGATTTCTTCGAAGGGCGAGGCTTAACTTTCTCGACGGGCACGACCTTGAGTTTCGGCGAGGGCGCGACCGTATCCCGCCTGGCTGTGGAGGAAAGCAATACCAGCTCCGAATCGTCAGCCGTCCGAGCAGTGGTTGCTGCCTTTCCAGGAAGGACTTCAAATCCTTCAAGACGGACAACGCCGTCTGTGACGTCAACACAGGCAGTGGGCTTTTCGGTTGTGGTGGGGCCTTGATTTCTGGCCTCGACCAAAGTCTCAGCAACTTCAAAACCAGACAGCGATACGACACGATCGACAGTGGCGACGGGCAGGAACAGTCCGGGAACCTCGTGAGCAGGTCGCCACGTTTTCGAAGATTCCTTACGGACTCGATCGTTCCGCATCAGCGCGGACGTTTCCGCTAAATCAACGATGGCCTCAAATGGCATCGGTCCCAGTGTGATGCCGGCCGACATTTCGACATACCAGTGCTTTGAAGATTCAGTCATCTCAATTCACAAATCGATGCAACAAAAATTAATGACGACACTCCGCGCAACAGGTTCGCTAAACAGCAAGGTTGTGACACGTAAACTGGTTGGAATCGATCTGCTCCCATGTTACTTTTCGGCGCGGGAACTGGTCACGAAGCCTTTCCTGCGAATTGAAAACAGCCTCGCCACTGAGTCCGTTCGATGATTGACCGAATACATCCACTGGCACAAATCCTCATTATTTTTCTGATCGCTGGCTGTTCCGACAGGCCTGAAACCCACCTGGTACATGGCATGGTTGTGTATCCCGACGGAATGCCGCTGATAAAAGGTACGGTCGAGTTCGAGACACTCAACGGAAAAACACCAATCACTGCCACTGGCGAAATCGCTCCGGACGGCACATTCCAGCTTGGCACATTCGAAGCCAAAGACGGAGCCATTGCGGGACAGCATCGCGTGGCCGTCATCGCCGACAATGTGATCGGCACAGAAGCGGAACGCCCGGAACTGCTGCCACCTCCAATTCTGAACACTCGATTCAGCGATTTCAAAACGTCGGAACTGGAATTCACGGTCAAGCCGAGCATGAACAACCTGCTGATCGAGGTGGATTACCCGCCGACTTCTCAAACGGGAACCGGCAACGACCAGATACCCACCCCACTGGGAACTGAATAACTCAAAATAACCAAAGCTGCGAACACTGCGTCGCACGAACTGCACGCGAGTCTGAAGAACTGTTCCACCCGTCGCGTTTTTTCACAGCGCCGGTTTTTCACAGTACCGGTCGAGTAACGCTATCAGTAATCCGACACGACTTCGTTGTCGTTACGGACAGTCAGTCGCCCCAGAATGTCGGTGGCGATAAAGACATTGACGGATCGAACGCTGCCATCAGCCAGCAGGAAGTTACACATTCCGTCGTGAGCGCTTCCAAAATTATTGTTGAAGATGTCTGTCGGAGTCCTGGCCAGTGGGTAACCCGGGCCACCACAACGTGAGAAGTTGCCAGGGTGGTCGCCATTGTAAATTGCGCCGTCTTCCTGAGCGATTCCCCAGCGGCTCGGACGAACATGTTTCTCGCCAACCAGAATCGTGTGCGTAATACCGTCCGTCAGATCTTTGAACGCAGTGCGACTTCTCCAGGTGACCAGCTTCGCTCCAGGAGGCGCGTAGTTGCCAAAAGGAACGGTCGGCGGATCGGTTGTTGCATCGCCCATGATCATGGCGCCTCGCGAAGCGATCCAGTTCCAGTTCGCACCGTAGCCCGCCGAGCAGGCGTAATCGCCAAGCGTGCCGGGGACATGGCCGCTGGTTTCAAACGCTGAAAAAATGTCGTCACCCACGGTACTGAAATGCGAACCAGTTCGACGACTCGGGCAGAAGTAAACCGGGATCGGAGTCAGCCGCGCCTCGTCGCTCTGGTAGTAATACTTCAGCGTCGAATCCCAGGTGGAGAACAGATTGAAGTTCTCAAGGTGCGGCAGAATCAGAAACGCCCAGCTGGTGTAGTGGTCGTAGTTTCGCGACGGCGGCAACGCACTGTACTGGTCGTGGAAGTTATGAATCGCGATGCCCATCTGCTTCAGATTGTTTTTGCACTGTGACCGGCGAGCTGCCTCACGAGTCTGCTGCACTGCAGGCAACAGCAGGGCGACCAGGATTCCGATGATAGCGATCACGACCAGAAGTTCGATCAGTGTGAAACCGAGATGCGTCCCTGATCGACACTGTTTTTCTGGTTGATGCCTGGCCCGCTGCATGGTTTGACTTTCGAAGCTCGTAATCCTGAGCGTCACTCGCCGGCGCACGCCGCGCGTCATCACGCTGCCGGTCATTCTGTTCAGATTAACCCACTACTTTCAACCCGATTGAGTGTGCCACACGACTTTCGTAACGTTCACACGAAAACTGATCGCCGATTTAAACGCGAGTCAACAGAATTTGATTCTTAGACTTTCCTCTGCTGGCAACCTCGCACGCATACTGGAGAACCCCTGATGAACAACAACGCCTGCCTGGTGAAAGCCCTCTCCGTTGCCGTGGGCCTGGCCGCGGCATTCACATCCAGCCGAATTGCCGTCGCGACAACGGCTCACGCCACGCAGAGCAGCAAGCCGAACATCATTGTCGTTTACTGCGACAACCTCGGGTACGGCGACATTGAACCGTTTGGTTCGACGCTGCATCGCACGCCAAACCTGACTCGCATGGCGAAAGAAGGCCGCAGGTTCACGCACTTCTGCGTCACGGCCGGAGTCTGCACTCCATCGCGGGCCAGCATTATGACTGGATGTTATCCGCAGAGAGTCGGCATGTACCTTAACCCGCGAGACGGCTGGGTGCTGCGTCCCGTTTCGCCATACGGGCTGAATCCTAAGGAAGTCACCGTCGCCGAAGTCCTGAAGGAACAGGGTTACGCGACGGCAATCGTCGGCAAGTGGCACCTCGGCGATCAGCCGGAATTTCTGCCGACTCGCCAGGGCTTCGACTGGTTCTTCGGAGTTCCGTACTCGGACGACATGACAGAGCGCGTGTGGGACCAGGACGGCTCGAAGTGGCCGCCACTGCCGCTGATGGAAAACGAAACGGTCATCGAAGCACCGTGCGATCGCAACGGCCTCACGAAGCGCTACACCGAGCGAGCGATGCAGTGGATCGCCGAGCATAAAGACGAACCGTTCTTCCTGTACTTCCCGCAGGCGATGCCGGGCAGCACATCAACTCCGTTCTCCAGTGAGCAGTTCAAAGGCAAAAGTAAAAACGGGCCGTGGGGAGACGCGGTGGAAGAACTCGACTGGTCAATGGGCGTCATGCTGGACCAGCTCCAAGAACTGGGTATCGCCGATAAGACGCTGGTGATCTGGACGTCGGACAACGGCGCACCGATCAACCGCGACCCGTCTGATCTCAGTCGAGGTTCCAACCTGCCGCTGCACGGTCGCGGTTACACAACCAGCGAGGGCGCCTTTCGAGTCCCCACCATCGTCTGGCAACCCGGCAAGGTTCCCGCTGGCACTACCTGCGAGGAGCTGGCGTCAACGATGGACCTGCTACCGACGTTCGCGGAACTCGCGGGAGGCCACGCGTCGACAGATCGGAAAATCGATGGCAAGGACATCGCTCCTCTGCTGTACGGAGAGCCCGACGCAAAAACGCCTCACGATGCCTACTACTACTATCACCAGGATCAGCTGCAGGCCGTCCGGTCCGGTCCGTGGAAGATGTTTCTGCCGATCGAAGGCGCTGCCGGGCATCCGCATTTCAAATCTGGACAGAAACCCGAAACGCTGCTGTTCAACGTGGTCGATGATGTTTCTTGCAAACAGAACGTCGCTGCCAGACATCCTGAGATCATCGTAAGCCTGACGCAGCTTGCCGAAGACGCCCGCAAGGAACTTGGCGACAAAGGCAAACCCGGAACGGGTCAGCGTCCGCCTGGAAAAATTACGGGCACGCCGCAGCCGCAGGTCCTGCAGAAGAACGCGCTCGATGTCATTGAAGGAGTGCGTGGAGGCCGGCACTGGGTCGACGAGAAAACCGCGCCGCCCAAATCGCCCGCAGAATCCCTCGCCTGTCTGCAGATCGAACCCGGTCTGGAAATTCAGCTCGTCGCTGCCGAACCGCTGGTCATGGACCCGGTCGCCATCACGTTCGATCAGCAGGGCCGCCTGTTTGTCGTCGAGTACGGCGACTATCCCATCGGCCCGGAAGACGGCGGCGATCCGTTATCGAAGGTCGTGTATCTCGAAGACACGGATGGAGACGGGCAGGTCGACAAGCGGCACGTCTTCGCCGACAAGCTGACGTTCGCGCACAGCCTGATGCCGTTCCGAAACGGACTGATCGTCGGCGCGCAGACTCAAATTCTGTTTCTGCAGGACACCGATGGAGACAATGTCGCCGATGTCCGGCAGGTTCTGTTCGACGGCTTCACGCCCGCTCATCCGCAAATGCAGATCGGCAATCCTCGATGGGGAATGGACAACTGGATTTACCTCAACTACGGACCCGGCAACATCAGTTCGACCAATGGACCGTCGCGCGAGCCGGTCACGATGCCCCGCAAAGACTTCCGCTTCAACCCGTTGACGTTCGAGTTCGAAGCTGACAGCGGCATGGGCCAGTTCGGCAACACCGTCGATCGCTGGGGAAACCGGTTCTACTGCACGAACCGCAATCCCATCATGACGACGCTGCTGCCGCCATCGATTCTCAGCCGAAACCCGTACGCGATCACTTCTGCTGCGTCTTACGACGTCGGAACATCCGGTGGCGACACGCGCGTCTACCCGCTGGTCGAGATGAAAAGTAATTACCTCTCGCACGCCGGCACGCACACGTCTGCCTGTGGAGTTACTGCTTATACGGGTGATCTGATGAGTGGCACATTCCAGGACAGCGTCTTTGTCTGCGAGCCGATCGGCCACCTGGTCACCCGGTCAATCATCAAACCCGATGGCCCGCGACTGACTGCTGAACGAGCACGCCCCAAAGCCGACTTCATCGCGTCAACCGATACCTGGTTCCGCCCGGCAAGTCTCGCCAACGGCCCGGACGGAGCCCTCTACCTGGCCGACATGTACCGGCTGTGGGTCGAGCATCCCAAATTTCTGCCGCCGGAAATCGCTGCGAAACTCGACTGGAGAGCTGGCGACGACCGAGGCCGCATTTACCGAATCGTGCCGAAAGGGGCGAAGCCGGTCCCGTTCGCCTCGCCGGAAAACGTTGACGACATCGCGAAGTTGCTGGAGTCACCCAACGGCTGGAAACAGTACCTTGGACAGCGGCTGGTTACGGAACGGCAGCCGCCAACGACCGCTTTTGTAAACACGAAAAAGCTCACCTCTTCGCTGCAGCAACTCGTTCGGCAACACGCCAGTGCCACGACACGGCTGCACGCGCTGTGGACACTGCAGGGGGTTTCTTCTCTCAGGAAGCAGGACGTACTGACATGCATGAAAGACTCCGACGCCCACGTCAGGCATGACGCCGTCAAACTGACAACACTGTGGATTAACGACGACGAGATTTTTGACAGGCTGACTGAACTCGCCAGCGACGAAGATCCAAGCGTTCGGTTTCAAGTCGCGCTGGCTCTGGGCAGCAGCACCCGTCCCGAAGCCACACAGGTGCTGGCGTCACTTGCTCTGCAGGACGGCGAGGATTCCTGGTTTGTCAGTGGCCTGTTGACGTCAACTCGGGAACGCTCGGGAGCCATCCTCAAGGCGCTGACTTCGAATACAAACTTTGTCGGGCAGGCCAGCTCTGGTCGAATCCAACTTATCAAAAGACTGGCAACGGTCGTCGGAGTTCGAGGAGACATTGGCGAACTGGCAACGCTGCTGCAGTCACTCGCCAGCCATCAGGGGGTCTCTTCCCGAAACTCCGGTGTCTGGTGGCAGGCGGCGGCGATCAGCGGACTCGGTCAGGGACTGCCTCGTTATCGAGGCGACTTCGGTCGGCTCAGCTTGCCGCTCCTGCTCGATAATCCGCCCGATGGCCTTGCTGAAGCGGCGACTGGTCTGCGCGAGTTACTCGCGCAGAGTCAACAGGCGGCACTTGATCGAAAACGTCCGACAGCCGGACGCGCCGCCGCCGTTGAATTGCTCGCCTACCGCCCGTTCGCCGAGGCGGCTCCCGCGTTCGAAGAGTTGCTCCAAAGCGACCAGCCCGTTGAAGTTCAAACAGCCTGCATCAACGCCCTGTCTGCGAACGGTTCCGAAGCCGCCGCGAAGATCGTACTGGATCGCTGGCAGGAGCTGGGACCAGCAGTGCGTGATCCCGCACTGACTTTGCTCATGAGTCGGACGGCTTCGACCCAGCTGACGCTCGACGCCATGACTGCCGGAACGATGAGGCCCGCGGCTCTCAGTATCGATCAGCGGGTACGACTCCTGAAACACTCGGACGCGAAAATTCGCGAACAGGCCACGAAGCTGTTCGGCGGCGCCGTTTCATCCAACCGGCTGGCCGTTGCGAAGCAGTATCAGCCGGCACTTTCACTTCCGGTCTCCGCCGCGGCTGGAGCTAAAGTCTTTGAGAAAACCTGCTCGAAGTGCCACCGCATCAACGGGAAAGGCCACGAAGTCGGCCCCGACCTCAGCGACGTCCGTAACCGATCCAAACTGGCGTTGCTCTATGACATCCTCGATCCGAATTCCAAAGTTGAACCACGCTTCACGGCTTACACCGTCGCGACGGTCGACGGGAAAGTGTTCAACGGCCTGATCGTCTCAGAAACCGCCGCCGCCGTCGTTCTGCGCATGGCCGAGGGCAAAGAACAAACGATCGGTCGAGGAGAAATCGAAGTCATCCGCGCCAGTCAGGTTTCGCTGATGCCTGAAGGCGTCGAGAAAGACATCACGCCTCAGGATATGGCCAACCTGCTGGAGTTTCTGAAAGGCGGCACCGCTATAGATTCGCAGCCATCGGCATCACGTTAAGAGCAGGCTTAACAGGCGATGTCGTTTCGGTTTCGGATCAGGCAAAGAGTTTTTCCACAGGAGATCCGCCGTCGACGATCTTCATGGGACGCCCCAGCGGGCTCATGTTTTCTTTGCGAGGGTTGACGTCGAGGCATTTGCAGATCGTGCAGAACAGGTCGTTCGCGGTGACCGGATCGTCGGCAACAGCAGTTCCGTCGGCAGTTGACGAGCCGATAACCTGGCCACCTTTGATTCCGCAACCAGCCATCGCGGCGTTGAAGACTCGCGGATAGTGGTCGCGACCGCCGCGAGCGTTGATTCTCGGAGTGCGACCGAACTCGCCCATCCACACAACCAGCGTATTTTCGAGCAGGCCGCGATCTTTCAGGTCGCTGATCAGCCCCGCCGTGGCCGGGTCGATCGAGGCGGTCAGATTGCCAACTCGTTCGTAAAGATTGTCGTGAGTGTCCCAGTTACCGCCCTGTCCTCGCGAAGAGACTTCGACAAAAGTCGTACCGGCTTCGACGAGGCGGCGAGCCAGTAAACAGCCGCGACCGAAGTTGGAGTCGCCGTACTTTTCCTTCATCGACGCAGATTCGTCCGAGATATCAAAAGCTTTCAGGTCGGAGCTGAGCACCATTTTTGATGTCTTGCTGTAAAGATCACGGTGATTCTTCACAACGACGTCACCGCCGCGGTCTGCGAATTCATCCTCCAGTTTGTCGAGCAGACCGAGCCGTCGTCCGTAGCGGTTTGTCGGAACGGACGTCGCAACGTTCAGCGGCATCTGGCTGGCATCCTGAACCATGAACGGTTCGTACTGAACGCCCAGGAAACCGGCTCCCTGCGTCGGACCAACCGAGACCACAGCCGGCAGGTCGAATTCCGGATTGGAAATCTCTTTCGCGATTGATGCAGCCAGACTCGGATGTTTGACACTTCCCGCCGGGATGTAGCCCGTGTGCATCTGGTAGGTCGCTCGCGGATGGCTGCCTTCCTTATTCGTCATCGAGCGAATCAGGGCCAGGTTATCCATCACTTGCGCCGTTTTCTCCCAGCCTTGCGCGATCTGAATACCCGAGACGCTGGTCGAAATGGCTTTCGTCTCGCCGCCATTGGCGTGGTTGGGCTTGGGATCGAACGTCTCAAACTGAGAAGGTCCTCCACCCATCCAGAGCAGAATCATCGACTTGCCCTGCTTGCGAAGCTCAGCCGCCTGAAGCGACATGACGTCTCGCAGGTTGAGCGTGCCAGCCGCGAGTGTGCCCGCCGAAACGGTGTGCAGGAAGCTCCGACGTGAGACGCCGTGCCTGCGAATGTTGACCTGCTCATGTCGCTGGGTTGTTAGATGTTTCATGTTTGGAGTTCCAGGTTTGCTGATCTGAATTGTGCAGGATGGGCATCGACCGCCAGAGACGTCATGTCGTCATACGGAATTGGTGGGCAGTGCCCACCCTACGGCTGGTTAACGTTTTGAAAGGAACTCGCTGGAGTTCAACAGGCTCCACATCAGGTCTTCGAACGCTTCTTCGCGATTGTCAACTTCGGCGAGATACCCGGTTGCGATTTTCATTTCGCGGTCGGATGGTTCGCGGGACAGGATCATCACATACAGCTCGTTGATCGCGTCTTCGTTGTCGGGGAATCGTCGAAGCAGACCGGTCAGCTTTGTGAAGCCGCGAGCGTTGATCTGCCCGGCCAGCATCGGTGAATTCATCATGAACAGAGCCTGCGGAATGTTGCCGGTAATGTCGGACTGCGGTGTTGACGGATCAAATCCGAAAAGTTCGCCAAACTGGTCACGTGGACTGCGAGGTCCTCGATACATGCCACCTCCGCCGCCCATCTGCGGGCCTCGTCCGCGTCCCTGTGCTGTGTTGTCTCCGAGGACCGTGATCAGTGAACTGTAAAGCTGGTCGCCTCGCAGTCGCGTTGCGGTTGCCGAGGCAAAAGGGACAGCTTCAGTGCCTGGCACTGCCGAGCGAACTTCGCGCTGGTAGGTCTCTGTCAGAGCAATCGTCCTGATCAGCCAGCGGACGTCGTAACCGTTGCTGGTGAATTGAGCGGCCAGTAGATCGAGGACTTCCGGGAACTTCGCTTCCCGGTCTGGCCCCATATCATCGATCGGCATGTAAAAGCCTTCGCCGGTCATTTCAGCCCACATGCGATTCACAAAGGCCCGGCTGAACCACTCGTTTTTCGATGAGGTCAGATACTCCGAGAAGAGTTCGCGACGTTCGATGTCGGCCAGACCGCTCTTGGGCGAGTAGCCAGTGACGAAGAATTTCGGATCGACCTTTTCGCCGGGTGACGATGGATTGTTGAGGTCGGCCATGAAGTGTTCTGTCGATCCGCGTCCCACCTGCATCGGCATCGGAAATTCGACGGCCTTCAGTTCGGCCAGTGAAAGACCGCCATCTTTGTTCGTGTCACCGCGTTCCAGCAGCAGATCAAACGCGCGACCAAGCGGAGACTGTTGCACTTCGGCCTTCACAAGTTTTCCATCGCGATTGCGGTCGGCAAACCGAAAAATGCGATCGGCATTCTCTTTCAGATCACGAAAGCGGTCCTGAGGATTGACCGACTGATTCACAGAGGCGATTTCATAGCTCCGGATACGATTCTCTTCTCGAACAGGACGAAGCGAGATGCGAGGAAAGAACGCCGCCAGTTCGTGAAAGTCTGCCCGCTTCCAGCGGTCCCACGGGTGGTCGTGGCAATTGGCGCATTGCATCTGGATCCCCAGGAAGATTCTGGAGACCTCACCAGCAACGTCTTCCGCGACGCCTTCCTGAGCAAAAATCAGCGCCGAATTTCCGTTCTCTCGGACGTCGCCGCTGGCCGTGATCATTTCGGTCGCGATCAGGTCCCAACCTTTATTCTCACTCAGGCTTTCAGTCATCCAGTCGACAAACGCCTGATTGACCAGCCCGGCACGCATGTTGGTTGCCCGGCCAAAAATGACATCCCGCCAGTAGCGAGCCCACGCGGCAGCGTACTCGTCAGATTCGAGCAGACGTTCGATCGCCCGCTCGCGTTTCGCCTTGTCTGGATTGAGGCCAAAGAGTGTCACGTCTCTGGCAGAAGGCAACGTCCCTGAGATATCGAGCGTCACGCGGCGAAGAAAGTCTTCGTCGGTCGAAAGTCCGGCGGGCTGGATTTCGTTGGCTTTCAGTTCGACACCGACCAGCCGATCGACTTCGACCGCCACTTCCGCAGGCGAGCCCTTGCGGGAAAGCTCCGCCGCCGAAACCAACGAACCGAAACCGATCAGAAAAGACATCGCGCAACACATGGAGAAACGCATTTCTACTCCTTCGCAGTTTTCGCGATACTTTCGTTTTCGCGATTTTGAACCATCAGCAGCGGAACGGAACTCACCACCACACCCGCTCAGAACTCACTGCGACTTCGAAGTCGATGAGTGTTTATGAAACAGGCATTCCTGTCGAATCGACGCCGACATGTTTTGCAGCCTGCCTGTCGAAAACCTGCCTGTCGAAAAGTCGCACGACCAGCAGATGAGAGAACTAACCGGGAGGCGATCAGATGGTTTCGGCGAATTCTTTGCTTCCCTCAAAAAAACGTCGGTACCTTCCCGCTAACGTCAGCAGTTCTCGCGTCATCACGCTTGGATTTGCCCGCGGAAGACAAGCGGCAGGACCGAACCGGTCAGCTGCCTGCTCGCAATTCTTCGCCTTCGGTAGTCCTGAACCGCCCCTGCGAGGTTTTTAAGAGACATTCCGCAATAGACCATATCTGGCGATTTTCGATGTAATTTGATTATATTCAGCAAGAACAAGTACACAATTTCGACTTCGGAATTGAATGAGGACCCCGGTTTGGTTCAAATGACCGCTTCGAACCAGCTGAATGAATCGGCTGGAAACTGATTTTCCTTTCCGGGGCTTTCTTCCCGATGAGCCGTTCGGCAATCCTTGATCGAATCCGCAGCCACGTTCCAGTAATCGCTCCCTCGATGTTGAAGTGCGACTTCGGCAACATGCATCGAGAGATCGAACTATTGAACGCGGCTGATTCCGCAGTTCTCCATTGGGACGTGATGGACGGGCATTTTGTCCCGAATCTGTCGTACGGACCGATGGTGATTGAGAAAATGCGGTCCATGACGGATGCGATCTTCGAGGCTCACCTGATGATTTCTGAGCCGGATCGGTATCTCGACGAATATCTCAATGCCGGCTGCGAAGTGATCACGTTCCATTACGAAGCGGTTCCGGATGCCGGGCCGTTGCTGCAGCGAATTCGCAATGCGGATGTCGTCGCAGGACTGGCCATTAATCCGGGAACGCCTGTTGAAAAGATTGAACCATTCCTGTCGGACTGCGACCTGGTGCTCGTGATGAGCGTCGAGCCGGGGTTTGGTGGGCAGAAATTTATCCCCGACGCACTGAACAAACTGCGTCGGCTTCGGGAGCTTTGCTCGCCGGAGACTGTGCTTTCCGTAGATGGTGGCGTTGGTCCTTCGACCATTGCCGACTGCTCAGCCGCGGGAGCAGATCTGTTTGTTGTCGGCAGCGCTGTATTCGACGAATTGGATTACAGTGCTGTCATGCCCGAGCTGTCATCGCTGGCGAATCGCCAGAGCAGCTCATTCCTGTAGTGAGAGACGATCAATGTCCACAGTCGTTCTGGTTCGGCCAGGGTGTACTGACTTCGACGAACAGAAACGCATCCAGGGTTCACTCGACCTGCCTCTTAACCACCGGGGGCAATGTCAGCTCGAAAAAGTCATCGACGCAATTCGCGACCAGCCGGTCGAAGCCGTCGTGACAGGCCCATGCGACCCGTGCCGCTCAACCGCAGAAGCTGTTGCGCACGCACTCGATGTCACGATTAAGGAGAAAAAGGCGCTATGCAATCTTGACCAGGGATTGTGGCAAGGCCTGTGTGTGGACGAGATCCGGAAAAAGTTTCCGCGAGCATTCAGACAGTGGGAAGAATCGCCTCAGACCGTTTGCCCTCCGGAAGGCGAAACTGTTGCGAGCGTTGTGGAACGTATGATTTCGGCGTTGAAGAAACCGCTGAAGAAGTACGACTGCTTCGTCGTCGTGGCTTCCGAGCCTTTGGCGAGTCTCGTAAGCTGTACGTTACGAGGAGCAGCTCCGGAAGACATCGGTGATTCGATGTTTGGCTGCTGTGATGACCACCTTGTCGAAATCATTCAGACCAGCGAGTCAGCTAACGAACGAACCGGCTCGAGCGAGCAGATACCTATTGCCGCTGCGACCTGTGATGAATAAGGGCAACTCACAATGAGTCAGGCCAAACCGGATGTTGAATCCTGGCAGGACCAGACCAAGCGGCAGAAACGCGGCGTACCTGAAGGCTTGTGGCAACAATGCCCCGGCTGCAATGCGACCGTTTATCGACGTTCAGTCGAAGAAAATCAGTACGTCTGTCCGCAATGTGACCACCATTTCATTGTTCCGGGGAAAGTACGAGTCCAGCAACTGCTCGACACCGACTCCTTTGAGGAGTGGTACACGAATCTCAGGCCATGCGATCCACTGGGCTTCGTCGATAAAAAACCGTACGCCGATCGTTTGGTATCCGAACAGAAGCGCACTGGGCTGACGGAAGCCTGTGTCGCTGGCAAGGGATACATGCGAGGCCGCCCGCTGGTCTTCGCCCTGACTGATTCCAACTTCATCATGGGAAGCATGGGTTCTGTCGTGGGCGAGAAGCTGACGCGAGCGATCGAAGCGGCCACCGAAATGCACCTGCCGCTGATCATCCTGAGTGGTTCCGGTGGTGGAGCACGCATGCACGAAGGCATCATCTCGCTGATGCAGATGGGTAAGACGTCTGCGGCACTTGCCAAGTTTCGCGAGTCCGGCGGATTGTATATTTCAATTCTGACGCACCCGACGATGGGTGGCGTCGCCGCCAGCTTCGCTGCACTCGGTGATGTCATAATCGCCGAACCCAAAGCGCTGATTGGATTTGCCGGACCGCGAGTCGTGAAGGCCACTGTGGGCGAAGAACTGCCGCCAGATTTTCAGACCAGCGAATTTCTTAAAGACGCAGGCTTCGTCGACAGGATCGTGCATCGGCATCATTTGCGGAGCGAGATTGCCCGCATCATCGATTACTGTGGCATGTGAGACCACGTTCGATGAATTTCTTCAAAAAGTTTTTCGAGAAGAAGCCGAAGGTCGTCCGCACGGACGTTACCAAACGGTTCGACCTGATTGGTCGAGTTGGCCAGGGCAGCATGTCCAAAGTCTGGCGAGCCAACGATACGGTGTCCGGCCGACAGGTCGCCGTCAAAGTTCTCGACAAGTTCAAGACGGCTCGTTTGGAAGCTCGCTTCTTGGGGTTAAACAAACCGACCGAAGGCGAGATTGCGGTTCAGCTGAAAAACAAGCACGTCGTCAACACGCTGGAATACGGCACGACGATCGACGATGAGCAGTTTCTCGTCATGGAATTTGTCGAAGGCGTCAGTCTCAGCTTTCTCGTCGACACGCAGAACGAGGTGATGCAGAAGAATCGACTGAATTTCATTCTGCAACTCGGCGAGGGCATCAAATATTTCCACGAAGCCGGCTGGATTCATCGCGATATCTGCCCGAGAAACATCGTGGTTGACTCAGACGGCGTCGTCAAGCTGATCGACTTTGGCCTGGTCGTCCCCAATACTCCGCCGTTTCAGAAACCGGGAAACCGAACAGGCACGGCGTCATACATGGCTCCGGAACTGATCAAGCGACAGAAAACCGATCAGCGAATCGACATCTTTGCATACGCCGTGACCTGCTTCGAGATGTTTACGAAGACGCATCCCTGGGACGCAGGTGAAACGCTCGAAGCCGTACTGCACGCGATTAATCAGCCACCAAAAGATATCCGTGCCTTGGCTCCAGGCATCGACGAACAGATTGCAGCGACGATCATGAAGGGGCTGGAAAAACATCCGGACGATCGGTGGCAGACGATCGAAGAAATGATGCAGCCCATCCGCGAAGCTCGCCAGCGGCTGAAACAGAAGGCCGCTCTTAAACGTCGCCAACCAAAACCGGACGCGTGAACGCGCTGCCCGTCTCAGGTAACACCTTTCATGCCGACCGCTATTCCTGCGCTCAACCGTCCCATCCGTCTCGCCGTGTTGATTTCCGGCGGCGGCACAACACTGCTCAATCTGCTCGAAAAGAACCGGGCCGGGCAGCTGGATGCTGAGTTTCCGATCGTCATCGCGAGCAATGAAGATTGCCGCGGAGTCGAACGTGCCCGCGATGCCGGACTGGCATGCGAACCGGTTGTCCGCTCAGAATTTGACTCGGTGGAATCATTCAGCAATCGAATCTTCGCACTCTGCCGCGAAGCCGAAGTCGACCTGATCATCCTGGGTGGCTTTCTGAGCCTCGTCCAGATTCCAGAAGACTTCGAACACCGGGTCATTAACATTCATCCGTCGCTGATTCCGGCGTTTTGTGGAAAAGGTTTTCACGGCCATCACGTTCACGAAGCCGTGCTCGAACGAGGTGCCAAAGTCAGCGGCTGCACCGTCCACTTTGCGAATAATGAATACGACGCCGGGCCGATCATCCTGCAAAAGGTCGTGCCGGTCATGGACGACGACACGCCGGACACGCTTCAGAAACGAGTCTTCGAAGCCGAATGCGAAGCCTTTCCGGAAGCCATCCGACTGTTTGCCGCTGGTCGTCTGACCGTCGACGGTTCGAGAGTGGCTTCTTCGTAACTTTCGCTGATTATTATCCGCTGCGACTCAAATCACGTCACACCGTCGCGACGGATTTCGTCAGCTCCCGCAGGTCCGATTCCGAAAGAAGCGCAGCTGGCGGAAAGAGTCGGTCAGCAAGCTTTTTGAATTCGCCCGCGTCATCCCGACCCGATGTCGCAAGTTTGTTAAGCAGCCCGGAGTCGATAAACAGTAGTGCTGGCGCGGGCAGCTCCAGGAGTGTCGCCGCGTCGAGCAACTGGCGTTTTTCTTCGCGAATAAGCCCTTGCGCATCGCAGATTTCGTCAAACACATTTGCCGACTGCTTTGACGTCGAGATCTGCTTCGCCCGCGTCCTGCGTTTTATCGAACCCGCAACAATCGAAGCGAGCCATGCAGCCCCCACCACAGAAACCAGACCGACAACCCACGCAACGCCCCGCGCGGCCGGTGATCTCAGCAGCTCAAACTCTGCCGCCAGCAAAGAAGTCGACAACAGGAATATTGAAGCCAGTAGAGTCATGTCGGCTTTCCCCGATGAGCGTCCCGGTGGTTTGATTCAGTTAACGGCCTGCGTTTGTACCTGCGTCGCAAATCCAGCGTTCTCCGATTTCAGTACATTGCTGAGATTCGCCAGCACTGTCTCCACCGAACTGCGAACGTGACGATTCTCATCGTCGGTCAACTTTCGAATGGCTTCAATGGCTTCGATCGACGGATTTTTGACAAGTGCCTCGACCACGGCGCAACGAACACTTGGCTCTGGATCCGACAACGCATTCAGAAGGTTTGGCAGGATCCTATTTACAAATCCAAGAGCCTCCGCCGCCTCGATTGCTCGGATCCGTCGTCGTCGAAAGGGATGAGTAATCTCACCGATCAACTCGGCGAGAGCATTCGGATTGATTTTCAGTAAAGTCTGTCCACATTGCCGGGACTGGCCAGGCGACAGATCGCCAAAGATTTGCAACAGATAATCCAGATCAAAGCTGAACAACTCATTGCGAGCAGCATCGCGTACGACGTCAAGATTTCGGTCAAGCCGCTTGACCAGTTCTTCAAACGTATCTGGCAGCTTCTGAGCACGCAGACGACGTGTCGCCCAGGCTTCGACCTGCGGATCGGAACTCGCAAGTCCGTCATAAAGAATCTGACTTGCTTCCTCAGCGGGAAGTTCCTTCAGCACGTCGTTCGCGGCTTCGCGGGCCTCAGCTCCAGAGTGTCGCACGATCCACGTCTTCAGCTTGAGTCTGGTTTCTTCCTTCAATGGAGCATGATTAATAACAACAACCAGACGATCGTGTACCGAAACGGGAAGCTGCTCCAGCAGGTCCATCGAATCCTGTAGCCATGCGAGGTCGGTCAACTTCGCCAGATTTAACGCCAGATGTCCGGAAGGCTTCTTCGGCAGATGCGAGAGAAAGTGAAGCACAAATTCGAAATCGTTCCGCGCCCGAATGGCATCCATGACCGTTACCGGTGGGGCGTGATGCGTCAGAAAGTCGCCAAGCAGGCCAAACAGCGCTGGATGAGAATCCTCTGACAACAACTTCTGAGCAGCACACCTGCAGGACTCGCCCCGTTTGTTGAAGACATTCCGGATGGCTGTATCATCCGGCCCTCCAAGAATCAGCAGTGATTTCAAAAGCGGTAGAGGATTGGTCAGAGCTTCATATCGATGCAGTCGTTGGTCGAGTTCGTTCAGCATCGCTGCACGATGGATATTCAGGCTGGATTGATCGAGATGTGGCAGGAGCGTCTCATCCTTCGATCGAATGCGTTGCGACAGCCGGCCGGCCAGATCGAAAACAGCTTCGGCTACGATCTCACGAAACGAGTCGTCGGACGACTCCAACTGGTCGAGCAGCATTCCGAATTGCTCGACGTTCCCGGTACGGCAAATGAACGTGACGGCGGCATTTCGCGTGTCGTCGTCCAGCTTTGAAATCGCTTCTTCCAGCGCTACCTGGAACCGCTCTGGCGAGTGGCTGAATTCCCGGCAGGCCTCGTCGTGCAGAGTTTCGACACGTCGGATAACCTCCAGAACGCTCTGTTGTCCGCGGCGTTTGACAACCGTGGCCGCCGCCAACTGCCTTGCCTCATCATCGTTGCATTCCAATGCCTGAAGCAGAACATCAGCCGCCTCGGCGGACTGATGTCTGGCAAGGATTTCGAAGGCGACTGATCGAGGATCGGCTGAAGTACTCACAGAAGGTGCTACACCTGGCAAACAGACTGGTTGGAAATATCCTGAATCTGATATCGAGAATTCGCCGTATGTACTGAACGGCGGATGACTCAGTTATCTACCTTACGATTCGGGTCTCAGCCCCTCCGCCGAATGGTTTGGCGACATTTCGTCACCAGTTACTCGTCAGGGCGGACAACCGCAGACATTTCAGAGGTAATTCCAGTTTTCTACATTCTGCCAACCGAACAGCTCGTTCCATCGAGAAATCAGCCATGTCATTCCACGATTGACGCTGCATTAAACATTCGAACGCCACGTCGATAGACTCTTATGCCGGTGAGTCCATTTTTTCGGAGATGTCAGGTCATCATGCTGACTGTTACTCAGGCGCTCGATCAAATAGTTCGCGAAGTGGTCGCGTTTAAACCAGAGATGGTTGCGCTGGATGAAGCTCTCGGCCTGACCACCGCCCAGGACGTTATCAGTCAGGAAGACTCGCCGCCGTTCGATAAATCGTTGATGGACGGATACGCCGTGAAGGCTTCCGATATTTCGTCCAATCGTGTCGAATTGGTCGTCGTTGACGAAATCACCGCCGGGCGGACACCGTCATGCGACATCGTTTCCGGGCAGGCAACCCGGATCATGACCGGTGCACCGATTCCCGGAGGTGCGGATGCTGTCGTGCCGGTCGAGCAGACCGAGCTGATCAACGGGAATTCTGATCGCGTGCGAATTCTGGTTGAGTCAATCTCGCCTGAAAGAAACGTCATCCGGCAAGGGACGAACAAACACATTGGCGAAGAGATTGTTCCGACCGGGCGACGACTGCGGGCGCAGGAACTGGCCGCGCTGGCGGAACTCGGTGATGCTCGGATCGCCGTACGCCGCCAACCAATCGTGGCTGTACTGGCGACCGGCGACGAACTTGTCACCACCGATCAAACGCCCGGACCGGGGCAGATCCGGAACTCCAATGAGACGATGCTGTGTGCGCAGGTTCGCAACGCCAGCGGCGTGCCGGTGCCTTTGGGAATCGCCCGGGACAACCGCGCCGACCTGCGGCGTCTCATTAAAGAAGGCTTGAATTCGGACATTCTGCTGCTTTCCGGAGGCGTTTCGGCAGGAAAACTGGACCTCGTTCCCAGCGAACTCGAACACGCTGGAGTCGAGCAGATCTTCCACAAAGTCCGAGTCAAACCGGGCAAACCTGTCTGGTTCGGAAGGCTTCGACGCGGCAGCAACTCGTGTCTGGTATTCGGGTTGCCGGGAAATCCGGTGAGCAGTATGGTCTGTTTTGAACTGTTCGTGCGGACGGCAATACGCCGGCTGATCGGCCAGTTTCCGGCGACGCCACAATCGTTGACGGCACGACTGACGCATTCGCACTCCCACCAGGATGATCGGGAGACGTACTTTCCAGCGTCGGTCGACTGGACGGCAGACGGGCCGATGGTGCGGTTGATGAAGTGGCACGGTTCGTCTGATCTGCAGTCGACGGTCGATGCCGATGCGATGGTGGTGTTTCCACCCGAACCCAAGGAATACGCCGTCAACGATCGTGTCGAGGTGATTCTTTGGGATCGCTAGCTAACGGGATCGTGACAGATTGAAGTTTTGAAATTTTTAATCGCAAAGGACGCCGGACGGAAAACGCAGTGGGCACAGAGTCATGCTTTCGTGGCGTCGCCGATTTCGTAAAAGCTCTCCGCGACCTCATGACAACCCACCCCGCGAACTTCCGCGATTTCAAATTATTGAAATGTCGGATCAATCCGGAACCTGGAACACTGACAGAGCCTGCTTTTTCTCGCTCCATGGATGGATGCAATGGCCACGCAAATCCTGCCCCAGACCTCGCCGACCGGACAGTCCTCTACGATGAACCCCGCGTCCGCGAAACGGCATGAACCAACGGTTCGAGAGATCATTGAAGCGGCGCAGTCCGCTCCCGCACCTGTCCGCGGCGCCGTGGCCTGCACGCTCACTACCGCCGTGCTGCTCTGGGGCAGCTTCACCCCGCTCGACTGGGGATGGCTGGGCTGGATCGCTCTTTCGCCGATGATCCTGCTGGTAAGACTCGAACGCCCCACACGCTTCATGTACTCCGTGTTATACGCGTCCGGGCTGGTGTGGTCGCTGGCGACGCTGCAATGGATGCGGCTGGGCGACCCGGCGATGTACTTTGCATGGGCAGCGTTGGCGGTTTATGTGGCGATGTATTTCCCCGTTTGCGTGGCCATTTCGCGTGGAGCTGTGCATCGATTCGGCCTGCCGATGCTGGTCACCGTGCCAATCGTCTGGACAGGTCTGGAGTATCTGCGAGCCACATTGATGACCGGTTTCGCCTGGTACTTTGTCGGACACACTCAGTATGCATGGCCGGAAATGATCCAGGTCAGCGATCTGGTCGGTGCGTACGGCGTCAGCTTCGTCGTCATGCTGACAGCGACTTGTGTCAGCGGCCTCGTTCCACTGTCCTGGCTGGAGCGTCTTAAACTGTTCCCGCCAGTGGAAGTGCCCGCAGAATTCGCTCATCTCCCCGCCGACGAGATCGTCGTCCAGAATTCCAGCCGCGCAGAATTCCGTCGTCCCTGGCTGAACGTCGGCATCACGCTGACTGTCGTCGCGGCGGCGGTCGTTTATGGAGTCGTCCGGCGCTCGCAGGCAGACTTCAAGCCCGGCCCACGCGTCGCGCTGATTCAGGGCAACTTCCCGACCTCGCTGAAGCATTCAAAAGACGAGTACGCGACGATCTTCCGCTACCACGACGCGCTGACCGGCATGGCGGTCCAGCATCAGCCGGACCTGATCGTGTGGCCGGAAACGATGTTCCGCTGGCCGCTGCAGATCGTGGAACCTGGCGTCCAGGAAGCTCAGTTGCTGTCCATGGCTCCTCCTTTCGACCGCACGGAACAGATCCGCTGGGTTGATTCCTGGACCGATCCCGCCGTCCGAACAAAGTTGCGTGAGATGAGTGAACGCGCCAATGCCGCCATGATGATCGGTATTGATACCTGGGTCGCTGGCCACGACACCATGAAGGCGTACAACTCGTCCGTGCTGGTCACTCCGCAATCGGGAATCGAAAACCGTTACGACAAAATGCACCGCGTCCTTTACGGCGAATACACGCCCCTGAAGGAAGAGCTTCCATTCCTGGCGTCGCTCAGCCCGCTGGGTGACAGTGGCGGACTGGAACGGGGTGAGTCTGCCAAAGTCTTCCGGTACGGCGGCTGGAACTTCTCTCCGATCATCTGCTTTGAAGACACGGTCCCGCATCTGGTTCGAAGCATCGCTGATAAAGCGGACGCATCCGGTCAGCGGATCGATGTTTTTGTGAATCAAACGAACGATGGCTGGTTCGTCCATTCCATGAAAGATGGCTCGTCCCAGGGTTCCAGTGAGTTAAATCAGCACCTCATCACGGCATCGTTCCGCGCAGTCGAAACACGTACGCCGCTGGTGCGAGCGGTCAACACCGGCATCTCGGCGGTGATCGATGGCGACGGCGTGTTGACCGAACCGGACGTGTTTATCAATGGCGACGCCGAAACCCGTGAAGAATCGATTTCAACCATGCGGGATCCGGCGACCGGCGAGCTGCGTAAATCCCTTAACGCCGCTCTCGTGACGGATGTCCCGCTTGATTCCCGCAGCAGTTTCTACGTCGCCCACGGCGACTGGTTTGCGCAAGGCTGTTGCGTCGCCACATTATTCTTTGCCTTCGTGTGCCCATTCCGCCGTCGGCACGAAGCCTGACGAATTCAGGCAGGAAGACACCGCTCTCCGAGCGTTCCTGAAGACCGCTCCAAACGTCTGCCGGTACCGCGTAGAGAATCCGAACAAACGGAACTCCGCTGCCCGCTCGACCGCCGAAAACTCTGCCAGATCGGAAAACCCTCCGACATGGGACGTTCTGTAAGGCACATACCTCCTGTAAAGATTGAAGGAAATGCCGTACGGGCCGGCAGAACCGGCCTTTCAGGCCAGCGAGTTCGTCGTTTTCGGACCACATGTCAACGCCGAGTTATTTCCCTGCACCTAAGATTGTCCAACACCGACGCGCTGAATCATGGGGGGATGAATTAAATGGTTGCACCGGCACATCAACTGAAACAACAGACTGCCCAGATCGATCACGGAATTCTGGATGAGATCCAGAAGCTCCATTGCTACTCGCTATTCGTGGAGCATCGCGGACGATGGATCCTCGGCACCCGCAGCGCCTCGAAAAAGGAAGCACGTGAAGCCGCCATCCGGGCATTTCAAAGAGCCAGATTGCCTGTCGAAGTTCGGCTGGACGATGGAACGGTCGTCTTTGGACTGCGAGCTGGCTATCCGAACGTCGCCGCCAACCCGACGGAATGACGCTTCACCGCCGCCAGACATCGCTGAATCACAAACCCGCCCGAACCTCCATCGCGATCCGGGTGGGTTCCGTTATGCACGCGTCGAGTGCAACAGGGAACTTTCTATATTTTCGATCCGCTCGAAGCACTCAGCCGAACCAGCGGCTCACTCCAGCGGGAATTCGAGAAATCAGCTGGCATCGAGAAGATCAGGTTTCGGACGAGATACCGAAAATCTGCCGCCGACGTTCTTCGCTCAAAGCTCGCAGCGTGGCGATATTGGTCTCAGGGATCTGCTCGGGATCCGGGTGTTCGGACAACACCCGGCTCAACGTGCTCTCTCGCAGTACATGCAGTATCGGGTACGGAGATCGATTCGTCAGATTCTCGGGATCGTCAGACTGCGTGCCGGCAAACTGATAATCGGGATGAAAACTCGCGATCTGAAATTGCCCTGTCCAGCCGTGTGCGTCGAGGAGTTCGTCGACTCGATCGAGAAACTGATTGTAGTCCTCAAACTCCCGCAACAGATTCGGGATGATCAGCAGCGTGGTCTCCAGCAGCGCCGAATCGGTTGTGTCGAGCGTGGCAATCTCAGCACGCAGGTCGTCAAGCAGAAGATCCTCTGAGGCCGCACGCGTCACCGCCAGACGCACGCGCCCGGCACGCCAGTGCTCACCCGCAAACGGACAAAGCCCCAGACCCAGCACCGCCTGCTCGACCCATTGACGAACGAGGTCCGTTTCAATGTTCAACATCAATTGACTCATTTACTTTCAAACGAATTACGAATCGAAACCACTTCCAGCATTCGTTTTCAGTCTTCGCCTCCCGACTGTCGACGGCTTTGCTTTTTTTCCGATTGCTGTTTCTTATCGTTCAGTCGGCGCTGCACCGAGCCTTTCGTTCGGCGAGTTGGTCGCCTGGTTCGAGGAGCGACAGCGACTTCCAGCAGCAACTCGCGGAGCTTCTCCAGACAATCAGCAACGTTGCGTCCCTGATCGCGGTACCGCTGGCTGTGCATGACCAGGTCGCCTTCTTTAGTCATGCGTCGATGATATTTCGCTCGAAATCTGGCAAGGACGTCCGCGGGCAACGTCGACGACTTCACGATGTCCCAGCGCAGCGTGACTTTCGAATTCACCTTGTTGACGTTCTGCCCGCCGGGACCGCCACTGCGAGCGAACGTGAAGTCGAATTCGGTAAACGGAATGGAAATTCGATCGTTAACTCGCAACATGACGGCGTCTCCCGGAGTTCTCACATCCCTGAACATGTCGACTCGGAAAATCAGCCGCAGATACACGTTGATGGACGCAGATCGCTACATCGAAGCTGCGTTCATCGGCGACAATCTGCGGCAAAACCGGAAGCGAACAATTGACTTGCAGGAAGTGCGCAACCTATTTCAGAAACACAAACTCTTTGACGTTAAACAGAACGTGGCACAGGTCCGCCCATGCTCGGACATCGGTTTCCCAGTTCGCTCCCGCTCCGTAAGCGGAGGCCTGACCCTTCAGAAACTCAATGCTTTCCTGAATCTCATCGGAAGTCGCGGGCCGCGTAAATCCGCTCTCGTAAAGTGAATTGATGCGAGCCTCTGCTGCATCCGGATGCTCGGCCAGCGTTCGCTTTGCCCACAGTTCGGCCTGCTGAACGACAAACGGATCGTTCATCAGAATCAGAGCCTGGGCCGGAACATTGGACTGAGTGCGACGACCGATCGTGGTGAATGGAATCGGCGTGTCAAAGGCCAGCATCATCGGTGGCAGAAAGTTGCGATTGACTGACGTGTAAATGCTGCGTCGTCCGTTGCCATCCAGTGGTCCTGATCCCGGTCGCCCTCGTCCCTGCATGAATGCAGTCAGGTATACCGGCACGGGTGATCCCAATACTGTTGGGTCGAGCCTGCCCGAAACAGACAGCATGGCGTCACGAATGGCTTCCCCTTCGAGTCGCCGGATCGGCATGCGATGCCACCACAGATTCTGCGGATCGGAGTCGGCGTATGCGAGGTTCACCTGGCTGTCCATCTGGTAGGTCCGAGTCAGCATCAACAAGCGAATCAGTTTTTT